>DGIT01000147.1:0-24483 GCA_002386465.1 Burkholderiales bacterium UBA4615 | reverse complement strand
GAGATCCTGGTCTTTGCAGGGTTTGATCCGCATGACATCCATCTGTTCGGACTGACGTTCGAGAGCGGTCGTGAAACCGTCTATTCGGTCGCGTTCCTGGCCTTCTGGGCGGTCACGACCGTCGCAGGTGTGATCACCTGGGTCCTGGCGCAGCCAGCAACCCCGATCGAGCCAGGTGACCAGGCTGCGTCGCACACTGCCGCATCATCGTCCGCAGCGAGCGCAACCGCCGCGCGCTCCCAGGATGCCGATCGGCGCGACTGACCAGCGCGTACGATGAGTCTGCTTGCACTGCTCTCAACGGCCGCCGCCCTGGGTCTGTTGGGCGGACTCCATTGCGTCATGATGTGCAGCGCGCTGCAGCAGTCGGTCATTCACGGTCTGGGCGAGACGCGCTTCGATCCGGGCACGCGCCGGGTCTGGCCCCTGTCCCCCGCACCGGGTACATCGCCGGCCTCCCATGCATCACACGACGTTTCGCACGCGCAGCCGGGCGTGTCGCAGGAGCCCTCCCGCACAACATCAGCCTGGTTCAGCACCGCCCACTGGCCTGAGCAGTGGCAGTTTCACGCCGCGCGCATGCTGGGCTATGCGGCGCTGGGCGCGGCAGCAGCCAGCGGCTCGGCCGTGCTGCGCTGGGGTGCAGAGACCCTGCCCCTCCTGCGCCCGGTATGGGCGATGCTCAATGGCGCACTGCTGATCCTTGGGATCAGTCTCCTGATCACCGGACGCCAGCCCGCCTGGATCGATGGACTGGGTCAACGGGTCTGGCAGCACACGGGTTCGCGCATGCCCACTCAGCGCAGCATGCGTCCGACGCTGGCTGGACTGGCCTGGGCGCTCATGCCCTGCGGCCTGCTCTACTCAGCGCTGGCGATCGCGGTACTCGCCAGCGATCCGCTGCGCGGGGCAGCCGTCATGCTGAGCTTCGGTGTGGGTACCGTGGTGCACTTGAGTGCTGCACGCGCTGTGCTGCAGGCGCTGATGCGACGCTCAGAGACACTCGCCGCGCGGCTTGAATTGCAGGGTCACCGAGTGGCCGGAGGCGCCCTGGCGGCGATGGCCATCGCCGCGCTGGTGGCACTGGCCGTGGGACAGCCTCACCCGTTTTGCTAAGCACACTGCAGGCTCTGCAGCCACGGGGTTGATCAGACCCGGGCGCATCGACCGACGTGCCGACTCACTCGATCGACAAGCCCACGCCCGCGAGTTCGTGCAATCGGCCCTGTTGCGCGATACGCAAGCGCTTGCCGTCCACGGTCACCACGCCTTCTTCCTGAAGACGTGACAAGGTGCGACTGACGGTCTCAAGCTTCAGGCCCAGGAAATTGCCGATCTCTTCGCGGGTCATGCGCAGATTGAAGTCATGCGGTGAAAAGCCGCGCTGCTCAAAGCGCCGGGACAGGCTGAGCAAAAAGGTGGCCACGCGCTGCTCGGCACGCATGGTGCCCAACAGCATCATGACGCCCTGATCACGCACGATCTCGCGCGAGAGCACGCGGTGCAACTGGCGCTGCAGGCTGTCGAATTCACGTGACAAGGCTTCCAGTTGGCGAAACGGCACCACGCACACTTCGGCATCTTCCAGGGCGATGGCATCGCACTGGAAAGCACCCGCGCTGATCGCGTCGAACCCCAGTACGTCGCCCGGCATGGGAAAGCCGGTGATCTGTTCGCGCCCGTCTTCCGCGGTGACCCGGGTCTTGAAGAATCCGAAGTGCACCGGGTACACCGCATCGAATGCATCGCCCGAGCGAAACAGCGGCTCGCCCCGTTTGACGCGGCGCCGCAGGCTCACCATACCGGTGAGTCGATCCAGATCGGCGGCGCTCAGGCCTTCGACCATGCAGACATCGCGCAGGCCGCAGGTGCCGCAACAGACCGGTTGAGATGCGCCGGCTGGGGAACCGCTTTCGTCTGAGGGATGGTTTCCTGAATGCAACGACATTGCAACACTCCTTTGCGAGCGCGATTTTAGTCCAGCTTGGCCGAATTGATCCTGGTCAAGGACACCGGGCCCGATCGGACGCACAGTAGGCCGCATGCCCGTGTCGCCATCCGCCTCCTCCGCTTTCTCCTCCTCGTCGGGTGCGTCGGCACGGGCGCCCCACCTTGCAGCACCCGATCCGGCGCTGATCGAGCGATTCGATGTGGCCGGTCCGCGCTACACCTCCTACCCCACGGCCGATCGTTTCGTGGAGGCCTTCGGCGCGCAGGAATACGGTCGCTGGCTGGAGCATCGGGCGCAGTTCCCGGTCCCCACGCCGCTGTCTGTGTACGTGCACATTCCGTTTTGCCAGTCGGTGTGCTGGTACTGCGCCTGCAACAAGATCGGCACGCGCGATCGCAGTCGAGGCGATGTCTATGTCGATGATCTGCTACGCGAACTCGCGCTCTATACCGACCGGATCGGAACGGGCCAGCCGGTCAGCCAGATGCATTGGGGCGGCGGTACGCCCACTTTTCTGTTGCCGAATGCTTTGGAGCGCCTCATGCAGGGCATTGAGCGCGCCGTGCGCTTCACGCCTCAGGCAGAGCGTTCGATCGAGTTGGATCCGCGCTCAGTCGACGCGGTCGATCTGCAGCGGCTGCGCGCATTGGGCTTCAATCGGCTGAGCTTCGGTGTCCAGGACTTTGATCCGACCGTGCAGCAGGCCGTCCATCGGGTGCAGTCGACTGAGCAGGTCTTCGAGCTCACACACGCAGCACGTACGTTGGCCTTTGAGTCCGTGAATATCGATCTGATCCACGGCCTGCCTCATCAGACACCAGAGCGTTTCGCCCAGACGCTGGATACGGTGGCTGCGTTGCGCCCCGATCGCATCGCGGTGTATGGCTATGCCCATCTGCCCCAACGCTTCAAGCCGCAGCGGCGCATTCACGAAGGGGACCTGCCCAGCGCGGGCGACAAGCTCGCGATGATGCGATTGGCCATCGAACGCCTGGGCGCGCAGGGCTATGTGCATATCGGCCTGGATCATTTCGCGCTGCCCGACGATGCCCTGGCCGTCGCCCAGCGTATGGGCGTGCTGCACCGCAATTTCATGGGCTACACCACGCAACCCGACTGCGACATGATCGGGCTGGGGGTGTCTGCCATCGGGCGCATCGGGCCGAGCTACGGACAGAACGCCCGCATGCTCGAGACCTGGCAGGCATCGGTGCGTTCAGGGGTGCTGCCGATCGAGCGCGGTTGCGAACTCAGCCGCGATGACATGCTGCGACGCTTCGTGATCATGTCGATGATGTGCAACGGCACCATCCCGTTTGCAGCAGTCGAACGCGATTATCTAGTGTCGGCGCAACAGGTGTTTCGCGATGAACTTGAGCGGCTGCGCGAGTTTGAGGCGCTGGGGCTGGTGCGCATCGATGCCGAGGGCGTCACGGCCACCCCACTGGGCCGCTTTTTCGTGCGCCCGATTGCCATGCTGTTTGACCGGGCACTGCGCAGTGCCCTGCCCCGAGGCCAGTACTCGCGCGTGCTCTGAGAGCGTCAGGCGCGTGCCTGCAGCGCGACCACTGCGGGCAATTCGCGGCCTTCCAGGAACTCCAGGAACGCGCCGCCACCGGTCGAGATGTAATCGATCTGATCGGTGATGCCGAACTTTGCGATGGCCGCGAGCGTATCGCCTCCGCCTGCGATGGAATAGCCCGGCGATGCGGCAATTGCGCGGGCCAGGGTTTCGGTGCCGTGGGCAAACTGATCGAACTCGAACACACCGACCGGGCCGTTCCAGACGATCGTGCCGGCCGCCTTGAGCATCGCGCCAAGGTGCGCGGCAGTGTTCGGGCCGATGTCCAGAATCAGGTCGTCGGCCTCAACATCCTGGGCTGATTTGACGGTGGCAGCGGCCGTCGCAGAAAAGGCCTTGGCCACCACCACATCCGAGGGAATCGGCACCTCGGCCCCACGTCCCTTCATCAGATCGATGATGGCACGGGCTTCAGGCAGCAGATCGGTCTCGGCCAGCGATTTTCCGATTGGCAGACCACTGGCTGCCATGAAGGTATTGGCAATCCCGCCGCCCACGATCAGCAGATCGACCTTGCTCGCAAGCGACTTCAGGATGGTGAGCTTGGTGGACACCTTGGAGCCCGCAACGATCGCCACCAGAGGGCGCTTGGGTGCGCTCAGTGCACGCCCCAGGGCGTCGAGCTCGGCCGCCATCAGCGGGCCCGCGCAGGCCACCGGCGCAAAGCGCGCCACGCCATGCGTGGTGGCTTCGGCACGGTGTGCCGTCCCGAAGGCATCGTTCACATAGACATCGCACAGACTGGCCATGGCGCGTGCAAGCGTCTCGTCGTCTTTCTTTTCGCCCCGGTTGAAGCGGCAATTTTCGAGCAGCACCACCTCGCCTGCCGCGACCTGCACGGCGCCGCCCACCCAGTCGCGCTGCAAACGCACGGGCTTGCCAAGCAATTCGGCCAGACGCTTGCCGATCGGGGCCAGTGAAGCGGCCTCATCGAACACGCCCTCGGTGGGACGGCCCAGGTGCGAAGTGACCATGACCGCTGCGCCAGCCTTCAGGCAGTGCTCGATCGCCGGAACCGAGGCGCGAATGCGCGTGTCGTCGGTGATCGCCCCCTGATCGTCTTGCGGGACATTGAGGTCAGCACGGATGAACACCCGCTTGCCTGCGAGGTCGAGGTCGGAGAGTCGCTTGAAGGGTTGCATGGGGTACCTGCCTGATGAAGTGTCGGATTTTAACGGCGGAGCCCGTGGCGGGTCCCGTCGCGCGCACAGATCGGTTACGATTTGTGCCATGTCAGAAACGATTACTTCAGAATCCGGTCAATTACCGGACGCGGGCGTGCCCTTCGATGGGCGAGTGCCCACCCCTGAACAGACGCGATCGAACGCGATCGAGGCCATGGGCGGCGATGAAAGCCTGCTGGCGGCCATTGCACCGCATTTCGGTGGCGCAGCGTCGGCCCAGATGACCTCGCTGCGCGAGGCACTGGCCAACCAGGATGCCGCGCAGGTTCGGCATTGGTCACACACCCTCAAGGGCACGCTGTTGACCGTTGGGGCCAACCGCAGCTCGGCGATCGCCGCACAGATCGAAAAGACCTCCAGAGCCGGCGAGGTGGCCGGACTGCAACCCTGGGTCGAGCGCCTGGGCGCCGAGACCGACGTCCTGATCGGCCATCTGGGTACGGCCTGACCGACCCCGGAGCGGGGTCGGCAGCAGCCCGCATGAATCCAGATTGCCAGAGGGGCTGCCCCGAGCCTGCGTGCGCCTTTAATTGGCTGCCATCAGTGCCACCGTGGTGTCCAGCATGCGGTTGGAGAATCCCCACTCGTTGTCATACCAGCTCGACACTTTCACCAGACGCCCTGACACCTTGGTGAGCGTGGCATCGAAGGTGGACGAGTGCGCATCATGGTTGAAGTCGCTCGAAACCAGCGGCGCCTCGTTGTAGGCGAGCACGCCTTTCATGTTGCCGGCGGCCGCTTTCATGATCGCGTTGACTTCATCGACCGTGGTGTCGCGCGCAGCGATGAACGAGAGATCGACGATCGACACGTTGATGGTGGGCACGCGGATGGCGTAGCCGTCGAGCTTGCCGTCGAGTTCGGGCAGCACCAGACCCACGGCCGCTGCCGCACCGGTCTTGGTCGGGATCATGTTGTGGCCGGCTGCACGGGCCCGGCGCAGGTCCTCGTGATACACATCAGTCAGCACCTGGTCGTTGGTAAAGGCATGCACCGTGGTCATCAGACCCGACACCAGCCCGATCTTGTCGTGCAGCGGCTTGACCAGCGGCGCGAGGCAGTTGGTGGTGCACGAGGCGTTGGAGATAACCGTGTGCGAGGCCTTGAGCACGCCATGGTTCACCCCGTAGACCACGGTGGCATCGACATCCTTGCCGCCAGGCGCCGAAATGATGACCTTCTTGGCGCCGCCTTTCAGGTGGGCAGAAGCCTTTTCCTTGCTGGTGAAAAAGCCGGTGCACTCGAGGACCACATCGACGCCCAGCGCGCCCCACGGCAGCTGCGCCGGGTCGCGGTTAGCCAGTACCTTGATGCGATCGCCGTTGACGACCATGGCATCGCCATCGACGCTGACCGTGCCGCTGAATTTGCCATGCGCCGTGTCGTACTGCGTGAGGTGCGCATTGGTGTTGGGGTCGCCCAGATCGTTGATGGCCACGATCTGAATGTCATGCTTTTTGCCGCCTTCGTAATGGGCACGCAGAATGTTGCGGCCAATTCGGCCGTATCCGTTGATGGCAACGCGCAAGGTCATGGAGAGCTCCTAGGTTGAAAGACGGGAGAGCACGGCGCGCACGGTATCGGCGACGTTCTCTGGGGTGAATCCGAAATAGGCAAAGAGAGCGCCTGCCGGGGCCGACTCGCCATAGCGGTCGAGGCCCACGACAGCATCGCAGCGATATTTCCACCAGAAGTCGGTGACGCCCGCCTCGACCGCCACCCGCGGCAATCGGTCGGGCAGCACGCTGCGTTTGTAGTCGGTGGACTGGCGATCGAAGACGTTGGTGCAGGGCATGGACACCACCCGCACCGCAATGCCGTCGGCGGCCAGGAGGTCGCGGGCCGCCAGGGCCAGCCCCAGCTCCGAACCGGTGGCGATCAGGGCACAGCGCGCATCCGCAGGGTCGTGCAGCACATACGCACCGCGGCGGATGGCATCGGTCTGAGCCGGTGTGCGCGACACGCACGGCAGGGCCTGGCGCGACATCAGCAAGGCGCTGGGCCCGTCGTCGCGCTCGATGGACAGGCCCCATGCCAGGGCGGTCTCTACCGGATCAGCCGGACGCCAGACATCCAGACCCGGCATGATGCGCAGACTGGCCGCCTGCTCAACCGCCTGATGTGTGGGGCCGTCTTCACCGAGCCCAATGGAGTCGTGGGTGAAGACGAACACCACCCGCTGGCGCATGAGTGCAGCCATGCGCAGCGCATTGCGGCTGTAATCGCTGAAAGTCAGAAAGGTGCCGCCAAAAGGAATGAAGCCGCCATGCAATGCAATGCCATTCATGAGCGCGCTCATGCCGAATTCGCGCACGCCGTAATGGATATGACGGCCAGTGGCCTGGCCGACTGCGACCGGGCTGCGCAGGGCGCCGGCACCCGCCCACTCGGTGAGGTTGGACCCGGTCAGATCGGCTGATCCACCCAGCAATTCAGGCAGGGCCGGTCCCAGCAGATTCAAGGCCTGCAAAGACGCCTTGCGCGTGGCGATCGGGTCGCGATGCGCCGCCGCAGCCTCCAAAGCAGCCTGCAGGCTGGACTCCCAGGTGGCCGGCAGCACACCGCGCATGCGCCGCTCGAATTCGCTGGCCTCATGCGGATAGCGCTCGGCATAGGCCCGAAACAGTTCGTCCCACGCCGCCTGCTGTTGTGCGCCTGTGCCGGTGGCATCCCAGGCGGCGTACAGGTCGGGAGGGATATGAAACGGTTCATGCGACCAGCCCAGCGCGCGACGCGCACCGGCGATTTCTGCAGCGCCCAGTGGCTCGCCATGACTGCGCGCCGTGCCGGCGCGGCTTGGGGCACTGCGGCCGATCACGGTACGGCACTGAATGAGCGTGGGTGCAAACCGCCGGCCCTGCGGTCCTTCGCGGCCATCGACGCCCCACTGGCGCGCCAGCGCAATCGCGCTGTCCAGGGCGTGCACATCGTGCCCATCGATATCGGCAATCACGTTCCAGCCGTAGGCCTCGAAGCGGCGCACGGTATCGTCTGCGAACCATTGGCCGACCGGACCGTCGATGGAAATGCCATTGTCGTCATAGAGCACCACCAGCCGCGAGAGCCCCCAGACGCCGGCCAGCGAACAGGCTTCGTGCGAGATGCCTTCCATGAGGCAGCCGTCGCCTGCGAACACCCAGGTGAAGTGATCGACGATCGGAAAGCCATCGCGGTTGAATTCGGCAGCCAGCAGACGCTCGGAGAGCGCCATGCCCACCGCATTGGCCAACCCCTGGCCAAGTGGCCCGGTCGTGGTGTCCACACCGGGCGTGACACCGACTTCGGGATGTCCGGGTGTGGCGGAATGCAACTGCCGGAAGTTGCGCAGTGCGTCCATGGGCAGGTCGTAGCCCGTGAGATGCAGCAGCGCATAGAGCAGCATGGAGCCATGCCCATTGGAGAGCACGAAACGGTCTCGGTCGAACCATGCGGGCTGCGCGGGGTTGTGCTTGAGGTGTCGGCTCCAGAGCGCGACAGCGATGTCGGCCATCCCCAGGGGCATGCCAGGGTGACCTGAGCCCGCGCGCTCGACTGCATCCATGGCCAGGACCCGAATGGCAGCGGCCATGCGTTGCGGTTCACCGGGCATCCAGGGGGAAGCCGAAGAAGCCCAGGACAGGGTCTCGGATGCCTGCTCCGCGCCGTCTGGGCGCGGCGCTGCGAAGGCGTCACGAGAGGAACTGTGCATGGTCTGGGACGCGCCTGGACATGAAGGCCGAGCCGGCCATTCTAACAAAGGCAGGCCGCCCGATCCGTGCGAAATGCCCGTGGCGCGGCGGTATGACGCGGCGTAGAGGCCGTTGGCGATGGGCTGCGCGATTACACTGCCCTGCCATGTCCGAACGCGCTCCGACACGACTCTTTCATCCCGGCCCGCTGCTAGGAGGTGCCACCGTGCAGCTCGATGAGCAGGCCAGCCATCATGCGGTGCGCGTGTTGCGCCTGACCGCCGGTGCTGCGCTGGAGGTGTTCAACGGCAGCGGCCTGCGCTGGCCGGCCACGCTGCTGGAGGCACGCGCCAATGGTGCGGCCGTGCAACTCGCCGACCCGATCGACGCCGGCACCGAATCGCCGATGGCACTGCATTTAGCCCAATGCCTGCCGGGCGGCGACAAAATGGACTGGGTCGTGGAAAAGGCGGTCGAACTGGGTGTGCGAAGCATTCAACCGCTGCAGGCGCGCCGCTCGGTCCTGAGGCTGGATGGACCGCGCGCCGCCAAGCGTCTGGGGCACTGGCAACGCATTGCCATCGCTGCCTGCATGCAGTGCGGGCGCGATCGGGTGCCCGAGATCCATCCGGTCATCGATCTGGACCGCTGGCTGCAGACCCCTGCGCAGCAGGGCGGGCCTGACCCGGACGCACCGAGGTGGCTGTTGTCGCCCGATGGGGGCGAGCGGGTCCGGGTGGGAGCGACGCCCGAGCGGCTGTGGCTGCTGGTCGGGCCGGAAGGCGGTCTGACCGATGACGAAACTGCGGGGGCCCTGGCTGCCGGTTGGGAGCGGCTGCAGCTCGGGCCGCGCGTGCTGCGCACCGAGACGGCCGGACTGGCCGCATTGGCTGCCGTGCAGACGCGTTTCGGGGATTTCAGCGGGCTGCGGTAGGCTGAGCGTTTTCCACCTTTCCTGAAGCAACCATCATGGCTCTGATCGACGTACTTCTGGGTTCCCTCAGCGGCGCAATGGGCGGGCAACAGAATGCCCGCGCTGCCAATCCCCTCCTGCAGATCCTCATGTCCATGCTGGCCAATCAGGGTGGCGCCGGTATGCGCGGCGGTGCGGGCCCCGGTGGATTGGGCGATCTGCTCAATCGCATGGGCGGACAGGCTGGCCCAGGCCCTGCGGCAGGGCCGGGCGGGCTGGGCGATCTGCTGAACCGCATGGGTCAGGCGGGCGCCCCGGGTGCGGGCCCTGCAGGCGGTCATCCCATGGGCGGTCTGGGCGAGATCCTGGACGCATTCCGGCGCAACGGTCTGGGCGACCGGGCAGATTCATGGGTGGGCACCGGCCCGAACAAACCGATCAGTGCCGAGGACATCGAGCGCACGCTGGGTATTGACCGCGTCAGCGAGGCCGCCCGGCAGGCCGGTGTGCAGCCACGCGAGGCCGCCAACGGCATGGCCGTGGGCCTGCCCGAGTTGATCGACAAGCTCACTCCGAAGGGTCAGGTCCCTCAGGGCGGCGTCGGCGATCTGAATGCGATCATGGACGCGCTGGGGATTCGCCGCTAAGGGAATAAAACAGCTCAAACCCGATACCGCTTTTGCGAAAGTGGTCGGCGGTATCGGCGAACACCTCCAGCAGACTTTCGATCTGCGCAGCACCGAAACCACTGCCGGCGGGCAGGCCTTCCACGACGCACAAAAAGCCGGCAGGCGGATCACCCGGCAGCGGCTCCAGGTCGGTGAGGCAGTCGTAGAGCGCATCGAGGTTGCCACCGAAGTGCGCGGGCAGCGCGAATGCCCGGGCGAGCGTCGCCATCACATCACGCTTGCTGCGCGCAGCGGAGCAATCGGCATGCAACCAGCGCAGCCGCTCTTTGACCGCACGCGCATGCAGGGTCTTCACACTGCGTCGGCCCAGGGGTGACACGGCCTGAGCAGGCGGTTTGGTGGGGCTCATCGACTCACTCCCGGATGCGACGAAACGACTGGTAGTGGTCGTCGGTGTACCAGAACTCGCGCGTGACGGCCACGTCGCCACCGGCCACGATGCGTCGTGCTCCGCGGTTGCGTTGCCCGGGCGTGCGCACGGTGTATTCGGTGTAATAGCCGCGCGGCTGACGCGGCAGGATGCGCTCGCGGTTGGCAAAGACCGTGCCGTCCTTGTCGTAGCGAAAAGGGCCGCCGGCGCGGATGAGATCGAGCATGCGCCGGGCTTCGATCGGCAACTCGGCAAGCGCGACCTCGGCTGCGGGTTCATCGCGTGAAACCGGCGGGGCAGGCTCGCGCGCCTGCAGACCCTGACCCGACAGGCTCAGCATCAGCAGACAGATCAGGCGAATCAGGGATCGCAGTGCGACGCGCATGCCGGCGATGCTAACCGATCCGAATCGGAGTCATCCGATACCGATGTCCAGCGACGAGTCAGGTTTCCTGGAGCGCCGTGCGAGTGGGCGCGCCGGTGAGCGTGTCCAGCACCTCGTCGCTGGCGGCACGGCGAATGGCGCGCTCCACCGTGATCGGCTCAAGCGAGAGCGACATCGTACCGGCACGCAACATCTCGGCCATGCGTTGCGCATCGAAGGTCAGCGTCTCATCCGGATGGCGACTTAGGATGAACAGCTTGCGCGCCGGGCTGATCCAGGCAAGTTTGAACGTCTGACGCTGACCATCTTCGTGAAGATCCAGACGCTGACCACGGACCAGACCCTGGACCGACGCAGGCCATGCAGCGGCGACAGTCGACTTTGAGACGGGGCGTGCAGCCTGCGCGGCATCGGGTGCAAACCCGACCGTGCCATCGGCCTGCAGCCGCACGGCCGTCGCACGTGGTGCTGAGCCGCTGCCGCTGCGTTTCTTGGCGGCCTCGAGTTCACGGGTATGGGTGCGCAGCAGCGCATCGAAAAAGCCAGTTCGGGCGTCTGCCGGCAGCTCCAGCAGATCGAGTCCCCGGTTCAGTCCGCGCATCAGTCCCGGCAGCACTGCCGCGAGCCGCGCAATCTCGTCGCTCTGCTTGGGCAGCACGCTCCAGATCAGGTACTCGGCAGCGCGCAGACCCACAGACCATGCCTGTGCGCCGGCGCTTGCATCGGGTGCGCAGCGCGCCCGGGCGAGCACATCGGCCCAGCTGCTGAACAGAAAGTCCTGAACGAAAGCGGGCACGTCCTGATCCATGCGCCGCTCAAGCTCCGTGCGTGCCTCGTCCTGCGCCAGGGCCATCGCCTCGCGCAGTGCCGCCTCGCGCTCGGCACGCGCCAGGCGCTGGGCGCGCAGCTCAGCTTGCTGCTCACCCAGCGTATTGACCTGCGCGATGCCTTGTTCGAATACGGCGAGGTCGGTCACGAACTCGGCGATCACCTGATCCACAATCGCGGCGATGCCCGCCACCAGCGCCCCGTGTGCCGCCAGATCCTGGTCGGGATCCACGCCCAGCTCGGAGATGCGATCGATCAACCGGCGAATTGGATGCTGGCGACGCGCAAAAAATCCGCGATCCAGCAATGCCGCCTTGACTGCCACCACCTGCAAACGCAGCAGCTGCTGCTTGATCGGGTCAGGCAGCCTGCGATCGGAATAGATGTAGTCAAAGACCAGCGAGACGATCTCGGCCGTCACCTGGTCAAGCGGAGTGCCCTGTGCGCGGACGTGGCGCGCAATGTCGGGGCCGGACAGCGGCGACTGGCTGCTGTGGTGGTCACGCTGCAGATCGGTGAGGACCGCTACGAGCGGCGGGCCCACCGGTGCGAGCGGGCCCTCATCGGTCTCGAACATCGCAGGGTTCGAGAGCAACTGCGCCATCTGGCGACGTCCGGCGGGTCGGCCGGCCTGCGCCTGGGCCATCGCATCGTGGTACTGCGCCACCACCTGCCCGCTCCAGCCGGTCTGGGCTGCACCGGTTTGAGACGTGCCACTCATCGTGCCGCCCGATATGCCACCTGAAGCGCCTGCAGCGGGGGGCGTGCGCATTGACACTGCAGCGCCCGAAGCATTCACGGCAGGCTCTGTGTCGGAGCGCGAAGCGGTGTCGGGCGCGCCAGCCCGTCGGGAGACGTCCGAGGCAGTCTGCACCTGTGCACGCAAACGCGGCAAGACATGATGCGCACGCAGCTGGTCATTGACCGCCTCATACACGCCATTGAGGCTGCGGCTGACATGCGGCTCAAAGGCGTCGAGCAGCGCCGTCTTGACTTCGGCACGTGGCGCGAGTTCGGCCAGTGCCATGCGCAGGGCCTCGAAGATCGCATCGGGTGACGCCGGGTGACGAGCTTCATCGAACCAGTCGCGTTCAATGAGCGCCGCCAGTCGTGCGCGAATTCCCAACACCTGCTCCGGATCGAGAGCGCCTCCGGCGCGCTGCGCCAATCGTCCGACCTCAAGCGTATCGCTGAGACTGTCGTCGGACATCAGCGACAGTTCGCGCATTGGCTGCTGCGCACGGTCGGTTGCGCGGGCCTCGCCCGGAAACATCCGGCCCTGGAACACCTCGGTGAAACTGCGCCGAAAACGCGCTTCGATATCCAGGCGACTTTCGCGCACCAGCATGACGGCATCGAGCAGCAGCTCGCGTCGCTCATGGAGTTCGGAGCGCAGCGCTTCGGCCGTCAGTTCATCGCTGATGCGGGTCAAGGCCTCGGCCACCACCTGCGACATCCGATCCAGGATCATCGCGCTGCAGGCTTGCAGCAGCGCAGGATCGGTCGATGACGAGGATGGATCGGTGAAAGACATGGCCGTTGGCTGTGCACGCGGGTCGGATCAACCCAGAACGCACAAGCGTAGCGGGAACGTGACGGGCGTGAACTTGCCAAGAGGCAGGCGCACCGGGTGCGCCGACAAACGGCTGCCTAAGCGCCCCCAGACGGTTACTTTCCTGGGGCAGCCCGCACAGGCTTTCGCAGCGCCGCCCGTACAGCTTCAGCGCGCGGCGTTGATCTCCACCACCGTCCAGGCCGACATGTTCACGATGCGCCGCACCGTGGCGGCCGAAGTGAGGATGTGGATCGGAGCAGCCACCCCAAGCAGCACCGGGCCGATGGCAATGCCATTGCCGGCCGCCGTCTTGAGCAGGTTGTAAGAAATGTTGGACGCATCGATGTTGGGCATCACCAGCAGATTGGCTTCTCCCTTCAAGCGGCCCTCGGGCAGCAGCGTGCGTCGATGCTCAGGATCGAGGGCCGCATCACCGTGCATCTCGCCTTCGACTTCCAGCTCGGGGGCCAGGCGCGACAGGATCTCCAGGGTGTCGCGCATCTTGACCGCAGACGGCCAGTCGGACGACCCGAAATTCGAATGCGACAGCAGCGCCACCTTGGGCAGGATGCCAAAGGCCTGCAGCCGGGCTGCAGCCATCATCGTGATTTCGGCGAGTTGCTCGGCGCTTGGGTCGTGATTGACGTGCGTGTCGACGACCGTCACCTGACGCCCCGGCAGCATCAGCGTATTCATGGCGGCATAGACGCTTGCGCCCGCATGGCGGCCCACCACCTGATCCACATAGTGCAGATGCTGGCGATACACGCCAAAGGTGCCGCACAACATGCCGTCGGCATCACCGCGCTTGATCATGAGCGCACCGATCAGCGTATTGCGCCGTCGGACTTCAATTTGCGCATATTGCGGCGAGACACCCTTGCGCGCCGTGAGCTGGTGATAGAACCGCCAGTACTCGCCAAAGCGCTCGTCCCATTCGGGGTTGACCACGTCCACATCCTGACCGAGCCGGATGCGCAAACCGAAGCGCTCAATGCGCCGCTCCAGCACGGCCGGACGGCCCACCAGGATCGGACGCGCCAGACGCTCGTCAACCACCTGCTGCACGGCGCGCAGCACGCGCTCGTCCTCGCCCTCCGCATACACCAGCCGATGCTTGGTCTGTGCGCGACGGGCCGCCGAAAAGATCGGCTTCATGAAGTTGCCGGAGTGATAAACGAACTGCTCGAGCTGGGCGTGATACCCGTCGAAATCCGTGATCGGTCGGGTCGCCACGCCACTGTCGATGGCTGCCCGGGCTACCGCCGGGGCGATCTTGACGATGAGTCGCGGATCGAATGGGCGCGGGATCAGATAGTCCGGCCCAAACGCAGCAGCAGCCGATCCGTAGGCGGCCGCCACCACATCCGACTGCTCGGCCCGGGCGAGTTCGGCCACCGCATGCACCGCAGCGATTTCCATCTCGCGGGTAATGGTGGTGGCCCCCACGTCGAGCGCGCCGCGAAACAGAAACGGAAAGACCAGGACATTGTTGACCTGATTGGGGTAGTCGCTGCGCCCGGTGGCAATGACCGCATCGGTGCGCACTGCACGCACTGCTTCAGGCAGGATTTCCGGAGTGGGATTGGCCAGCGCCAGAATCAGCGGTCGTGCAGCCATCCTGGCCACCATCTCGGGCTTGAGCACGCCCCCGGCCGACAGCCCCAGAAAAATATCCGCATCGGCGATCACCTCGCCAAGCGTTCGCGCCTGCGTGGCCTGGGCGAACCGGGCCTTTTCCTCATCCATCAGTACGGTGCGGCCCTGCCACACCACGCCCTCGATATCGGTCACCCAGATCTGCTCGCGCGTAAAGCCCAGGTCGAGCAGCAAATCGAGGCAGGCCAGGGCTGCGGCCCCGGCACCGCTGACCACGAGCTTGCAGTCGGCCACGCGCTTGCCCACCACCTCCAGGCCATTGAGGATGGCGGCTCCAACGATGATCGCCGTACCGTGCTGGTCGTCATGAAACACCGGGATGCGCATGCGGCTGCGCAAGGCTCGCTCGATGTAGAAACACTCAGGCGCCTTGATGTCTTCCAGGTTGATGCCGCCAAACGTCGGTTCAAGCGCCGCAATGATGTCGATCAGCTTGTCCGGATCGGTCTGATCGACCTCGATGTCGAACACGTCAATCCCGGCAAACTTCTTGAAGAGCACCCCCTTGCCTTCCATCACAGGCTTGGCAGCCAGCGGCCCGATGGCACCCAGCCCCAGCACTGCAGTGCCATTGGTGATCACCGCCACCAGGTTGCCGCGCGCGGTGTACCGAAATGCTGCCGCGGGATCCTCGACGATGGCCTCACACACAGCGGCCACGCCCGGTGAATACGCCAGCGCCAGGTCGCGCTGGTTGGTCAGTTGCTTGGTCGGCGTGACCGCAATTTTTCCGGGGCGCCCCTGCTCGTGGTACTCGAGCGCCGCACGGCGCAGATCGGGATTCAGCGGTTGGGGCATGGGAGAGTCTCGTTGCAGGGAACCGTTCTGCGCAAGGCCGGTTCAAAGGCGCGGGTGCCCGCGCCTCAGCGCGGCGCCGACGCGCGCGGGAGCGGGATTATGCCGCCCTTCGACCGGCAGGTGTGTATCACCCCGCCTTCTCATGGCAGACTGGGACTACCGTGCGCTACAGTCATCTTTCGTGATGACCTTTCTGACTGCACAGATTTGCTTCCGAGTTGCCCTGACCTGCCCGTGAACCCGCCTTCCGAATCGAACACCTCCGGCGCCCCCCTGCCTGCCGATACGGGGTTGGAGGCGCTGGCGCGCCTGGCCCGGCGCCTGGAAACCGAACGCACTGCGCGGGTGAGGGCCGAAGCCGCACGCGAGGAAGCCGAGGCGGCCACCCGCGCCAAGAGCGAATTCGTTTCGGCCATGAGCCACGAAGTGCGCACGCCGCTCAACGGCGTCGTTGGCATGATCGAACTGCTGCGGGCCACCCGCCTGGACCGCGAGCAACGCGGCTATGTCGAGACCCTGAACCAGTCAGCCGAAGCGCTGCTGGGCATTGTGAATGCGGTACTGGATTTCTCGGACATCGAAGCGGGACGCATGCACCTGGACCGTCGCGGCTTCTCGCCCTTGCGTCTGATCCAGGACACTGTGGCACTGATGCGCGCGCAGGCCGAACGCAAAGGGCTGAGCATGCTGCTGTGGACCGGCCCGCTGCCCGCGCGCCTGGTGGGCGACCCGACGCATCTGCAGCAGGTCTGGATGAACCTGCTGGCCAATGCCATTCGCTTCACCGAGCAGGGCGAAGTGCGCATCGAACTGCATGCTCACAACGAATCCGACGGCCGGGTGCGATTGCGCAGCATGGTGCGTGATACCGGGGCCGGCATCTCGCGCGAGCGGCAAAGTCGGCTGCGCGATGCCCTGCAGCGGCCATCCATTGCCGCTGCTCCCGGAGCAGATGGCCCGGGCCTGGGTCTGGCCATTACCGCACGACTGATCCGCCTGATGGGCGGAGTGCTGGATTTCGAGAGTGAGCCGACTGTCGGCAGCAGATTCACGTTTTCTGTCGTGGTCGATGTGCCGACGTCCGACCTGCAGACGGCCCCGGTTGAGCCTGGGCCGACCACACAGCTTGAACAACTGCGCGTCCTGGTGGCCGAAGACAATCCGGTCAATCAGTCCCTGGCCCTGACGGTCCTGAGCAAATTCGGCATTCAGGCCACGCTTGCCAGCAATGGAGAAGAAGCTCTGGAGGCCGTGCGCAGCGCCCCGTTTGACGTGGTGCTCATGGATGTCCAGATGCCGATCATGGACGGACTGGAAGCCACCCGGGCCATCAGGGCGCTGCCGGCTGAGCGGGCCCAGCCCTGGATCATCGCGGTCACGGCCAACGCCTTCGAGCAGGATCGCAAACGCTGCCATGACGCAGGCATGGATGATTTCGTCTCCAAGCCCTTCCGACAGGAAGCCCTGCGCGATGCCCTGCTGCACGCTGAGCAGCGTGCACCGGGGCAGGCATCAGGCTAGCGCCCGTTCCAGCACCCGTGCCAGATGCAGCGCCTGACGCTGCGTACCGTCAGCGATCTGATGCCGGCAACTGGTGCCATCGGCCACGATCAGGGTATCGGACGTGCTGGCCCGCACCGCGGGCAGCAAGGACAGCTCCGCCATGCGCATTGAGACCTCGGCATGGCGCGCGTCATAGCCGAAACTTCCAGCCATGCCACAGCAGCCTGACTCGATCGGCTCCACTTTCAGGCCGGGCACCAGACGCAGTACCGACAAGGTAGGCGAAAACGCATCGAAGGCCTTCTGATGGCAGTGCCCGTGGACCAGTGCGCGTGATTCAGGCAAGGCTTTGAGTTTCAGATGCAGGCGACCAGCGGCCTGCTCATCGGCCAGGAATTCCTCGAGAAGACGCGCATGATCGGAGAGCAGTTGCGCTGCACCGGGCACGCCCACTTCCGCATCCAGCCGCATGGCCAGAAACTCATCGCGCAGCGTCAGCAGGCAGGAAGGCTCAATGCCTACGATGGGCACGCCGCGCTGAGCAAAAGGCAGCAAGGCGCGCAGGGTGCGCAGTGCCTCGGCGCGGGCCTGCTCCACCTGCCCGGCGGCCAGATAGGTACGGCCGCAGCACAGCGCGCGTTCGCCAGTTGCAATGCCGCTGCCGGGCGCACCGGCCACGCGCACCTGATAGCCACCGGCTTCGAGTACGCGCAACGCGGCGCGCGCGTTGTCTGGCTCGAGGTGATCGTCAAATGTATCGACCCACAGCACGACTTCGCGCGTGCCTTGCGTGCCGGGGCCCAAAGCCGATGGAGCGCGCAGGCTGCGCAGGAAGCCGTCTGATCGAAACCTCGGCAGACTGCGTGTCGGACTCAGACCGACCAGACCTGCGAGGACACGGCCCAGAGCGGGCCAGGTGGTAGGCAGATTGGCCAAGGGCGCCACGCGCGCCGCCCAGGGGGCCCAGCGCGGCAAATGCGCAATCAGCCGCTCTTTCAGCGACAGGCCATGGCGTGCATGCCAGTGATGCAGGAACTCGGTCTTCATGCGAGCCATGTCCACGCCGGTGGGGCACTCGCGTTTGCAGCCCTTGCATTGCACGCACAGGTCCATGGCTTCACGCACGGCTTCACTGGCCAGACCCTCGGGACCCAGTTGCCCCGATACCGCCAGGCGCAGGGTGTTGGCCCGACCGCGAACCAGATGCTGCTCGTCGCGTGTGACCCGATAGGACGGGCACATGGTGCCGGCATCGAACTTGCGGCAATGACCATTGTTGTTGCACATCTCAATGGCCTTGGAAAACCCTTGAGCCGGATCATTCCCGGTGCCGGCAGCGCTGAGTGCAACGCCGTTTCCTTCAAGCACGAAGCCTGCGCGTTGTGCGGCACCTGGAGCCGGATCGCTTAGGCGATTCCAGTCCGACCAATCGAGTGCGGTGACCAAAGGCTGCACCGCATAGCCGGGTGCAAAGCGAAAGAGCGCGGTGTCGTCCATCTTCGAGGGATGCACGATCTTTCCCGGATTCAGCCGGTTGTCGGGATCGAACAGACCCTTGACCTCCTCGAAGGCGCGCGTGAGTCGTGCACCAAACTGCCAGGCCACCCATTCGCTGCGCACCAGTCCGTCGCCATGCTCACCGGAAAACGCGCCCTTGTATTCGCGCACCAGTGCCGCGGCTTCTTCTGCAATTGCACGCATGCGGCTTGCTCCACCATCCGGACCGGCACGGCGCATGTCCAGGATGGGCCGCACATGCAGTGTGCCCACCGATGCATGCGCATACCAGGTGCCCTGCGTGCCGTGGCGATGGAACACTTCGGTGAGCCGATCGGTGTAATCGGCCAGATGCTCCAGCGGGACTGCGCAATCTTCGATGAATGACACCGGCTTGCCGTCGCCCTTCATCGACATCATGATGTTCAGACCGGCCTTGCGCACCTCCCAGAGTGCCTTCTGGCGGGCGTCGTCGGTCAGGTCGATCACGCTGCCGGGCAGCCCCAGATCGGCCATCAGCTCATGCAGGCGCGCAAGCTTTTCACACTGCGCCTCGCGCGAATCGCCTGCGAACTCCACCAGCAGCACGGCCTGGGGCTCGCCCACCAATGCACTGTCGATGACGGGCCGAAAAGCGGGATTGGCACGCGACAGCTCGATCATCGTGCGATCGACCAGTTCAACTGCGACCGGGCCAAGTTCGACGATATGCCGCGTCAAGGCCATGGACTGGCGAAACGTGGGAAACGAGATCACACCCAGCACCTTGGCGCCCGGCAGCGGCGAAAGCTTGAGCGTGAGGCGTCGCGTCCAGGCCAGGGTGCCTTCGGAGCCCACCAGCAGATGTGCCAGATTCAGCCCGCCGTCCGCGGTATACGGACGTTGGGAGCGCGGCTCGAAAATATCGAGGTTGTAGCCGCCCACACGCCGCATCACGGTGGGCCAGACTCTGCGGATTTCGTCGCGCTCGCGATCGGCAATGGCGTGCAGGCCGCTCACGATGTTGCGCACGCGATTGCTGGAGAGCGACATGTCGCCTGCAGAACCATCACCGCGCGTGAAGGTGCCCCACCAGGCCTGCGTGCCATCGTCGTGGATAGCATCAATCCCCACCACGTTGTGCACCATGTTGCCGTATGCGATCGATCGCGACCCACACGAGTTGTTGCCCGCCATGCCTCCAATCGTGGCCTGCGCAGAGGTGGATACGTCGACCGGGAACCACAGCCCATGCGGCTTGAGGAATGCATTGAGCCGATCGAGCACCATGCCCGGCTGCACCGTCACAGTGGCGCTTGCAGGGTCCTTGGGTGCCTGCTCGGTATCAAAGGCCACCACATCGCCCAACCACTTGGAGTGGTCGATGACCAGCGCCTCACCCACAGTCTGGCCGCACTGCGAGGTACCACCGCCACGCGCCAGGACTGGCACTTTCAGATCGCGGGCCACATCGAGTGCGATGGCCAGATCAGCTTCAGACCGCGGCACCGCCACACCGAGCGGCTGGATCTGGTAGATCGAAGCGTCGGTGGCGTAGCGCCCGCGCGAGGCTGCATCAAACAGCACATCGCCCTGCATTTCGCGCTGCAGCCTGAGGGCGAGATCGTTACGCGCCAGCCGCGGCGACAGAAAGACGCGGCGAGAGGCTACGGTGGCGTGCGAATCAGTCATCGTGCGGTGTCCTGGTCAGGTTCAACCCATTGCGCCAGCACCACATCGCGCTTGGCATCGAGGTGGGCACGCAAGAGCGCGCCCAGCTTGCGCGCATCGCGGCGGGTGAGGGCATCGATCATGTCGTGATGTTCGCGCAGCGCTGCGTCCCACTTGTCGCGATTCAGATTGGAGCGGAACCGCAGCGCCTGCAAACGGGCATTCAGGCGCAGGTATGCCGACTCCAGTTCCGGGTTGCCGGCGCAGCGCACGATCGCTTCATGAATCTCGCGGTTGAGCCGGTAATACACTGGCAGGTTGCGCCGAGCGTGTGCACGCGTCATCTCGGCATGCAAGCGGGTAATGGCCTCGACGTCGGCTTCGGTAGCACGGCGGGCTGCCAGTTCACCGGCAGTGGCTTCGAGCACGCGCATCAGTTCGAAGGCATGCTCGATGCTGGCGCGCGACATGGCTGCGACCACTGCGCCCCGGTTGGGCAACAACTCGATCACGCCCTCGCCTGCAAGGGTGCGCAGCGCTTCGCGAAGCGGCGTGCGCGAGACCTGCAACTGCTCGCACAACACGCGTTCATTCAGATGCGCGCCCGGCGCCAGCGTACCGTCGATGATGCGTTCACGCAGGCTCTCGGCCACCGCTTCGTGAAGCATGCGCCGGTCCAGTGCGGCCATGACGCTGGTGGGCTCAGGGGGTGCGGAGAACGCGGCGGCAGGTCGCATGGCTCAGGACTCAACGCAACCTCATGCGGGTTGCCGAAGGATTGAATATCGCATATTGTATGCAAAAAAGGAGTGCCCTCCCATGGTCTCGCTCAACTCGCATCCCGCCGGCCGCCACTTTCTGCAAATCCCCGGGCCCACCAATGTGCCCGACTCGGTGTTGCGTGCCATCGATTACCCCACCATTGACCATCGCGGCCCGGAGTTCGCACAGCTAGGTCTGAAGGTGCTGGCCGACATCAAGCCGGTCTTCCAGACCCGCCAGCCGGTCATCATTTATCCGGCCTCGGGCACGGGTGCCTGGGAGGCAGCGCTGGTCAACACGCTCTCGGCAGGTGATGCTGTGCTGATGGTCGAGACCGGGCATTTCGCTTCACTCTGGAAAAAGCTGGCTGAGCGGCTCGGGCTCAAGCCTGAATTCATCGCCGGCGACTGGCGCAGCGGCGTCAATGCACAGGCTATTCACGCCCGACTGACTGCTGATACGCAGCACCGCATCAAAGCCGTGGCCGTCGTGCACAACGAAACCTCGACGGGCGTCACCTCCAACATTGCAGCGGTGCGCAAGGCCATCGATGCCGCGGGGCATCCGGCGCTGCTGCTGGTCGATACGATTTCATCGCTGGGCTCCATCGATTACCGTCACGATGAGTGGGGCGTGGACGTGACCATCGCCGGCTCGCAAAAGGGCCTGATGCTGCCGCCTGGCCTGTCGTTTAACGCGGTGTCTGCGAAGGCGCTCGAGGCATCGAAGACAGCGGGCTTGCCACGCGCGTACTGGGCATGGGATGAAATCATTGCGGCGAATGCCAGCGGCTATTGGCCCACGACGCCGTCCACGAATCTGCTCTACGGACTGGCGACTGCGCTGGATCAGCTCCTGGCGGAGGGCATGCATAATGTGTTTGCACGCCACGACCGGCATGCCGAGGCCACGCGCTGTGCGGTGCGCGCCTGGGGCCTGGAGATCCTGTGCACCAACCCGGCCGAGTACAGCAGCGCGCTGACTGCCGTCCTCATGCCGCTGGATGCCCACGGCAAGAGCCATGACGCCGATGCGTTTCGCAGGCGCGTCCTTGAGCGCTTCAACATGTCGCTGGGCACAGGCCTTGGCAAACTGGGGGGCCGCGTGTTTCGCATCGGCCATCTGGGCGACTTCAACGACCTGTCACTGCTGGGCACGCTCGGTGGAGTGGAAATGGGTCTGCAGGCCGCTGGCGTGCCGCACAAGAAGGGTGGCGTGCAGGCCGCGATCGATTATCTTGCGCAGGCCGCCACACCCAAGGCAGCACTGAAAGCCGCCTGAACCCCTGCCCGCCCAACCGAGGCACACAGCGCGCAAAATGAGCAAAATGGGGTCTGACCCCAATTTTGATATGACGATCCGAACGAACAAGGAGACCCGAATGGCCTCTCAAAGCCGACGCCACAGTTTGTGCACGCTCGCAGCCCTTGCGTGCACTTTGCCCATCAGCGCCATGGCGCAATCCTGGCCTACGCGGCCGATCAAGCTCCTGGTCGGCTTTGCGCCGGGCGGCGGCACCGACATCGTGTCACGCGTGCTGGCCACCAAACTCTCCGATCTGCTCGGCCAGCAGGTGGTCGTGGAAAACCGCGCAGGCGCAGCCGGCACGATCGCCGCCGATACGGTGGCCAAGTCGCCCTCCGACGGCTACACGCTCTTGGCAGGCCATGCCAACAGCAACGCGATCGCCCCGCACGTGATGGCCAAGGTGCCCTTCGATGCGCTCAATGACTTCACCCCGATCACCTACATCGGCTATGTGCCGAACGTGCTGGTGGTCAATCCGGGCGTGCCCGCCAAGTCAGTCGAGGAGCTCGTCGCGTTGGCCAAAGCCAAACCCGGCGTGATGACCTATGCCTCATCGGGTGTGGGCAGCACGCAGCATCTGGCCGGAGCCCTGTTCAACCAGATCAGCGGCACGCAGATGACCCACATCCCTTACAAGGGCAGCGGGCAGGCCGTGGTCGATCTGGTGGCGGGTCAGGTCAATGCAAACTTCGACACCCTGCCGCCGGTGCTGGAGCACATCCGCTCGGGCAGATTGCGCGCACTGGCCATTTCGAGCCAGAAGCGCCTGCCTTCACTGCCGGATGTACCCACCTTCGAGGAAAAAGGCATTCGCGGTTTTGATGTCACCAACTGGTATTCGGTAATGGGCCCGAAAGGCCTGCCCCGAGAAATCGTGGCCAAGATCGACGAGGCCATGAAAAAGGCGATGGCCGACCCCGAGGTGCGCAGCAAGCTCGAGCCGCAGGGTGTGCTCTTTGGGGGCCCGCAGACCCCCGAAGCCTTCCGCGAGTTCGTGCGCGCCGAGAACGTCAAGTACACAAAGATGGTCAAGGAACTGAACGTCAAGGCTGACTGAGCGGGCGCACTCAGCGGGCGCACTCAGCGGGCTGACTGAATTTTGAGCGACATGAACGAGATCCTGATCGAACGCGACGGCTACGTCGCCACCGTCGTCATCAACCGGCCGCACAAGCTGAATGCGATGACGCGCCCAATGTGGCGCGCGCTGGGCGAGGCCTTTGAGGCGCTGTCGGCTGATGATGCAGTGCGCTGCGTGATCGTGCGCGGTGCGGGCGAGCGCGCCTTCTCACCAGGCAACGACATCTCAGAGTTTGCCACCGAGCGCTCCAACAAGACCCAGGCCATCGACTATGGCCATGACATGCACCGCACGGCTGCACAGATGGCGGCGTGTCGTCACCCGGTCGTGGCGCAAATCCACGGCATTTGCGTGGGCGGCGGACTGGAGATCGCATCGCTCGCAGATCTGCGCATCTGCGGCGCCTCCAGCCGATTTGGTGCCCCGATCAAGAATCTGGGGCTGGTGATGGCCTACGACGAAATGGCGCCGCTCGTGAAACTCGTGGGTCCCCATGTGGCGCTCGAGATTCTGCTGGAAGGGCGCATCTTCGATGCCGCTGAAGCCAAGGACAAGGGCCTGGTCACCCGTGTGGTGCCCGATGACGCTGTGGCCGACGAAGCGCATGCCGCAGCCCACCGCATCGCCGAAGGCGCACCGCTCGTGGCCCGCTGGCACAAGCAGTTTGCCCGCCGCCTGCAGGACCCGACACCGTTGTCCGCAGCAGAGCGCGAAGTCTGCTTCGACTGTTTTGACACCGAGGACTTTCGCACCGGTTACGCTGCGTTTCTGGCCAAGACGACGCCGCGCTTTCAGGGTCGGTGAGCGGCCTCTTCGAGTCGACCCCGCGTCGGCACGCTTGCCGGGCTGCGCTCCCGGGCGCCTCAAGCTGCCTGACCCGATCCAGGTACAGACCATTCAGCGGGCAGTGATCCGACTGACGGCACCCTGCGATCTCGGTAAACTCGAATTTTGAGCCACAGCCCACAGACTGATGAATACGGAATCCGCCCAACGCGATCCCGCTGATGCGATTTTCGCTCGCGCAGCCGAGCGCGCCCGCGTCAAATCTTTACCTTACTTCGGGGAGGTCACTCCCGCTGAGGCCTGGGCACTGATGC
>DGIT01000135.1:11555-13335 GCA_002386465.1 Burkholderiales bacterium UBA4615 | reverse complement strand
CCGATCCGGCACCCTGGGCACCCGACTCGGTAAAGTCCGAGGAGCCAATCTGACTGTACTGGCCGTAGATCGTGGCGTAGAAGCCCTTGGGCTCGGCCTGCGCCATCGCAGCGGCGGGCGCCAGGCTGGCAAACAGGATGGGAACGTAACCTCGGCAGAGGGTGCGATGAAACATGGTCGTGAACCTTCTGAAGAATGAATGGAAATGTCGGCAAACCAGCGAGAGCCTAAGTCAAGGTATGCATTGCCTGCTCGTCAGACGAGCACAGTTGCACCAGCGGTTCGCGAATTGAACGAGCGGCAAGATTGGGCTGGCGGAATATCAACCAGCACGACACAGCTCCTTCAGATCATGGACCTGCTGAATCACAAGACCCCGGTAGTGGCCGCTCGCGACAGCCACCTCAGTCCCATCATGATTCGCAGACTCCCATATGGCGCCTGAGTCGTCTTGAGACGCAGGCCCGCACGACTCAGGCAAATAACTGGCGGGCCAATCGAGATCGTCGAACAAACCCGCTTAGGTCGAGATGGAACTTCTTTCGGGGTACTGAGGGATTGGAACCATAGCGACCCGAACCTGTGACGAGCGCAAGTGCAGCACGCCGGTGTGCAGGCCCTAGATACCCGACAACACCGCGCCCACAGCCGACACCAAGGCACTGCCCTGCGCAGCCACGTTGTCGATCCGACGCCGCAAGAGCTTGGCAGGCAAGGGGGCAGCATAGTGCGCAAGCGCATGCAGACGCTTGCCCTTGACCACGATGACCGGGCAGAGCATGGTCGGCACCTTGACTAACGTATCGGGTGTGGCGAGAGGAATGGTCAGTCGCGTGGCCAGGGCATCGAGCAAGTCGCTCTGGATCACCAACACGTAAGGGATGCCGTCGGCGGCGCTATGACTTGGATTGGCGAAAACGTCGTGCTGGGCCATCCTCTGCTCACCAAGGACGCAGGTCAGCCCCAGGGATACCTCTCGCTTCAAAGCGAGCGTTCTGTGCAGTGATCCAGTCCCCAAACTCGGCCTCGAACCTCTTCTTCCGAGCGGCATGGCTGGCCTTGTCGTGGTTAACCAGCAGGGCATGGTAGTGCTCAGCCGAAAGAATCACGGTATCGAGTTGACCCGCCTTTTTCACGATCACAGGCTCGCGCTTGGCCTGGGCCGACAGGCTGCCGAATCTGTTTTTAGCTTCGGTGGCGGAAACGCGCATGGTGGAGACCTCACTAGGATGGCCGTTTTAGCCATCCGATGACCCGCATGACAAGCAGACCAAGCAGTGGAGCCGATGCGCGGACATGGCAGCCTTTCTTGAAGCGGCGCTTCCCGGAAGGGGACTCTGCACTGGTTGGACATACGCCACAGGCTGGTGCTCTGTTATCCAGCGGCACCCGATCGGGCTGTGACGCGCCGCCAGTCGATAAGAATCAGACTCAGCGTCGTCAGGTGCAGGGCCACGATGACGAGGTTGCTGATCACCACTTGATTCGCAAGCTGCCCACAGTGAATGGCGTAGTCAACTTGTAGAGCACCTGAACCAGCAGCAAGGGCGCGACGAGCATCGGCTCCCGCGTGAACAGCAACCCCGCTAAAACCACCAGTATTGCACCGTACACGGACAGGAGAATGCCCCTTGCGGCGCTGGCGGCACTGTAGACATCGGCAACCCAGGCAGCATCCAAGAGCAGACTGACACAGACCGGGATGAGCACCGCCACGTTGATCAGGAGGGAGGCCAGGATCATCTTTTTCATTCGAGTGGCCTCTTCAAGTGGCACGAAA
>DGIT01000135.1:2818-11505 GCA_002386465.1 Burkholderiales bacterium UBA4615 | reverse complement strand
GCGAGCGCAGGTGTCTGGCGGCCCAGAGGGGATGGTTTAAATGACTCGCTCAGATTTCTGCCCCCCTGTTCTGGTGGGGTTGGCGATTCGAACGGGGCGGCTGCGCACTAGGAATCTGCGTGAAATCTATCAAGAAGACTACCGAGATCCCGATCGAGGCCATGCTCGCCGCACGTCAGCAGACGGCGCTGTCGTCGCGCGCAGCCATCGCCCCAGACGCTCAGACAGTCTGCCCGCCGTCGATCGGGATTTCGGCGCCGGTGATGTAGGACGCCTTGTCGCTGCATAGGAACTCAATCAGGTCGGCCACTTCGTGCACGGTGCCCAACCGGCGCATCGGGATGTCGTTCTCGACGATCCGCGAGGTACCCGGCGAGAGGATGTCGGTGTCTATCTCGCCCGGCGCAATCGCGTTCACCCGCACGCCGAGCGGAGCCATGTCGTTGGCCATTTCACGCGTCAGCGCACCGAGCGCCGACTTGGAGGTGGCATAGGCCGAGCCCGCAAAGGGATGCACGCGGTGGCCAGCGATCGAGCACAGGTTGACCACCGCTCCTCGCGCATTGGAAAGCTCCTGTGCAAAACCACGGGTCAGCACCAGAGGCGCATAAAAGTTGGTGTTGTACATCGACTGCCACACATCGATGTCAGTGGTCAGAGAATTGATGCGGCTGCCGCCCGGCCCCTTGGGCGAGATGCCGGCGTTGTTGATCAGCGCATGCAGCTTGGCTCCGCTCAGCAGCGGTCGCAGTTGCTCGACCGTATGCATGATCTGCTTCAGATCGGACAAGTCCAGCGAGATGTGCGTGTTGCCGCCGTCGCTCCAGGGGCAGCGGTCGGGCGGTGGCTGGCGAGAGACCGTGATCACGCGCCAGCCCTGGTCGCGAAAGCGCTGTGCCACTGCATGGCCGATGCCGCGGCTGGCGCCGGTGACAACGGCGGTCTTGGTCTCGGGCATCGGCAGACAACTCCTGAACAGAGAAGAACGGTGGGTGGTCGCAGACCAGAAACGGTCTCGCTAAACGGGGACAAGCAAGGTGAACTGACTGCGCACGAGCAACTTTCTGAAATCTCGATCGAAGGTCACGAGATGCTCACCACGGTGCGTCACGGCTGCGGACAACCAGGCATCGGGTAAATCGTTGCCGGTCAGCTGCTTGTCGAGACAAAGTTGCCGTAACTTCGACCACTCTGGACCCAAGGCCGCCAGTTGCACCCCCGGCGAAGCCAAGACCGCATCAATGAACGCAACGGCATCCCTGCTCGGCGTGGCCTGCTGAAAGATCTTCGGGCTCGTGACCAGCCGCAAAAAACTAGCTATCACCATCGGCATCAGTGTCAGGGCCGGCCCGGTCCTTGAGGCGCTGATCGCCTGCTCAAGCCAATCACGCGCGAGGGCATGGTGAGGGTGATCGCTGCGCGAAGCCGCGACGAGCACATTGACATCAGGCGTCATCGCCAAGCGCCTCGAGCAGCGCCTTGTTGCTCAGCGGGTTCACCCCCTTGACCAGTCCACCGCGGCCCTTAAACACGGGCAGACGAACTCTGGCGACCGCAGGAACGTCCACCTTCGTACGCAGTCGCAACTGAAGTCCTTCCTCGATCAATCGCGTCAGGCTTGTGCGCTGTTGGGCCGCAAGCGCCTTGGCATCGGCCAGCAGTTGGTCGTTTAAATTGAGTGTAGTCTTCATCAGACAAGTGTACAGATTTCTGTATAAAGCTTGCAAGTAAGCTCACTTGACCCAAGTGACGACTATGACTCGATTTTCGATGATGATCGCCGCAAATTCATAGGCTGGCTCGCACAGATACTCATGGCGGCGCCACTGGTTGCTGGAGCGACCACCAAACTCAAGCCAACACCCGCGGTCACAGTCAGCCCGTTCTATCCACCGCAGCCGATGGGTTTGCCCTTCTTCGGGGCCAAACCCTCGCGCGGCCCCTCGTCTAGGTAGTGCATGCGCATGCCGCCCAGCTCCAACAAGCCGGTTGCCTAATGCGGCGACCAAGGCTACCCCAGCAGGTTCTGGAAGCGCGCTTCCTCGGTTCTTTGATCCGCCATCGGCTTCACGTTTTCCCATCAGTTGCTGACGCTGGGCGCACGGCGCAGGTACTTAACGGTGCCGTGAAGCCCCGCTTGCAAAGCGTGGCCTCAAGCAGCGTCCCGGGTGTGGTTTCGCGCAGCGCCTAGACCATCGATCATCTGCGGGCCGCTGAGCTACTGATGGGTCTGGACAGCGCCCTGATGAACGTAGGGCAGCACCGCGGCGGCGGTGCCCCACATCCAGCGGTTCTTCAGGGCCCTGGTGTCGATGCGATGGACCGCCTACTGCTCCAGCCGCAGCGTGTAGGTGCCTGTGGCGCCAGTGAGTCCGCCCACCCAATTGACCCGGACATAAACGGTGACCGCGGCGCTGCCCGCGTTGGGTGCGCTGCTGGCCACATCCACCAGCCCCGTGCCCTTGGTGCTGCTGGACACAAGGGCGCCACTGGCGTCGTAAATTGCAAGGTCGTAATTGGACGTGGCATTGGGCGTCAGCGTGGCCGTCAGGGTGCGACCGGCAGCCAGGGAGACGCGGTAGTAGTCCAGATCGGTGCTGCCGCCGATCGTGCCGCTGACCAGCGCCGGGTTCTGGCTGACAAGCTGCGCCCTGCTGAGGGTGTTGTTGTTTTCGACCCCACTCACCAGCGTAGGCGCCGGCACCATGGCGGTGAGGCTCTGGGTCTGGCTGGCTGTGGTGCTGCCGTTGCCGACCGTGAGCGTGACGCTGTAAGTGCCTGCCGAGGCATATGTGCGTGTGACGGTGACGCCGGAGCCAGAGTTGTTGTCTCCGAAGACCCATGAGTAGCTTGTGGGGGCACCGGTGGAGGCGCTGCCATTGAAGCTGCAGCTGAGGTTGACGCAGCTGTAGCTGAACGAAGCGGCCAGCGGTGCGGGCGTGTTGGTCACGGTCAGGAACACCGCGCTCACCGCGCCCCAGGCGCCGCTGGCGTCTTGCGCGCGCACGTAGACGATATGACGACCCGGGGGCAGGATGGACGTGTTCAGGCTGCCGACCAGGCCCTCGGTGGTGGCGTTGAAGCTGCCGTCGGAGGCCGCCAACGGGATCGGCACGGCGCCGTCCTGCCAGGGCGGTACATTGATGTACACCTCGGCCGCGGCGATGTGATGAACGGACTCGACGCCGTTGCTGTTGTTGAAGCGCGTGTCGGTGGCCGACGCAGTGAGCGACACCACGGTGCCCGGGAGCACCCCGCCGCCAGAGGCGTCGCCCGACAAGGTGATGGTCGTCACGTCGGGGCCGGCGGGCGTGATGTAGGGCGTGCGCACCACCTTAGCAGCGTAGATCAGCAGCGGCAGGTTCTTGGGCTTGATGTTGTTGTTGTACTCGGTGCAACTCTCGAAGAACGAGGTGCCGAGCTCCACGGTGAATGCGGCCACGCCGAGCTCCCCGTAGCTTGGGCCGTCACTGGTTCCATCGGTGGGATACAGGCCGATCGACTGCTGCGGGGTGTAGCCGTTGAACCATGCGAACTTGCGCCCCAGGGTCTGAAGCGCAGTGCCGTTGGGTGCGGGCGTGGTCGTGGTTCCCCAGGGCCACAGCACCAGTTGGCTGTAGCTGTGGATGTCCAGGTGTATGCCGCTGGTGTCGGCCGGCGCAGCATCGGTGGGCAAGGGGCCGCGGCGGTCAGGCCAGAGGCTGCGCACGTAGCTCTGCATCGCCTTGGTCTCCGGCTCGGAGCCGGCGCTGGGGCCACGGTAGGTCAGGTCGCAAGTCTTGCCGCTGGAGCCCCGGCCGTTGGTGCTGTTCCAGCTGAAGCTGAAATTACGGTTGAGATCCGCACCACGCGTGTTCTTATTGGTGCAGTAATCGTTGTTGGTGTTCTTGCGCCAGGACAGTCCGAGCTCTGCCTTCTTGCGCCCGTCGGGGTTGGTGTGGAGCATCAGGTGGACCTCGTGGTGGTCCAGGATCCAGGTCGCATCCGCGTTCACACCGTGGCCGTTGACCAGCCAGCGCGCGAATTCCAGCGCGAGCGGCGCAGTGGTGTACTCACGGGCATGGATCGCGCTGTTGACAAACAGCTTGGGCTTCACGACGTTGACGCCGTTGACCATGTTCGTGGCGCTGTTGGTGAGCTTGAGCACCGCAATATCAAAACCGCCCAGGCCCCTGGTCTTTTCCCAGGAGTCGCCCGCATCGACGATGCTGGCGAGAGTCGGTCTGGTGGCCACGAAGTTCTGCATTTCGGCGAAGGTGCCCTCCACCGTCTCGTAGCAGCTGTAGTTGGGAATAGTCTGCACCGCAACCGCTGCGGCAACCGCCGAGGTGGAAGTGGTGGCACTGGTGGTGACCCCGGACCTCCCAGTGCGAGAGTCCGCACCCACCGGTGACCCGGGTATGCGCTGCGACTGCAGCATCTGCATCTGGGTCAGGAACTCGTCGCGCTTGCGGATGAATTCGGTCGCGTGCTCGAACCGAAAGCCAAAGGGGCGCAACCGGTCCATATCGGCCGCATCCAGCTCCAACACCAGATAACCCGCCGCATACTGGCTTTCCAGCAGATGATCGTGAAAAGAGATCGCTGCCTTGCGTGCCGTCACCAGATCAGGGAAGTAGGCCTTGTAGATCTGGGTAGACTGTTTTTCCTTCTCGAGCAGGTCGTAGGCGACTTGAGGAGAATGAGCTTGCGGGGCCTGCGCTACCAGCATCAGGCCCGCGAAGGCGGCAACAAAAAGGTAACTAGCTTTCATCGCTCGAAGCTATCAGATTATTTCTGTGGACTGTATGGACCGCCGCCCACCAGCGACCCCTCTTTCGTTTCATCATGCTGTATCGGTGAGACTTTGTGCTCAATTGAGGCGGTTCGCGGCAGCGGCCTGCCTGAGCCTGGCCGCAGCGGCGCCATCGCTGGCCGGGGCCGCACCAACACCCGACGCCGAACTGGCCGACGAGTGGCGGCGTCTGCGTGCCACGCCCGGGCACTTTGACGGGGCAGCCTGGAACGCCGACGTCGACCGCTGGGACGGCTCCAAGCACAGGGTAATGCGTGAACTGGCCACACGTCTCGTCACACGCGGCGCGAGCGCAGGGCAAGCACTGGCACAACTTGGCGCGCCGGACCGGGTGGTGGTCGGCGATGAAAGCGCAGCGGCACCCATGCGCCAAGCACTGTCTCACCCCTGCCCTGATGGGCGCCCACCCCTTGAAGGGGACATGCTGTGGCTGTATCGCTGGCGGGGCTATCACGACCGCCTCGTGTTGTGGCTGCGTGACGAGTACGTGGCGGGCTGCGGCTGGCTCCACGACTGGGAGTGAATTTGGTACCTGTCCAGCCAGCAAGCCCTATGCCTCGGTCGTGGACATCGCCTGCTCCACGCAAGCACTACCCGACCGCTCCTTGCGCCTGAAGGACATCAACACGGCTCAGGGCAACGCCACAACGCTGTTTACTAGAGGTCCACACCCAAAGTCGCCCCAGCCAAGCGCCAGCCCTGTGGGCGCTTTGCGGCCTGCTATGTGGCTGGATTAACGCGCGAGCGCCACTCGCTAGGCTGAAGGAATGAAGAACTGAAAAAACTGGCGAGGCAGGAGGGTCTGAAGCACCAACTTACTCAGGCGCTGAGGGCACTGAATCCTGGTGGCGAGGGGATTCGAACGAGTTGCGATGAAGCGCACAGATCGCTGCGCGTGGCGTCATGCGCAGCAATGTATCGATGATCCGAAGCGTCCGGCACAAAGGCGTTGAGCGCTTCTTCCGCTCAGGCTCTCGAGCTTGGATACAGGCCGCGCATGCCCAGCGCTTGGCTCGGGAACCGTCTGCGTTGGATGCCGCTACGAGACCCGAAGACATGAATCGCCGCGGCTGGGACTGGCACGCTCCAAAGGGCAACCTTGCCGACGGTACCGCATGTTCAACAACGCTTGACATAGACTCCGCAGTCTCGATACATTGCCTCGCAACCCGCCGCAACAGACCTACCGCATGGAAGTCATTCTCAGAAAGTACGGCAACAGCACGGTCGCCGTTCTGCCCCCGTCAGTACTCAAGGATCTCGGCTTGGCCGCCGGTCAGGCCATGTCTCTGGACACGAACGACCAGCACCAGATCGTGTTGTCGCGCAAGCGCAAGTACGTGCTGGCGGACATGATCGCCCAGTGCAACCCCAAGGCGCCACCGCCGGCAGACCTCGCGCTCTGGGAATCCGCCAAGCCCGTGGGCCGGGAGGCCTGGTAGTGCCCGTCTTCGACCGTGGGGACGTCGTGAGCGTGCCCCTGGATCCCGCCATGGGTCACGAGCAGCGCGGCNNCCCGCCCCGCCCTGGTGCTGACGACGAAGGACTTCAACAAGCTGGGCGACGTGCTGCTGGCCCCCATCACACAGGGGGGCGATTTCTCGCGTCATGCAGGCTTCGCCGTGAGCCTGACCGGCACCGGATGCAAGACGCAGGGCGTGGCCTTGATCAACAAGGTGAGGATGCTCGACCTCGTGGCACGCAAGGCCCGTCGTGTCGAACGTGCGCCGCAACCCGTCATCGACGAGGCCTTGGGGCGGCTGGTCGCGCTGCTGGACGGCTGAACCACTGCCCGGAGCGAGATGAGCGCGCGCGACGGCCCACCCGCCAGAGTAAGGCCGTCGGAAGCCGACACCCGGCAGGCTGGTCCGTTCATGCGCACGGCGTGTCGTGCCCTGTCGATCGCGCTGATGCCTGCGTTGCTGCCCGCCGCCGCAAGCGCGGCCGAACTGGCGTCGGACCTGGTCGTGCTGGCCCGAGCGGGCAGCCTGCGGGCCTTCAGCTATGCGCTGGTGCACCGTGCTGAGGTCATCGTGGCCGGTACCCAGGGCGTGACCGATCCTGAGCGCGGCACGCCAGCCAGCGCGCGCACGCCGTTTGCGCTGGCCTCGGTGACCAGGCCGCTGGTGGGTACGCTGGCCGCGGTGCTTGCCGAGTGCGTATTCCGGCGAATCGTGACCGGTCGGTCCGGCAACGTGACCGCCGATTCCGGGATCGTGACCGGCCGGTCCGGGATCGTGACCGAGGCAGTTCCGGAGGGGTGTCAAGAGGAACCCAAATTTCCCCAAGTGGGGAGTATTGGGTTCCTACTGACAACTGCCAGTACGGAGTCAGACTGGGCTACCACTCAGACACCCCTGGCGCCGTACCGCCGCCCGGAAAGTCAGGAGGTTCTGAGACGTGGGGCGACTGCGAACCCTGCCCTCAACCCCTTTCTCGCAGCACGCGGCCCGTCTGCTGCATCGGGTCAGTCATCTTGGTACGGCTGCCACAGCCGGAGGGGTTGAAGTAGCCAAGCACCCAGCAACCTGGCAATCGGTTGCGCGTTTATATCCATTTGGATATATTTAGTTCATGAAGGCCGTGCGGTTCCTCGGCGACTCGCTCAAGCGTCTTCTGGAGTTCCCGGAAGATGTGCGGCAGGACGCCGGCTACCAACTGGAGAAGGTCCAGCGCGGCGAGCAGCCTGCCGACTTCAAGCCCATGCCAGCCATCGGCAAGGCCGTGGAGGAGCTTCGAATCTGGGACGAGTCAGGGACGTACCGTGTGATCTACACCGCGCGCCTGAAGGACTTTGTGGCTGTCTTGCACGCGTTCCAGAAGAAGACCCAGGCGACAAGTCCACGGGATGTTGAATTGGCCCGAACGCGATGGCTCGCGTTGTCCAAGGAGCGTTTGATGAAGACCGCAAAGAACGCCACGAGCAAGAAGCCTGTGCAGCAGGTGGAATCCTTCGCCAGCGTCTGGGACGCCATCGCCGACACGCCCGAGCAGGCGGCCAACCTGCGCGCCCGTTCGGAGTTGATGCGCCAGATCACCGCCATCGTCCAGGAGAGCAGCTGGACGCAGACCGAAGCCGCCCAGCGCTGCGGAGTGACCCAGCCGCGCATGAACGACCTGCTTCGGGGCCGGGTGTCGCGCTTTTCGCTGGACGCGCTGGTCAACATCGCCACGGCGATGGGCCGCGAAGTGCGCTTTGAACTGCAGGTGGCCTGAGCCCTCTCAAGCGGAAGCCATCGACGTCCGCATCCGACACTTGTCTCTCGGCAACGCCGGCGATGCCAAGCCTGTTAGCGATGGCGTGTCGGAACTGACGGCAACCCCGAGTTCGCGACGATCATGAAGGTCATTGCCGCGCTGGGGTTGAGGCTTCATGCGTCGCCCTCTCAACCGGCCGCCAATTGAACCAAGGTACATCAATGAACAACACGTCACGCACTTCGGCTGAAGCCTTTGCCGCACACTGGATCAGCGCTTGGAACAGCCGTGACATTGACGCGATCCTTTCCCACTACAGTGACGATGTCGCGTTCCTTTCGCCCGTCGCGGCGGAGCGTACCGGCAATGGCCGGGTCATTGGACGAGAAGCACTGCGCAGCTACTGGAGCGCAGGCCTCGCAGTACAGCCCGAACTGCAATTCGAACTCGACAAGGTGCTGATTGGCTTTCAAACCGTGACAGTCCTTTATCGGAATCATCGCCATCAATCGGTCGCAGAGACTTTTGAGTTCAGCGAAGCAGGAAAGGTCGTGAGGGCGTATGCCTGCTATGGATAAGTGGTAGTCGCTTTTCGGCCAACTGGACACCACCACGAACTTCGAGCGCCTGGAGTGAGATCCGCAAAGCGACGGGCTTGCGAACGTCCAGTTCGCCATGGGGTCAGTCAGGAGCC
>DGIT01000135.1:1410-2765 GCA_002386465.1 Burkholderiales bacterium UBA4615 | reverse complement strand
TGGTGCGGGGCTCTGAGCGCCTGACAAATCGGCTGAGCGAGTTAGCAGGACTTGTTCTGGCGGAGCAGAAGCGATTGTTTAACTAACTTGCTCTGTTTTCGCACCCCCTTTTTTTGGTGGGGTTGGGGATTCGAACTTCATCACTGGCTTGGCACGCGACGCATTAGCCGCAGCCATCGCGGCCTGAAGGCTTGGTAACAAAAGCCGCGCCGCACTCTCGCCAGACCGGCGAGCCTGTTCAAAGAATGCTGGCGTTGGCGACGTCCCGAATCCAAGGTCAGGATGAATCACAAAGTCGGCATTTATCAATTCAGGATCAATTCGGGCTCGCCGTCTGGCCTCTCGCTCAAGCCTTCCGACAGACGTGTCGGCAGGGGCGGTTCCAGGAACTGCCGTCACATCGACGGCGATCACAAATCGCGCCCCCGCCTGGCGTGCTGCGCGAACAGCGACGGGCAGAGATTCATCGCCGTCTTCGTATTCCACACCTTGGATGCCCACTGGCGAGATGATTCGGCTCACGGCACTGGATGCCCTGACGGCCACGCCTGCGTTACCGGATTGGAAAAAAACCGGCTGCTTGTCGCTCATGCGCGTAGCCACCGCGATGAATTTTCTGGGCATGACTTCGATACGCGGGCTGCTTAAGCGGTCGTTCACGAAGTTCTGAAGCCTTTGGCCACGGATCCATCCACGATCCGCAAAGATTGAAAAATCGAAAACAGTCAGCGGGCCGCCTTGTCGGGACAACTCGTCAATTTCCGACGCGTTGTAGCCATTCGCCCAAAAGGCTCCGATCAGGGAACCCACGCTGGAGCCGACGACCAGTTCGTACTCGATGCCCGCTTCTTCAAGCACCTTCATGACTCCGATATGCGCGTAACCACGCGGACCGCCACTGCCCAAGACCAAAGCAACTTGGGGTCTGGGGTCCATGGTCGGCACCGAGGTCAGTGCAATAGGGCTATCAGCTCTCGTGTAATTGAAGCTCGTGCAGCCGGAAATCTGGGTGAGCGCAAGCGCGATGGCCGCAGCCCGCAGCGTCTGCAAAAGGTGGTCAAGACGCATGGCTGATGAACTCCTCTGACTTACCCGATTCCAAAGCGGTCTGGATCATGAACATCATGAAATTCTTGGATTGCGTTTGGACACCTTTTGAAAGCACCAGGTGCTGCATGACGTTGGAATGCTCAATGGTTGCCAACCCATGCAAGGCAGACCAGATGAACATGGCTTCAAGTTCAGCCTGTTTTTTTGCGCCTTTTCGCTTGCCATGCCTGGTCAGTAGGTTTTGTGTGAGCACATCAAACGCATGGACCGCATGCTTGACCAGCTCTGGGTGCGCGGCAGGCTCC
>DGIT01000135.1:0-1388 GCA_002386465.1 Burkholderiales bacterium UBA4615 | reverse complement strand
GCCAGGGCGTCCCAAACATCAACCGGTACTCCAGTGGCATGCGCGCGGCATAAGCCATGTAGGCCTCACCCATCCCCCGAAGCTCATCATCCGCTTTTGCTTTGGCGCTTTGATCCAGGAAATTTGCAAAGTCTTCGAAGCACCTGCGCATGATTTCAGCCAGCAGGTGGTCACGACTCGGAAAGTGCCTGTAGGGTGCTTGGTGAGAGATATCCAGCCGCCTGGCGACATCCCGCATGCTCAGTCCCTCGACGCCGCGCTCGGCGATGACTTCCCTGGCGGCCTGAATGCACGCCTCTTTCAATTCCAGATCGTTGATGGTCTTTGCCATGTGGGTTCCTATGTCACCGGGACAGGTGCTGGGTCATTGACCCCATGATCGAACTCATGATTTTCACTCGCAGCCAACGGGGTGCGGTGGACAAGGCCAGAGCCATGCCCTTGGCGAGCCATCCGGGGCGAACAATCCGGTGCCGGCCCAACGCTTTCAAGGACTCGTGTGCCACCACCTCGGGCGTCGCCGCTCGCCCCAGCCGCATGTTGGAACGCTGAGCAAACCCGGTCTCGACCGGTCCTGGAGCCACGATCAACAAGTCGACTCCAGTGCCCTGCCATTCTTGTTGCAGACCTTCGCCCATGGTATGCACGTAGGCTTTCGTGGCGGCATAGTGGGCCGATCTGCCGACGCCCTGCGTCGCCACGATCGAACTCAACAATACGACCCCACCCTTGCCCCTGTGTTTGAACTTGCACCCAAAGTGATGCACTAGGCGTGTGACCGCCGTGCAATTCACATCCAGCATGTTCATCTCTGCCTGGATGTCTGCATTCAGAAAAGTACCGGCGGTGCCAAATCCCGCATTGCAGACCAGCAGGCATATTTCCAGCGAATTTGTGACCTGCAAGAGTTCATCGAGTTCCTCTGCATTCGAGAGGTCTGCTTTGATGACTGGGCACAGGACTTTGTAGCGGTCCTCCAGCGCCTTGGCCAACGTGTGCAATCGGTCCTCTCTGCGGGCCACGAGCACCACATTCATCCCGGCCCTGGCCAACTCCTCTGCGAAAGAGCTTCCGATGCCCTCAGAGGCGCCCGTCACCAACGCGTAGGGACCATAACGCTGGAGCAAACCACTCACGCGGTCGTTTTGCATGAAAAATCCTTTTGGTTGACAGTGTCAACACAAGGGGGCGCGATGCATGCAAATAACGCTGGCAATTGGTCTTGGTGGCTGAACTGGAATGGGACGACGCTGTCGTGGACATCCAAGGCCTTGTTGGTCTATGGCGCTTTGATGTGGCTGGCCTGCGGGCTGACCTATCTGTTTTCGCTGGGTGATGACCGTACGCTGCGCGAAGTGGGCATCTGTGCGTATTTCAGCGATCGTAGA
>DGIT01000100.1 GCA_002386465.1 Burkholderiales bacterium UBA4615 | reverse complement strand
TGCGCTTCAACCACTACACCACACATCCTATCTGTTCGCCGGCACGTGCGGCACTGCTCACCGGGCGCAACGCGCACTCGGTGGGCACCGGCTGGCTGGCCAACAACAACGCGGGCTATCCGGGCTATTCCGGCGAAATGCCGTTGGCCGCACCCACACTGGCCGAGACCTTGCGTGCCGCTGGTTACGCCACCATTGGCATCGGCAAGTGGCACAACTCGCCCAACGCCAGCGTGCCCAATTCAAGCTGGCCCACGCACCGGGGTTTCGACCGCTTCTATGGCTTTCTGGAAGGCGAGACCAGCTACTTCTTTCCGGCGCGCATCGTCTACAACAACACACTGGCGCCCATCGACGAGTATCCGCCCGGCTACTACGCCACCGACGACTGGACCGATCACGCCATGCGTTTCGTGCGCGACGCCCGCAACGAGCGCGCGCAGCAACCCTTCCTGCTTTATCTGGCTTACAACGCGGTGCATGGCCCGCTGCAGGCCAAGGAGCCCGACCTGGCCAAATACCGCGGCCGCTATGACGCGGGCTGGGATGCGCTGCGTGCCGAACGTCTGACGCGCCAAAAGGCGCTGGGCCTGGTGCCTGCCGACACGCAGCTCGCCCCGCGTGACCCGGCCGTGCCCGCCTGGGACACGCTGCCGGCGGATCAGCGCGCGCTCTTCGTGCGCCATATGGAAACCTACGCGGCGATGCTCGATTGCGTCGACCAGAACGTGGGGCGCCTGGTGGCCCTGCTGCAGGAGATGGGTGAGCTCGACAACACCATCATCGTGTTCTCGGCCGACAACGGCGGCACAAGCTCCGCCGGCAGCTACGGCAACATTTACTTCAACCGGCGCTTTGCCGGCCTGCCCGCGCTGCCGCTCGAAGAAGACCTGAAGCATGTCGACAAGATCGGCACGGGCGAAGTGCCGGCGCTCTACCCCATGGGCTGGGGGCAGGTGAGCAACACGCCCTTCCCCTCGTTCAAGACCTATACCGGCGGCGGCGGGCGCAGGGTCAGTCTGCTGGTGTCGTGGCCCGCGCGCATTGCAGATCAGGGTGCGGTGCGCACGCAGTTTGCGCATGTGACCGACCTCATGCCCACGCTGCTGGACCTGACCGGTGCGCCGCCCCTGGCCACCTCGCACGGCGAGCCTGCGCTGCCCATGCATGGCGCAAGTCTCGCGCCGGTGCTCCTGAGCCCGCAGGGCGCATCGGCACGCAGCGAGCAGTACTACGAGTGCTGGGCCAACCGGGCGTATTGGCGCGAGGGCTGGATTGCGGTGTCGATCCAGAAGCGCGGCGAGGCGGTCAACTTCGACAACTGGACGCTGCACCATCAGGCCACGGACTTTTCCGAATCGATCGACCTGGCTGCGCAACACCCCGAGCGCCTGCGCGCACTGACCGAGGCCTTCGATGCGGCGGCCTGGTCGAACATGGTCTATCCGCTGGACAACCGCACGCCGCTGCAAAAGTTCAATGAGATCCCGCCGCAGCAGCGGCCCGCCCCAAGCGGCACGCGGCGTTTTCTGCCGGGCGGGCAGACCGTGCATCGCAGCACCCTCATTCCGCTGATCGCTGACCGCGCATTTCGCATCAGTGTGCGCGCCCGCCACACGGCCACCGACGAAGGCGTGCTCTTTGCCATCGGCGAAGTGTTCGGTGGCATGACGCTGTTCATCGAAGAAGGCATGCTGCATTTCACGTACAACGGTTTCGGGCAATACACGCGACTGGCGCCGGCCAGCATCCCGGCTGGCGCGCAAGCCTTTGCCATCGACTACCAGGCCCTGGGCCAGCGCACCGGCCAGGGCCGGTTGATGATGGATGGCGCGCCTTGCTCCGGGCCCGCAGGTCAATGGACCGCATTGAGCCCCACCGTGATGGGCGGGTTCCATGAGGGGCTGGACATTGGCCTGGACCGACGTGCGCCGGTGGACTGGTCGCTGTATCAGCGACGCCGTGCCTTTCGCTACAGCGGGACCATCATCAACCTGACGATTGAATCGGGCGCCTTTGCGCCCGGCTCAGCGTATGCCAAGGGCTAAGCCCTTGTATTGCGGGCAGTCGGCACTTGCCGCATGCTCGCCACGCAGGAAGTCGCGCGCACCGCTATCGCGCGCGCGATCAGAGCGCGTCCACGCGCGCCCGATCCGCCTGCACGTAGTCGACGATCTCGCGGGCAAACGGCCCGGCCACGGCCAGCGCCCCGAAGTCGATCGGCACGTTGACGTATTGCAGGCGCAGCACGTCGTGGCCCTCGTCAAAGAGCGGGCACAGGGCTGCGTAGTGAAATCCCAGCCGCTCGGCGGCCTCGAGGGCGCCCGGGCAGCCTGGGTCGTCCAGACGCAAGGTCATGAAGATCACGCGTGCACCAGCGTCGCGGACCAGCTGCTGCAGGCTGGCGCGCAGTCGTTGGGCCACGTCATGTCCCACCGCGCGCACCGCCATGACACCGATGTCGATCTGCGGCACGTATTGCACGATCACGTCGGTATGCCCGGCAGCAGGCCCGGCAGGCCCCGCGTCCTGAACGTCAATGCCGCAGTGGGCATAGGTGCGCCACAGCATCTGCCGGTGCACGGGCGGTGCGTACACCCGTCGCGCTGCCTGAGGGCCCAGTGGCTGGTGATAGAACATCACACTGGTGCGCTGGCCGGTTGCAGCTGAATCGATGGCCTTCAGGCCCAGCAAATGACTGGCGACCAGTCCCAGCATGACGCCACAGGCCCGAGACCCCAGGCTTTCGTTTGCTTTCTGGCTGAACGGGTGGGCCATGGTGGGTTCGCTGAACACCGAAGTCATGCCGCGCTCACGCGCCGCGTCTTCCACGAAGCGGCGCATGCGTTCCATCAGCCCGCGGCTGCGGTGAGCGGGATCGACCACCGCCTTGCCCAGCTCGCCCGTGAACGGCCGTTGCACACCAAACTGCCCGAACCCCTGCACATCGAGCGCGTAATGGCCCACCACCTCGCCATCGTTCGTGACCGCAACCGAAGACAGCACCAGACCGGCCTGATTCAATGCGCGGATCCGATCGGGCAGATAAAAATCGTCCAGCGGATAGGAAAAGCCATAGGTGCGGTACATCGCCACGGCGATCTGATGCCAGTCGGTGTCCTCGCCGGTCAGTCTGACGGTGTAATCCTGAGGCGGCGCCAGCGGCACCTGTTCGTCGAAGGCCTGCAGGCGTTCCGGGTGCACCAATGCGGCCACGGCGGGTTGCGGGCGGTTGAACACCATCTGCGTGCGATGACCCTGGCGGCCCAGCGGCATCCAGGTGACTGAATCGGCAGCGGCCCGGATCAGACTGCGCGACACCGCGTTCAGGTCCACTTCGTCCAGGCCGCTCGGCGCGTGGCCGCCTGGCGCATCCTCGATCGCTGCGGCAGGGGCCGCCTGGTCATCGAATGCAATGGTCAGCGCCAGCGTGCTCAGGTCAGTGACCATGCGTACCGGCGGGTCGATCGGACCGCCCGAGGACCGCTCCGCGATACGCCCGAACGCTTCCTCACACGCCAGCTCAATGGCCACGGCACGCGCCTCATCGAAACCACTCAGCGCCGCAAGGCTGCGGGCATGCGACTGGACCAGCGGCGTTGCATCGGCCCGCCCCGGAATCTCGAGCACGATCTTCATGTTGGCAACCCCACTCATCGCAACATGCCGGGCATGATCACCCGACGCTCGACCCACCGCGCAGCGACGACGATCACCGACACCAGCGCGAGGTACACGCCGGCGGCCAGCATGTAGGCCTTGAAGAACTGAAAATTCGTGGCCGCCAGTTCCTGAATACGGGCAAAGAACTCGGTGTACTGAATGAGAAAGGCCACCGACGTGTCCTTCAGATTCAGGATGACCTGATTGGTCAGTGCCGGCACCGACAGCCTCAACACCTGGGGCAGGGTAATGAACGCAAACATCTGGCGGTCATTGAAGCCCTGCGCACGGCCCGCCTCCAGCTCCGCCGGGTCCAGCCCGTTATAGGCGGTGCCCATGTAGCCCGCATTGTAGGCAGCGATATTGAGCGTGAAGCCCAACACGGCGATCCAGAACGGCGTGACCCGCACGCCCCACTGCGGCAGCCCGTAGTACATGAGAAACAGCAGCACGATGAGCGGCATGCCGATGAAAAACGAGATGTATGCCTGCGTCACACGCCTCACCCAGAGGCTGCGGCTGATCGAGAGGTAGAACACGAGAATGCCTGCCAGCAGACCAGTGACGCTGATCACCGCAGCCAGAATCACGGTCTGACCCAGGCCTGCCCAGATGAGCGGCCACTGCTCGAGCAGGTCGCGCAGGAAGCGGTCCCAGGCGCTCACTTCTCCATGCCCTCACGCCCGAAAAAGGCGCGCAGTTTCGGGTCATCGGGCCGACGCGACAGGTTCGCGATGCTGTCGAGCGCATGGATGCGGCCTGCATCCATGAATGCGACCCGGTCGGAGATGTATCGGGCGAGGTACAGGTCGTGCGTGACGCAGACCATCGTGACGTTGTCGAGGTACAGCCGGTTGATGAGCGCACACACCTCGCGGGTGAGCACCGGGTCCAGCGCAGAGGTGGGCTCATCGAGCAGGAGCACCGCCGGATCCATCGCCAGGGCGCGGGCGATGGCCGCACGCTGCTTCTGGCCGCCAGACAATTGCGCCGGAAAGTCGTTGCGATGGCCCGCCAGCTCCAGGCGCGCCAGTTCGTGCATGGCACGCGACTCGGCCTGCACACGGCTCATGCCGCGCAGCTTGCGCAAGGCGAGTGTCACGTTGTCCAGCACCGTGAGGTGGCGGTAAAGAGCGAACTGCTGAAAGACGAAGCCGATGCTCTGGCGCAGGGCGCGCACATCCACGCCCGGCCCGGTGATTTCCTGTCCGCGCAAGCGGATGGACCCCGAGGTGGGTTCGACCAGCCGATTCAGGCAGCGCAGCAGCGTGGACTTGCCGCAGCCGGACGGCCCCATCACGACCGTGACGCCGCCCTCTTCGATGTCGAGGTCGATCCCGCAGATCACCTCGCGATCGCCGAACGTCTTGACCAGCCTGCGAATTTCGATCAGCGCCATCTGAACCTCAGCCGGGCGACAGCCCGGGCACCCGAAAGCGGCGCTCCAGCCAGCGCACGCCGACCAGCAGCATGCGGTAGATGACGAAGTAGAGCACCCCCACGGCCAGGTAGATCTCGATGCCGCGCAGGGTCGTGCTGGTCAGGGTCATTGCCTGCTTGGTGATCTCGGGCAATCCGACCGTAAACGCAAACGGGGAGTACTTCAGGATGGTGGTGAATTCGTTCACCAGGCCCGGCACCGCCATGCGCAGCATCTGTGGCCATTCGATCGAGGTCAGCACCTGCACGCGGCTCAGACCTGCCGCCTGTGCGGCGAGGATCTCGTAGGGGTCGATGGCATCGAGTGCGCCGCGAAGGACCTCGGCCACGTAAGCCCCGGCAATCAGCCCAAGACTGAGCATCATGGCCCAGAGCGGCGAGACCTTGAGCCCAAGGCTCGGCAGGCCGAAATACACGATGAACAGCATGACCAGCACCGGCACGCTGCGATACACGTAGGTGTACAGATCGAGCAGGAGTGTGACTCCAGGCAGCTGAAGCCGCCTGAGCGAGGCCACTGCAAGCCCCGACGCCAGTGCCATGGCCGAGCAGGCCAAGGTCACAACGATGGTGTAGACGGCACCCTGAGCGAGCTGAGCAAGGATGCCGCCAAAGCCCATCAGACGATCACTTCATCCATTTGTCGAGCACGGCCTTGACCTTCTCGGGGCCCAGCTCGGTGAGGTACTTGTCGAAGTCGTCGCGCATCGGCGAGCCCTTGGCAAAGGCGAAGCCGAGCTTGTC
>DGIT01000146.1:5199-8058 GCA_002386465.1 Burkholderiales bacterium UBA4615 | reverse complement strand
CACTACGACGCGGCACCGGTCCTGATCATCAACACCGAACATCTGAACCCGGTCGACCGGGACGCCGATTTTGATCTGCTGGTGCATCATGTGACGCTCATGAAGGGACGACGCGAATTTCTCAGCGTCGCCCGCTGAACACCGATCGGGAGGAGATCATGCCGAAAATCCAGGCCTCAACAGCCCTGTCGCGCCTGCGGGTGCTCGATCTCACACGCGTTCGGGCGGGCCCTGTCTGTGCGCGGCATTTTGCCGATTTCGGCGCCGACGTGATCAAGATCGAAACCACCGGCGAAGAGGACCTGGGCGGCGCCCGCCATGGTCCCGATTTTCAGAACCTGCATCGCAACAAGCGCTCGATCACGCTCGATCTCAAGGCCGAGCAGGGCATCGGGCTGTTTCGCGAGCTGGTCAAGACCGCCGATGTGGTCATCGAAAATTACCGCCCCGATGTGAAAGACCGGCTCGGCATCGACTATGCCTCGCTGCGCGCGATCAACCCGCGCATCGTGCTGGCCAGTATCTCGGGCTTCGGCCAGGATGGTCCCTATCGCGCGCGCCCGGGCTTCGACCAGATTGCTCAAGGCCTGTGCGGCCTGATGTCGGTCACGGGCTTTGCCGGGCAAGGGCCCTTGCGGGCGGGCGCAGCCGTGGCCGACGTCACTGCGGGCCTGCTTGCGGCGCTGGGCATCATGACCGCCCTGCAGGAGCGCGATGTCACGGGTGAAGGCCAGTGGGTGCAATCCAATCTGCTGCAGGCTGGCATCACCCTGCTGGACTTTCAGGCAGCCCGCTACACCATGAGCGGCGAAGTGCCGCCTCAGGTGGGCAACGACCATCCCACCAGCATGCCCACCTCGGCCTATCGCACCGCCGACGGCTACATCAACGTGGCGGCATCCGGCACCGCAATCTGGAGGCGTTTGGCCGAAGCTGTGGGGCGCCCGGAGCTGATCGCTGATCCGCGCTTTGCACGGGCCGAGGACCGTGCCGCCCACCGGGCTGCGCTGGCCGACGAGTTGAATGCAGCCCTTTCCAAGGCCTCGAGTGCGCAATGGGTCGAACGGCTCAATGAGGCGGGCGTGCCCTGCGGCCCGATACATGCCATGGACGATGTGTTTGCCGATCCGCAGGTGCAGCATCTGAAGGCCAGCGCTGCGGTCGAGCACCCCACGCTGGGCACGCTGAATCTGCTCAATCAGCCGATCACGCTGTCGCGTACTCCGGCGGCCCTGGTCACCGCCACGCCGGAGCGCGGCGAACACACCGACGAAGTCCTGCGCGAACTCGGCCTGAGCGATGCGCAGATCACCACACTGCGCGGTGCCGGCGTCGTGCTCTGAGCACGACTCGCCCGCGATCACCCCATCAAGGAGATTGTCGTGCCCGAGATCCTCACCCAACGCAACGGCCCCGTGACCACGTTGCTCATCTCCAATCCTGCACGCATGAATGCGATGAGTCGCGACATGTGGATGCAACTGGCTGAAGGCATCCGTGCAGCCGATGCCGACCCGGCCGTGCGCGTGGTCGTGCTGCGCGGTGAAGGCGAGAAATCGTTCGTCTCGGGTGCCGACATCTCGCAGTTCGAGAAGATGCGCAGCAGTGCCGATGCGCAGGCCGAATATGAAAAGGCCGTCAATGACGGCTACAACGCCCCCGTACAGTGCAGCAAGCCGGTGGTCGCGCACATTCGCGGCATCTGCATCGGTGGCGGGCTGGGGCTGGCGGCCGCCTGCGATGTGCGCATCTGCTCGGACGACACCATCTTTCGCATGCCGGCAGGCCGCATGGGGCTGGGCTATGGCCCGTCCGGTGTGCGCCGCTTCGTGGCCATGATCGGCGCGGCCAACACCACCGACCTGTTCATGTCGGCGCGCAAGTTTGGTGCTGCCGAGGCGCAGCGGATCGGCTTCGTGTCGCAGGTCCACGCGCCCGACCGGATCGATGCCGCCGTGGCCGAATATGTGCAGATGGTGGCTGAAAACGCGCCGCTCACACTGGCGGCTGCGAAATTCGCGATCCGCGAGGCGCTCAGGGACCCGGCGGACCGGGATACCGAGCGCGCCTTGAATATGGTCAAGGCCTGTTTCGACAGCCAGGACTACCGGGAGGGGCGCACCGCTTTCATGGAAAAGCGTGTGCCGCAGTTTCAGGGACGCTAAGAGGACAACCAGAGATGAAAACGACAACTTTTTCTCGATATCAGGCCACACTGGACTGCGCAGCGCAGCCGTCGGGATCTCCGATTGCGTCTTTCGACGATGCATCCCAGGCAGAGATCAACCCTTCTGCTCGTCGTCTGGCGCTGCGCGCCGGCTTGGGCGTAGGTGCGGCAGCGGCCCTGGCTGCGGCGACAGGCCCTGCTCATGCGCAAAGCGCCGATTGGCCTGCCAAACCCGTACGGCTGGTTGTGGGCTACCCCCCGGGCGGCTCGGGCGATTTCATCACGCGGGTGACCGCCGATGAACTGTCCAAGGAACTGGGCGTGTCGGTGGTCGTGGAAAACCGGCCCGGAGCCGGCGGCACCATTGCCAACGAAGCCGTGTCCAAGGCCGCACCGGACGGCTACACCGTGCTGAACGCAGGCCCCATGGCACTGACCGCTGCGCTGTACCGCAAGCTTGGCTATGACAGCCGCCGCGACTTCATCCCGGTGTGCCAGCTCGCCGTGGGCCCGATGATCATCTGCGTCAACAACGATCTGCCGGTGCGCAACCTGCGCGAGCTGATCGCTTATGCCAAGGCCAACCCCGGCAAGCTCAACAGCGCAGCCTCCGGCAACGGATCCACACCACACCTGGCCTCGGCACTGTTCGAGTCGGCTGCAGGCGTGCAGTTCACGACCATCCAGTTCAA
>DGIT01000146.1:0-5119 GCA_002386465.1 Burkholderiales bacterium UBA4615 | reverse complement strand
ACGCCGCCCACGGTGATCAACTTCATCAAGGCTGGGCGGATGCGCGCCCTGTCGCTCACGGTGCCCCAGTCAACACCCTCGATCCCTGGTATCCCGGGGGCCGCCGAGGCAGGCCTTCCAGGCTACGACTCCAGCTTTTCATTTGGCCTATACGTGCCGACCGGCACACCGCCCAATGTGTTGCGGGCGCTGCATGCTGCGACCGCACGCGCCATGGCTCGCCCGGGCGTGAAGGAACGGGTGGCCAGCCAGGGTATGGATGTGGCCACCAATGCCTCGCCCGAGGCCTTCGCAGCGGCGTTGCGCGATGGTGCCGGGGGACTGGAGCGCGCTGTGCGCGAATCGGGCGCCAAGGTCGAGTAGCGTTGCCGGTTGGACGCGCGTTTCGGCCAGCCGGTTAGCGCTGCAGTACGGCCTGCTCAGGGTTCGATGCAGCCGGATCGTCGCAACCAACGGCTCTGCACGGTCAACGCGATTGATACCCCCGCGGGTTGGCGCTCTGCCAGCGCCAACCGTCTGCGCACATGGCCTGGACACCCAGCTGGGCACGCCAGCCCAACAGCGCCTGCGCCTGGGCCGGGTCGGCATAGCAGGTGGCGATGTCGCCCGGACGACGATCGACGACCGCATACGGCACCGGTCGTCCGCTGGCCTGCTCAAACGCTTTGACCATCTGCAGCACCGAATAGCCAGTGCCGGTGCCCAGATTCACGGTCCATGCACCCGGATGATCGAATACGCGGCGCAACGCTGCCAGATGCCCCTGCGCCAGATCGACCACATGGATGTAGTCGCGCACGCCGGTCCCGTCGACAGTTGGCCAGTCGCCGCCAAACACACTGAGCTTGTCGCGTCGCCCCACCGCCACCTGCGCAATGAAGGGCATCAGATTGTTGGGGATGCCCTGAGGGTCTTCGCCAATGCGCCCGCTCGGATGCGCGCCCACAGGATTGAAATAGCGCAGATTGCCGATCGACCAGCGGGCATCGGCTGCGGCCAGATCCTGCAGGATGAATTCGATCATCCACTTGGTGCGGCCATACGGGTTGGTCGGCCCGGTGGCGGCGTCTTCCCGAATGGGCACGGTCTGGGGATCGCCGTACACCGTGGCCGATGAGCTGAATACCAGCCTGCGCACGCCAGCCGCATCCAGACAGCGCAGCAGGTTCACCGTGCCGGCCACGTTGGCATCGTAGTAATTCAGGGGCTGCGCCACCGATTCGCCCACCGCTTTCAAACCCGCGAAATGAATGACCGCATCAAAGCGGTGTTCGCTCAGCAGGCGCTGCAGCAGCGCGGTGTCGCGCAAATCGCCCACCACCAGCGGCGCTTCGCGCCCTGTAATGGCAGCCACCCGCACCAGCGCCTCGGCACTGGAATTGACCAGGCTGTCGAGGACCACGACCTCGAAACCCGACTGAAGCAACTCCACCACGGTGTGCGAGCCGATGTAGCCCGCACCGCCTGTCACCAGAATCTTTGCGCCCACGTAGGAATGCCCTGTCTTTCAGACCTTAAACGTGACGATGTTCGCACGGGGTCCGCGCAGCGCGCCTACAATTCCGTCACTCTTTTACGTACGAGGTCTGCGTTCCATGCTGATTCCGATCGTCCTCTCCGGTGGTTCGGGTACCCGTCTGTGGCCAGTCTCCCGTGAGGCGTTCCCCAAGCCCTTCATGAAGCTGGGCGGCTCGCTCAGCCTGCTGCAGCGCACCCTCTCGCGCTGCCTGCCCTTGGCGGACCTGCAGCGCGTCGGTGTGGTGACCAACAGCGAATACCAGTTCAAGACACGCGAGGAATTCAGCACGCTGCCGGGCACCCAGGGCTTGCAGTGCACGCAGTTGCTCGAACCGATGGGTCGCAATACCGCGCCCGCCATCGCCATGGCCGCCCTGTGGGCCGAATCCATCGGCCCGGACGCCACCCTGCTGGTGCTGCCTGCCGATCACCTGATTCCCGATGAAACCGCCTTCCAGGATGCTGCCCGTGCAGCCGCTCGACAGGCCCAGGACGGCTCGCTGGTGCTCTTTGGCATCCAGCCCACGGCGCCCGAGACCGGGTTCGGCTATATCGAGACCGGTGAGGCAGTGGCCAGTGGCGTGGCACGACGCGTCAAGCGCTTCGTCGAAAAGCCCGATGCCGCCCGTGCCGCACAGTTCCTGGCGGCTGGGAATTTCGTCTGGAACAGCGGCATGTTCTGCTTCACGGTGCAGAGCATTCTGGGCGCCTTGGCCACACACGCACCCGATGTGCTTGCGCAGGCGCGCACCGCCTGGGCCGCCAGCCGCACCGAAGCCAACGATGAGCGCGTAATGCTGGATGCGGCCAGCTTCGGTGCCTGCCGCGATGTTTCAATCGACTATGCGGTCATGGAAAAGGCCGAGCAGGTAGTGGTCATGCCCTCGTCCTTCGGCTGGAGTGACATCGGCTCATGGAAGGCGGTGGCCGAACAGTTCGAGCCCGATGCGCAGGGCAACACCAACATGGGCGAGGCCATGTTCGTCGATGCCCACAACACGCATGTCCAAAGCGAAGACCGACTGGTCGCCGCCGTGGGGGTGGACAACCTGCTGGTGGTGGATACGCCCGATGCCCTGCTGGTGGCGAGCAAGGACGCCAGCCAGCAGGTCAAGGAGATCGTTTCGCGTCTGAAGTCACGCGGCCACGACGCCGCGCGCCTGCATCGTACGGTGGCACGCCCCTGGGGCACCTATACCGTCTTGCAGGAAGGCGCGCGCTTCAAGATCAAGCGCATCGAGGTGAAGTCCGGGCAGACCCTGTCCCTGCAGATGCACCATCACCGCAGCGAGCATTGGATCGTGGTCTCGGGCACCGCCAAGGTCACCTGCGACGATCGTGTCTTTCTGGTCGCGGCCAACGAATCCACCTATATCCCGATCGGCGGGCGCCATCGCCTGGAAAACCCCGGCGTCATGCCCCTGGTCATGATCGAGGTGCAGTGCGGCGACTACCTCGGTGAGGATGACATCGTCCGATTCGAGGATAAATACGGCCGAGCAGGCTGAGCGGGGCAGCGGCATGTCATGCTGCGGTCACACGGTCGTCATACGCTTCGCGCCGACTGTCCAACGCTGCGAGATTGCCTGTGAGTGCCCGTATCCTGATCGTCGAAGACGAGCCCTCCATCAGCGAACTCATTTCGCTGAACCTGCGACTGGGGGGGTTTGAGCCACACCATGCCAGCGACGTCGCCTCGGCACGCGCCCAGATCGACACCGCACTGCCCGATCTGATCCTGCTGGACTGGATGCTGCCTGATCAGTCGGGCGTGGACCTGGCCCGCCGACTGCGTGCCGACGCCCGCACCCGCGACCTGCCGATCATCATGATCACGGCGCGCGCTGCCGAAGCCGACAAGCTGGGGGGCTTCGATGCGGGCGCTGACGACTACATCACCAAGCCGTTTTCCCCGCGCGAACTGATCGCCCGGGTGCGCGCCCTGCTGCGGCGCAGTGCCCCTGAGGCCACCGACGATCCGGTCGAAGTGGCCGGTCTGCGTCTGGAGCCGCACACCTTCCGGGTGTTGGCCAACGGGGCGCAGGTGCGCATGGGCCCCACCGAATTCAGGCTGCTGCACTACCTCATGAAGCATCTTGATCGCGTCCTGTCGCGTACGCGCCTGCTGGACGGGGTGTGGGGCGACCATGTGTTCATCGAGGAACGTACGGTCGATGTGCATATCCGACGTTTGCGTCTGGCGTTGCAGCCTTCGGGACATGACCGCCTGATCGAGACGGTACGTGGCGGAGGCTATCGGTTCCTGCCACAATGATTTTTTGACGGCAGGATGGCTGCTGAATGATCGTCCTGCGCACCTTGATCTTCGTCGTACTGTTGCTGGCCGCTGCCGGGGCGGCCGGATTCTGGATCAATGGAGGCACCGCCGCGTGGGTCCTAGTGTTCGGGCTGGGCGCGCTGGCCACCTACCATGCGATCTTTCTGGGCCGCTTGCATCACTGGGCGGCCCTGCCCCGGCAACGTGAATTGCCGATCGCCTTTGGCAGCTGGGGCCAGGTCTATGACCGCATCGGGCGATATATGCGCCAGGAAGCCATCGAGCGCACCGAAACGGGGGCCGAGATGGAGCGGCTGCATGCGGCGGTCGACCTGCTGCCTGACGGGCTGGTCGTACTCGATCGCTTCGACCATGTGCAGTGGAGCAACCGTGCGGCCCAGGCCCTGCATGGCATTTTCGGGACGCGGCGCCCAATCGACCATTTCATCCGCAACCCGGAATTCGTCGATTACCTGCGCCGGGGCGACTTCACACACCCGATCACACTGGCGCCATCAGGTGCCCCGCACCGCATGGTGGCCCTCAAAGTGGTGCCCACCGCCGACGCCTACCGCCTGCTGGTAAGCCGCGACGTCACCGAATCGACGCGGGTCGAGCAGATGCGGCGCGACTTCGTGGCCAATATTTCCCACGAAATCCGCACGCCACTCACCGTCGTGGCAGGCTTCATCGAAACCCTGATCGATGCCGAGGTGCCCGCCGAGGACCGGCGCCGCTATCTCGAGATGGCCCTGCGTCAGACCGGCACCATGCAACAGCTGGTCAGTGACCTGCTCACACTGGCCACTCTTGAGCATTCCAGCGATCTGGCCGAACTCGTCCCGCTCGACATCAACCCGATGCTGCAGACCCTGGCGGCCGACCTGCGCGTGGTCTCGGCCGGGCGGCACACCATTGATGTGGTGGTCGCCACGCCTGCGACCGTGCTGGGTGCGCCCAGCGAGCTGGACAGCGCCATCCGCAACCTGCTCTCGAACGCAGTGCGCTACACCCCAGACGGCGGCAAGATCACGCTGAGCTTTACCCTGCGCGATGGCGAAGGCGTGATCGCGGTGCGCGACTCCGGCATCGGCATTGCACGCGAACATCTGCCGCGGCTGACCGAGCGCTTTTATCGGGTTGATCGCGGTCGATCACGCGAAACGGGCGGCACCGGGCTGGGCCTGGCCATCGTGAAGCACGTAGCGCAACGCCACCAGGCTCGCCTGGACATCGAAAGCCGACCGGGCCTGGGCAGCACCTTCAGCATCACCTTGCCGCATACGCGCGTGCGTGCATCGGGGCCGGTCGAGCCCGTTGCAC
>DGIT01000052.1:73125-98233 GCA_002386465.1 Burkholderiales bacterium UBA4615 | reverse complement strand
CCTCAAAACCCGGGGCGGTTCAATGCAAATTTTAGAGCCGCCTATCTTTGGACCTTTAGCGGACTGGATGCGGCACATCACTTGTACGAGGCCCACCGCTTTACGCTGGCCGAAGAACGAGTGGGCCAACAGTGGGGCACCCAAGTCGTCGAGCAACGGTTTGAGCGTGCCGAACGCCAATGCTGAGTCAGCTGGACGCGTCTGTGCCGGTAGCTGAGATGGAACCAAAGCCCCCCGTCGTCGATCACTTTGGGTCCGATGGGGGGTGGGAGATGCGGACTTCGCGATGGGAAGGATTCATCCCAACGGCATCCCAACGCAGGGCTCGTCAGGGTCAAAAAAACCGCCGCTGTCTTGACCTTCGACGGAAGCGTTTGGGAAGCCTTGCCATACCAAGTGGTGCTACCCTAATGACACGCACGTTGTGTAGTAGTTGGCATGCGGTTGTCGTAAGTCATTGATGATGTGGAATGTTCAGGTCGGCTTGGCCAGCCCGCCCTGCCGTCTGTCACCTCGCCGTTTGAGTCAGCAGTCGTCTTTTGCTAAACTATCGGGCTGATCCCTGATAGCTCAGTCGGTAGAGCGACGGACTGTTAATCCGCAGGTCCCTGGTTCGAGTCCAGGTCGGGGAGCCAAAAAAGAGGGCCTGCAGCGATGCAGGCCTTTTTCGTTTCAGGTCGTGGGTAGCGCCGGGCAGCATACTTCCTCAGTGTCTGACGCGCGTGCGGTCTTAAGGCTGGCCACCTCGACTTCGATCCTCAGGATCTTGGGATTCAGATTGGCGGCCGCGGCAGTAGCGGCAGTAGCGGCCAGAACCAGCGCACTGCCCTAGCCCGCAGCACCTCGTACAACTGCGCCGGCCCCAGCAGAATTTCCTGCAAGCCTTCACGAACGCGCTCCGATCCCAAGGCCTGCGAACTCATGGCCCGAGGCGCTCCAAAGGCGCAACACGCGCAACCCATCCATAACCAAAGATACCGATCTGCGCTTCAATCCAGCGATCGTTGTGCAGATGCACGAACGTTTGGATCGGCGTCTTTTAGCAGTGTTTTCAAGATTTTCTTTGGGGCATTTGAATTACCTGCGAGCGAATTTCTTACACGAGCATCACCATGTTTCAAAAGGGCTGCCGCAAGCTCATCGATATCAGCCGAATCAAAAGCCTCCACATAATTCGCGACATTTTCCGCGGCTTCGACGTCACGGGAAATCATTTCCAGCAACTGCGCAGTACTCAGGCATTCCCGACCTTTTGAGCTACTCAGCAACGCCCTGATCACCGAAACGTCTCGATCAGCAGCGAGGCTTTTGACCGTCGATTCCGCCAGATTGTCTTTCATGGCGACATGTTCTCGGATGGCGATTGATGGGTGTTCCGACAATAGATCGAACAGGTCACAATGTTCAGCCGTATCAGGCAAATTCGAGACAATCTGAGAAAAGTCCTCGAACCCCAATTCAAGTTCGAACTTTTTAGCGCCATTAATGATCAGAGTAGCTTTCATTCGTTGTCCTGGAAAAGTTTGTTGTCGAATGCTCTCAATCGCGTGAGGATCACCCCATGAGCTTGCAGGCCAACGCGATCATTTCACGGTCTTCGACGGAATGCTCGATGAGCGACTCGAGTTACGCGCGGGCCTGCTGGTCGAGGATGCGCATTCGATTCCGTTGCTGGAAGCCGCTTTGAGGCTTGGGCTCGACGCCTATCTCACGCTGGACCTGCAATCGGCCCTGTCTGAGTTCGACACGCTGGCCACCGAAAGGGCCGAACACTGCCGTGGCTCATCGACCGAAAGCGACCTACTGGAGCGGGCTCTGGTGGGGCCACGCAAGCCCTTCATACGGCGATCGCAAGGCCTCCAGTGGCAGGGTCCGCCCCGCCATCGAGCACGCCATCTTGCAGGCGAATGGCATGCACCCAGGCAAAGGTGTAGCTCTGGGCATGCCGCTTTACCGCGTAGCCCAGACCGCGGAGCGCCCGTTCCGTCGAATGAAGAATTCTGTTGGACAACTCGATGGTGTCCGACACGGCGGCAAACCTAGGGGAGCAGACCGCCTGCTCGGCGCTCATACCGAACTCCAGGACATTCAGGATGACCTGCAGATTACCCATCGTGATGTAGGTTGCCCCTGGCGCACCCAGCACCAGATATGGCCGATCATCCTTGAAAACGATCGTCGGCGAGAGCGCCGAGAATCTGGCCTTGCCCGGCGCCAACGAGCCGGCACGCCCTGGACGCGGATCAAACACTGCCATGGCCCCGTTGTACATGAAACCAAGCCCGTCAGTCACCACACCAGAGGGCTGACCCAGTGTATGCGTCATGGTGAAGGCATTCCCCTGATCATCGACAACGCAAATCTGGGTCGTGTGTTTGCTTTCAGCGCCGCCCGAATTGAACCGTGGGACATGGGTGTGCTCACTGCAACGAATACGCTGCGCCATCGCCGCCGCGTAAGACTTCGACATGAGCTCCACGACGGGGACGTCATAGAAGCGCGGATCGCCCACTTTGGCGTCTTTATCAGCGGTTGCGATCTTCATCGCCTCCGACACCACGCGAATGTATTCGGGCGAGTTGTGCCCCATCCCTCTCAGATCGAAGTGTTCGAGGATATTCAGCATCTCGATCAGTTGAATACCCCCACCGGGCGGGTGATTGGTCGCAATGCGGTGCCCTCGATAAGTCCCCCAGAGCGGCGCTTTTTCTTCTACTTCGCACTGCTCAAGGTCAGCCAGCGATAGCAGACCATCGTGCGCCGTCATATCAGCGACGATCTCCCTGGCTAGCGCTCCGCGATAAAAGTCGTCTACCCCGTGCGCCGCAATACGCTCGAGTGTCGAAGCCATATCGGGGTTACGCAACATGTCGCCCACCGCGAGCACACGACCATCAGGCTTGACATAGATCTTTCTGGTGGCGGGATACTTAGTCACCATGCCGATGTTTGCATCGCGCCCTGCACTAGGCGGCAAATTCCAGAACTCGCTCACATGCGGGCGAATCAGGACGCCCTGACGCGCATAGTCCACCGCAGGCCCCATCAACTCGGCCAGCGACCGTGTGCCAAATCGGCGCAACGCGGTATCGAAGGCTCGCAAAGACATCGGCGTTGTCACCGCCTGATACCCAATTTCATTGACCCGATCTTTCAGGATGAAACCCCAGCCATCCTGAGCCTCATGCAGTATGCGATCAGCCCACATGTCAGGTTTGACCGCCAGCGGCGCACGGCCATGAAAATCGATGCTGGTATGAATGCCCTGCCCAGGCATGTAGATCTGCATATTGCCCATGCCGGCAATGCCGCACATCTGCGGATCCACCACGGTTTGCACCAGCGCAGCAGCAATCGCTGCATCCACAACATTGCCACCGGTCCTTAGTACGTCAGCTCCCGCCTCAGCGGCCTCCGGCTGTGCCGCGCACACCATGCCATGTGTTGTTGCCTGCGTCATATCCGTCTCCTGCTGATGCGCTGTGAAGTTTGGGCTCGCCTAGCCACCGAAATACCGAGCAGGCTGCAAGTTGCTGAATTTGAATATCGTCTTCGTGTTCGGGTCCGTCAAGCCACCGGCACCACTGTAGGAACCGTTCAAGCAGCGCAGCAAGCGACGCGTATGCCTGTCAGGCATCATGTGACACGCTGAATCACTACAAGCCCACATGCGGCGCATATCCCAATGAGCATGACGACTTCACGTTCAGGCCTAATTGCCACGGGCACAATTGCGGTGTTGCTGCTCGGCTGGCTTGGTGCCGCCGCATGGACCGGCAAACGCGCGCAAGCTGCGCTACAGGCAATGAGTTCCACTGCCGCCACGGACGCTTCCAGTGTGCGCCTGACAAAGTTGTCGCACGAGCCGGGATGGCTGAGCTCAAAGGGCAAGGCAGAAATCGCGTTGATCGATGAATGCTCAGATGATCTGGCAGCGGGCGATGATCCTGAGCCTCTGGCAACAATTGAATACACCATCTCGCATTGGCCTTTGCCCTCCGGACTGTCGCGATTTTCCTGGAGTGCCGTCCCCGCAGGGGATGCGGCGCAGGAATTGCGCGCACTGATCGGCAGCGATGCCAAGTTGACCGGTGAGGGGCGGGTCAGCCTCAGCGGGCAGATCAGCAGCGATGTCTCATTGCCTGAAATCTCCCGCCGCCGCACCGGTCTGAAACTCGCCCCATCGCGCGGCTCGTTTGAAGTGGGCAGCAAGTCCTTCAAATTCGAATGGAACCTTGAGCGCTTCGGCATGCGCTCGGACGGCGAAGCCATCGACCTGCGTGGGGTGTCGATCCGCGTCGATCTGAACAATCGTCACCTGGGAACTGGCAGCTATGCCGTCAGCATGGACAAAGCAAGCCTGAGCGCCGGCTCTGCAGAAGGCATGCAGTTTCGCGCGGAGACGCTCGAGCGAGGCGACCGGCTTGACTCCTCAGCCTCGTACTCCGCGAAGAAACTGTCCTGGGGTGCACAGGAGCTCAACAAAATCGCCTTCGATCTCTCGGTCAAGGGCATGGACCTCGAAAGCGCAGAGCGCCTCAATACCCTGTTTCGCTCCAGCTGCGGATTCAGGAACCTGACACACGACGAACAAAAATCCGCGAAACAAGCCGTATCGCGACTGCTCGCACGAGGCCTGTCGGCAGGCATCTCCAAGTTTGCAGCCTCTTCGGAAGACGGTTCGTTCGATGGTCGCGTGTCCATTGAAATGGCCGCGTCGAACAACGCTGTGCCTTCGCTTGAAAAGCAATTGCGCGCTGATGGCGAACTCGCCATGGTAATCAAGGGCATGACCCCGGATCAGCGACAGACCCTGCTTGACATGGGTTTCAAACCGCTGCGCGAAACCGGTCTGCGCGCGCAATTTCGCTTCAAGGATGGCCGGTTGACGCTGAATGACGCCACAGACGCTCATCGCGCTGAAGTGGACAAACTGATGGCAGGGCTGCGCGAAGCCGATCAGGCGCTTGCCGAAGCCCTGTCGCCCGGAAAAAGCGCCAAGGCATCGAAGGGGCTCATGAGTGACGCGCTGTCATCTGCTTTGCCCACCAGACCAGCACCATCCGCGCCCATGCCTTCGCAAGGGGAAGAGCGCTCGCCGCTCGCCGCTGCAGCCTCACCCCGATGCCCCGGCGACTACGATCCTGGCACCTGGACCGACTGCGTGGGCAGTCGGCTCACGCCTTCAGGTGATCAATACTCAGGCGGCTACCTGAATGGCAAGGCGCACGGCCGGGGTGCCTACACCTTTGCAGACGGACGAAAATACGTTGGCGAATACAATCAGGGCATCCGCGACGGCACAGGTACCGAATTTCGGGCAGACGGTTCAGTCGCCGTGCAAGGACGCTGGGTGCAGGGACAATTTGTCGGGCCGTGATCACTGATCACGAAATACGCAACATCCGAGCGCCGCACCCGCGGCGCTCAGACGAGGGGCTATTCCGGCTTGATCCCCACCGTATCGGCAATGCCCTTGAAGCGCTGATATTCCTCTGCCTGATAGCGCCCCATCTCCACAGGCCCGAAGGTGTACATCGGCTCAGAGCCCTGCGACTCGAAGTACTTGGTGAGCTCGGGTGTCTTCATGGCCCGATTGGTGGCCGAGACGAGCTTGGCATGCACATCGGCAGGCGTTTCCGTACGCACCCAGAACGCGGTCCACGCGTAGTTGATGTACTCGGGCCAGGTTTCCCGCAGAGTCGGCACATTAGGCAGCGCCGGGTGCCGCGCTTCGCCCGACACGGCAATCGCCCGCAGCTTGCCAGACTGAACCAGAGAGAGTGCACCACCCAGGTCACCCAGGCCTGCATCCAGTTGTCGACCGATCACATCCGTGAACACTTGCGCCTGCCCTTTGTAGGGCACGTAGGTAAGCTTGGTCTTGGAGGTCAGCGCAACCCACTCCATCGCAAGCTGATAGCCCGCTGAATAAGTGCCCACGTTGACCGCACGCGTACGGGCCTGCGCCACCAGATCGGATATCGTGCGCACTGGCGACTCATTGGCTACATACCAGATGTTCTGACTGCGGCCAATGCCATGCACCGCTTTGAATTCCTTCAGCGGGTCATAGCCCAGATTTTTGATCACGATTGGATTAACCGACATCGGCGAATTGGAGCCGACCATAATGGTGTATCCATCAGCCGGCGCCTGCTTGACCGCCATGGCAGCTACCGCACCGCTTGCGCCAGGCCTGTTTTCCACCATAACCGGCTGGCCCAGAATGCGCTGCATCTGTTCAGCCAGAGCGCGGGCCGAACTGTCAGCGCCACTGCCGGCTGCAAACGGCGCCAGCAATCGGATGGGTTTGTTGGGAAAGTCAGTGGCCTGCGCTGCGGCGGGATTCGCCATTGACATCGACAGCGCCGAAAAAAGACAGGCAACGAAAGAATGCACTAACCGCATGGTTGTCTCCTCGTGAAGAATGGCCTCGGATGCGCGGATTTTTCAGTGAAGACCCGCGTCAGGGGCATCATGCCCCAAGGTCAATCGCGTGCGCCAGTTTATCAAGCTCACCAGGGCTAACTACCCGATAGCCAGGTCAGACACCGCGCCCCTAATGTCGCTCCGCCTGCCCTGGCAGGCCAACGAGACGCGTGACGGCCTGCTCTTTAGAGAGCACAACAGTCGACATCCTGGGGCGGCCGCAATAGAACCGGTGCGCTTCGCATGATCTTTCGCGGCACTTTATAGATGTGCGTTACGCACATTTTTTAGAAGCGTCTCGAATGTACTGTTATCCTCGGCGCTAGTTTGCAGGAGACATGCGTGCCACACGCCACATCACTGATTTCCACCATTGCCGTCAGTCTTGTATTCGCCTTTGCGGGCGGCGCCTTGGCCACTCGCCTGCGACTGCCCGCCTTGGTGGGCTACCTGCTTGCCGGTGTGGTCGTCGGGCCCTTTACGCCTGGATTTGTGGCGGATGTCGAACTCGCACCTCAATTGGCCGAAATTGGCGTGATGCTGTTGATGTTCGGTGTCGGCATGCATTGCTCGGTGGAGGATTTGCTTGCGGTGCGGCGCATCGCCATCCCCGGCGCCTTGGGGCAGATGCTGCTCGCCACATTAATGGGTGCTCTGCTATCCCTGTATTGGGGATGGTCCTTGACCGCTGGCCTCGTGTTTGGGTTATCGCTTTCAGTCGCCAGCACCGTGGTGCTGCTCAGAGCGCTCGAATCACAAGGACTCCAGGACACCGACATCGGGCGCATTGCAGTTGGTTGGCTCATTGTCGAGGATCTGGTCATGGTCCTGGCACTGGTGATGCTGCCTGCTGTGCTCAGCGTACCCGATCAGTCGGGCGCACCCACAGCGATCTGGACAACGCTCCTCACCACGATCGGCAAGGTCGTTTTGTTTGTGGCACTGATGCTGCTGATGGGCAAAAGGCTTTTCCCATGGTTACTCGCAATTGCCGATCGCTCCGGACAACGTGAACTCTTTTCGCTGGCAGTTTTGACGCTGGCCATCGGTGTCGCATTCGGTGCAGCGGCATTGTTTGGCGTGTCTTTCGCACTCGGAGCGTTCTTCGCGGGTCTGGTGATCGGAGAGTCTGAGTTCAAGGCTCGCGTCGAATCCGAGACGTTGCCTATCCAGGACATGTTCGGGGTGCTTTTTTTCGTTTCGGTTGGCATGCTGTTCGACCCCATGATTCTGGTCGACAAACCGCTGCACGTGCTCGCCGTCGTGGCCATCATTGTTGTAGGGAAATCCCTTGTGGCCTATGGCATCGTCAGAATGCTGGGCTACACGGCGGTCACTGCGCGGTGCGTGAGCGCGTCTCTGGCGCAGATAGGGGAGTTTTCCTTCATCCTTGCAGGCATTGGCGTTGCACTGAAGACGTTCCCGCACGGCGCCAGCGACCTCATTCTTGCCGGCGCTGTGCTGTCAATCGTGCTCAATCCTTTGGTCTTCAATTGGCTGAACCCCGTGAGCCACCCTGGCCGAGAGCAGTCGGGCGCAAGCGGCGCATAAATGGTCAGGTCTGCCCAATAACAGCATGCTCGTAGCGGTTGATCGGTAGATCGGAGCGCCCTACCAAGCCCGACCAATCAGTCAGCGTTCTTCGCCCGAGAGCGGCGAACCAGTCTCAAGGGCAGGTGTGCGGGGCCATCCCGCTGCGGGGGTTCTGCTGGAACGTCGTCGAACGCATACAACCCGACCCGAATCCGACGCTGCTGGCTCTGTTCGAGCGCAGCATCACGATCGACCCTGTCCCGCAACACCGGAACGAGTTCCTGGACCCATTTGTCCCACTTAGGGCCAATCAGGCGGCGCACCTCCTCGACTGAGGCGTCGGACAGGCCATCCGCAAAGATCGCCTGCTCGAAGTGGCTGCGACGCCGCAGCACGTTATCGATCGCTGCATTGAGGTGATCGCTGACGTTGGCAGACAAGAAACCAAGCATGCGATCGTCGTCGCCATGCGGCACGGTTCCATCAGCCGAAACGCTAACGACATCCGTCGTCGGGTCATACTCGATCAGCTTCAGGCGCACCATTTCGTCGAGCAGACTGCGCGAATGTATATCGCGGGAAACCCCCGCCACCAAAGCCTCAAAACTGCGCCGCGCACCCAACCTGGGAAGCGGGCGTGGCTGCCCGTCTTTGTTCTGATAAGCCCGCATCGTGAGCCACCTTGCCATGACTTCACTAGCTCTGGAGTGATGGACCACAGAACGCTTAGGCTCATTCCGCTGGCTCAGTCGGGTCACCTCGCGGCGATTGATTCCGGTTGCAGCACTGATCCGACTGACCGCACGGTGCAAGGGCACATGGGTCATGGTTTGCGTCGCCGCATGGACCATGGCCGACTTCAATTGCTCTTCAATATCTGCGTACGCGACGCCCCGTGCAACAGCCAAACGAGCGACGGACGCGAGCAGCGAATCGATTGCCTCTGCCAGTGCAGCTTGGTTAGAGGGCGCACTCGGCGTAGCCTGGCCGGTCATAAGGGAACACGATCTATTTGAACAGTGCACGCATGCATGCAAAAACCTTGAAGCATCTGTGTTTCAAGTGTATCAAGCATGCTCATGACGCAATCTATTCGGATCAAACATCGCGGCCGTAGTAGCTTGCAACACCTCTGCCGTCATCCTCCACAGCATTCCTGAGAAAGTCATCGACGGTCCCACCGTCGATCCTGGCATCCTGCCAGCCGTCGTGTTCAATGACGCGGCCTTGAGTCACCAGACTCGCAGCATGCTCACGCAACTGGTTGAACCGTGACTCGGTCGCACGCACCTCATCGCCCGACAACAGTGTCAGCAGTGTTGGGCGGACATCTCGCGCGAAGTCAATCTGATTCCAGCGTTGCGCCAATTGTTCATCAATCAACCGGGGAAGACTGGACAGACCATTTGCCGGAGACGGGCACAAGCGATAAGAGCGACCAAAAGAAAGGTCATTGTCAATTCCGGTAATGCGGACTCGACCTTCATCGGTCACGTTGACCATATAGTTCCCAGGATGTCGGTCTGTCTGTGCACTGAGTGCGTCAAGCCACTCCAGGTTGCTCAGTTCACGCTGAAGGTCGGCGCGGATAGACGGGAGCGTCGGCAGATTTCGAAGCTGATTGACGACTTCTCGAGCCTCCCAGTTTGAAGGGTCACGCAACAGCACCTCCGCCTGGTCGTACTGCTTTCGCTGTAGCGCATCGAGTTGCTGCAACAAGCCCTCCCGCCCTGCCTTGAAAACAAGGTTAGCTCTGCGAAATACACCCTCGAAATCATCAAGCGACATCTCATCGACCACATGACGCAACTGAGGAACCTTAAGTGTCAGAAAGTTCCTCTGTTCCTCAGACACGGGGACCGGCCAGGAATCCCTCGCTGGACGACCGTCCGCCTGCGACATCCCCAAGTACAGCGTCTGCTCATGGAGCACGAAAGTGCTTTGAACAAGCACATTCAGTCCAAGCACGTCGTTCACGAAACTCATCGCCACATTTCGTGCGCTGTAGTTGGGTGCAGCCGGATCGATGCCTGCAGGCTGTAATTGCTGCATGACGACGTCTTCATTGGCTTCGTTGTCTACAACGGGCTTAAGGATCAGAGCCGTCACTGCGTTACCCTCGCCATATCTGGCGCGCAAGACGGTATTCATGACGCCTTCGCCGGCAACGCCAACCGGCGTGTTCCGATCCAGATTCGCGTCGTTAAAGCGGGCCACGGAATCGAGCAGACGGTACCGGGCGCCCGCCATCACGCCCTGCCAAGTCATCGACTGAACAGCGCTTGGCCGCTCGCGAGCCAGTACCACCACATCGTTGAGCAATTTCATCTCGTTCAACGCCTGTTGCTGCATGGTTTGCATGGCGCTGATCGCTTGCTCCCGCCTGGGATCCCCTTGGTGCTGCTGAATGTATCGCTCGGCACTGGAGATGAGACGGTTCAGTGCATCGACCATTTGCTCAGCCCGTTGACTGACGCCAGCCGCGTCTCCAGGAACAGGGCGATTGAGGCTCGCCTGATACTCCCCGAGCCCTTGCAGAACTGCCAGGTAATTCGCTGACGCCCCAAATGCCCGTGCGATGCGGTTCTCAACCGGGGCATGCCCGACCGCCTGCTGAAAAGTCTCTGCATCTGTCAGACGGGACATCTCACTCAACCCACGAACGACCGAACCAGTCAAGGACGGCTCAGCGACTGCCTGCCGATTCGATGGGACAGACTCAGGGTCATCCACGCCCTCAATGCGCCGCGGTCGAACTGAGTCATCCGTACCCGGCACATCTGGCGTCGATGCGCCGACTGAATCGGCGCCGCGTGCGCTCGATACCGTTGGAGATTGGGGCGGCAAAGGCTCGACGCTATCCCAGTGATTGCGTCCGTTATTGATTGCGAAGATGGGCTGCACACCTGGATGCGCGGCGCTGTAAGCAGACATGAACTCTACGATCACACGCGAATCGCTCTGGCTTCCATTGAATTCGTGTTCGGTAATGCTCAGAGAGCTCGGATCTGCCAGCATCACCCGGGCGAAGCCCTCGCCAAATTGCTCCCTGTTTGAATAATTAAGCATCACCAATGGACGACCCGAGCGCAGACTTTCAACCAGGAAATGCCCGGGCTCACCGTCGCCACCTGCTGCATAGGGGCGGCTTAATGCATCACGCAAGGGCTCGAGAACCCCGAGAGCGACACCCGGTTCACTAAGAGCTGCCTTACTCGCGCTAGTCGTGGCACCTGCCACATACAGCGCTTGAGCGGATGACGGTCCAGTGCCCACGGCCCTGCCGTCTTGCAGCCCGGCGTTTGCAATGACTCCGTCAAGCACTTGCCTCAACTGATTGCGGTACTCAAGGACAGCCGTCTTGGTGCTATCGGGCACGACCAGTGTCCCGGCAGCACCCGCCGCAAAACTCTGCCCGGCACCAAGCTGATCCCTCAGTGTGTGGAACGCGCACTCCTGGTCCCCCGGCATCCGTTTCCACTGCAAACCCACCGCGTTCAGCACCTCATTGGCCGCGAGCTGATTTTGGAGCGACTGCTGAATCGCCGGGTTTGCCTCTGTTTGCAATCGCGTCATCAGCGCAACATCAGCCCTAGGGGCTTGTGAAGGCGGCGCGGCATCAGAAATCATGGCTGGCTGGGGTGCACGTGCAACAGGTGATTCGACAAGCGCGGTCAGAAAACGCTGGCGATCCTGCGCACGGGCTTCCTCGTTCCCGCCTCGGCCTTCGTTGTAGACCTTCAAGAAAAAATTGAACGCGGCCTGGCGATCAGCGTATCGCGCATCAGAGACCAGCCGACGCACCAGGGCGACAACGCCCTCTGGCTCAAGATCATCCACCACCTCATGTACACGCTCGAGCAGCCCATCCAATTCGCTCTCTGCCCTATCCTTCTCGCTGGGTGCATCAGCGCCGAATACCAGCGCTTGCGAATTGAGAGGACTGTCCAGTGCTGCAGGTAGCAAGGCATTGGCAATCGCAAGCTTGATATCTTCGATCGATTGATCCAGGCCCGCACGCGCATTCGTATCGTTGGGGATGGCACGCAGCTGCTCGAGAGCCACTACGCATCGATCCAGTGCAAGGCCCATGCTGGGAATCGAGCCTAATGGCAATCCTGTTGCCTCGGACACGACACGGTCAGCGAGGCTGTTCGAGGGGGCAGCTTGCGCCGAACGAGGGGCACCGGACATCCAAATGTCTGGCGAGGTCTTTTCCTGAAGCGCAGCAAATAATTCGGATTGCTGAGGGTGCGCCGACATCCGCAAAATGTCTTTGACGAAATGATCATAGACGCGCGCATCCGAGATGTTCGGCTCCTGCTCAATTTCGCCTCGGAGATCCTCGAACGATTTCAGACCAGATACGTCGCTTAAAAACTCGTCAAGGTTCGCCTGCCGGTGTCCATAGGGCTGATCCGGCATACGAGGTACCGAGCTCGCCTGGTTGACCGCGCTGGGCGTTGCTCGCGCAGCGCGATGCGCGACAGGTTCAGGCGGCGCCAAGGCCTTCGTGATCAAAGCCTCTAAGCCCTCAGCTGTTCCAGCAGGCACCCGACCGGACCACTCGGAAACCAATCGGACGGGATCTTGCACAGAGAAAGCGCGCTCGGCACGCGTCTGCGCGTCTTGCCAGGCTGCTTGCATGAAGCCTGTATTGAGCAACCCGTTTCGGTATTCCGGCGCGCTCGCACACGAGCGTTCGAACAGGGTTCTGCAGAGGGACGACATGAGATCGTCCTGTGCCTGGCTCTGCGAGATGCGCGAAGCATGCGCCACATGCACGGTATTCAGTTCATTTTTCCGAGCCGGTGCAAAAGGCGACGAAGCTTCCATGGCACGAATCCGATTGCGCTCAGCTGCGCTTCTTGCGTCCGTGCCCAGATCTGGATCGTTATCACGGGAAAAACTCCTTTCGGAGCCTAAACGATGATTGGCACCTCTGGAAACGTCCTGTCTGTGCGATTCGCTGATCGCACGCGAAACTGCCATGGCATCGCGTGCTACGTCGGTCTGTCGGTCTTCAAGATGCCTGAACGCTGCTACGGCCTCTTTCAGCGGCCGAGCCGAACCCACTCCGCTTGCTTGCAGAAACTGCTGCAGGCGCGTCTGATTGGCGCCGACATGACCCTGCTGAACTTTGTCCAGCCTGGACTCAAGCGTCTTGAATGCATTGGACTGCACGGCTGACCGGAGGGCTCCAGCAGACAGTGCGTCTGTATCCAGTCTCTGGACAGCCTCACCGTTGATGGATGCAATGTTGAGCGCCCCTCGCAGGCCCTCAATGGCACTGGCGCCACGTGTGACTTGCCCAAATCTCTGTTGCAGCACTCGCTCAAAACTGTCCAAAACTTCACGGGCATTTTGGCGTTGCGCGTCGTACTGAGCTACGGTGTCCCGCGCGTGCGAATCCCCGACTTCAAGCTTTTCATGCAGCCATGCCACCACCTGCGTGCCCCAGCTCGGCGGCTCGAGCGCGCGTACCGCCTGGAGCGCACCGTTTTGGTGGACTAACAGGCTGCCTGAGTCCTGTCCTGCAGCGGCTGCTCGAAAATCTGCGAGGCCTAAGTTTGAAACTGGCAACTGTGATGCGGCAGAGTCCATACCGGGCATTTTAGAATTTCCTTGATCGATCGATTCAGGCGCATCCCCGCAGCTCGTCAGCCCGCATCAGAGGCGGTACATCATGCCTTCCATCACCCCATTAATTTCGCCGAAAACGGACTTGAAAAGCCGATGACATGCTTCGGAATCGTCTGTGTCTTGAAGCTGGTTCAACTGAGTGATCAAAATGCGACTGTTCGCGTCCGACGCATTGATCACTCGCTCTCGCGCAGCGTTGTTCGAATCAAAAAGGGTTCCAATTGCTCGCGCTCCGTCTGGGGTCAAGTGCCTGCCTTGCGCCAACATTTTCAAAAATTCAAGCTGCTCACCCGCAAACTCCGCTTTAGCCATCGCATCCATTGCGCTCCGAACGAGGCTCCCCTCAGGAAAACTCACAGCCAAAAACGGGTTTTTTCCGAACTCGGTCATGAACTCCCTGATGCTTGCATTCAGATTGAGTTCAGTCAGGCGCAGGACGATCGAAGCGTTCAAGAAAACCGTTTCCTCGAAACCGCGGATATTTTGCTTCGCACATGCAGCAATCTCTCTCAACGAATGACAGTCCCCCAGCGCACTGACTAATGTCTCGACACGATGCCCCAAAACTTCGGGGATGGGCATTGTGGCTGGCAGTGTCGCGGTCGTCAGGACCCTCTGAATCCCTGCATCCACTGCAGCGCTGCGCTGTCTTGCGTTCTGGTCGAAGTTCAGGCCCGGTGCGCCAAAATCCTCTCTCCTACGGTTCGGATCAATGCGTGACCTCGGGTGTGGCTCACTGTGCTTCTCATCCGAGCGCTCGGACGGCCTGCTGACCGTTCTTTCGATCAACTTATCCAAGGCATTGTTTGCCGCAGCCATCGCTCTGCTGGCTATCGGAGTCTTGAGCAAATTGGGGTCGAACTGCGAACGATTCGCCGTCGTAGTGGGATTGGTGATCGCAGCGAGCGCGCGCTGAATTTGAATGGTCGGTCTTCCGCCCTCCATACCGAGCACCGAAGGATCCATCATCAGCGCGGGCATCAGCACCACATTCAGGAACGCTGCGTTGTAGAGCTGCCTAACGTGCTCATGAACCTTTTCCTGCAGCGCTGCCGGTTGCAGATTTTGGTTTGCAGGATGATTCCGGACCGCAGTCGCAGTGCGGTTCGCACAGACCTGCAAGTAATTGCGCAGAGCAGGCGACAAACTGCTTTCGAAGCCGGCCGAAAATGCGCCCTCCATTAATCGGCCAGCGAGTCTTATCGCTGCACTTTGCTGCGCAGGGGTGAGTTGTCCTTGAATTCCTCGGAGGGTATCCACATCACGTGCGTTTGCACTCATGACTTGCTGCAGCACCGACCGCGCGTGTACCAAGAAATCAGCGCCCTGCTGCCTGATAAATGTGGTGTGCTCGGTTAATCCCGTGCTTCTGCCAACACCTGCGTGCGTCCCTACATTGTCAAAGTCGCCCAGGCTCGTCTCGAATGCGTTCATCGCTGCGCGGCGGGCCTGCGCGATGGCCTGATATTCAGCCGACACGCCCGTCTTCGCAATCTGTGTGTAGGCCTCTCTGAGCGAGGGATGCAAGCTTGGCGCATCGGGTTGCAGCTGCGGGCGAGTCATTGACAGATTTGCACGTCCCGGCTGTGGAGATGAAGTGGCAAGCGCAACCAGGTCGAGCTGCTTCTTTGCGATACTCGGGCTTAGCCGAGTCATCGCTTGATCCACGCCGCCAATCGGGCGACCGCTCTCAGCTGGAGCAACCTTGAGCGACAACGCCTGTCTGAAGCCCACAAGAATTTGCCGGTTGTTTACCTCGTATTGATCAAATTGCGCAATCCGTTCCTGCGCACTGGATACAAGACGATTCAAGAGCGGCACATCTTTCAGAAGCCCAACCACCCATCTTGCAAAGTCACTTGGGGGTTCCTTCGCGGGAATCAGTCGCAGTTGCCCGTCGCTGAGGTCAAACGCCTTGCCCCGGAGGAGGATCTGATCTCCGGAGCCAAGGACATGCTGAAAGCTCTCCAGGGACAAGGGTGAACCCGAAGACCCGATCGGATTTGAAGACATGGTCTGAACTCAACGAAGGCTGCGTGTCACGGCGGTTTGAAACGCAGCGAGCTCAGGCAAAGCTGATTGCGCCGGTCAGGGTGGGTGGATCTGCAGGCGGCTGCGCAGCACGTTCGCCCTGAGCGAGCCGCATTTGCCAATGCGCAGCCTGATCTACGAAATTGCGTGCGACCGCCTCGAATGCATCAAGGTCCAGGTCGGCCACACCGTGGCCATACACCAGCAGCACCCCATCGGTAGCCTCTTCCAGGCACAGCGTGGCGCCCCGAGTACGATTCCAGAAGAGGTTTGCCCCCATCAGTTCACGCAGGAGCGGCTCTGCACCCGTATCGGGCAAAGCTCCCAGGTAGCTGGAACAGATCAGTTGGCCGCCACCCTCGTCGTACTCGATGTTGACCACCAGGTCACCCTGAAAAAGCAACACGCAGGCTTGCGTGGCCTCATCAAGCTTCATCTCAGGGATTGTGAGCAAGGCGCCGAGCCCACTCACCAACTCCTGGGCTCGCAACCGCTTGTCCATGGCCGTCCTCAGAAATCACTCGCTCCGGGTAAGTGACCTCAAAGCGTATTAAGTTCCGCGAGCGGGTTCAGCCAGATCAATCAGCCCGCTTTTTGCAGAATGCCGTTCAGGGTGTCCTGCACTGACTTGGTCATGGTGGCGGTCATGCCGGTGATGAGCGACCACTGTGCAATTTGAGACTGCACCACCAGCAACTCCTGCGTGGTGGGATCTGAACCGAGGTTGGCGATGGATTGATCCAGAGTGGACTCGGTCGTGGACACCACGTTACCCAGGGTGCGGGCAATGAAGGCAAAAGACATTGAACCGACGGTCATTTCAGATGCTCCTTGGACAGGTTGGAAGATTGGGGACTGGCAGGAACCGGAAGCCCTGCGTGGGCAACCGAAGAATTACTCAGACCCTCGGGCCACGATGAAAGACATTGTCTGGCACGCTCGAGCGCTTGCATCACTGCTGCGTGGCGTTCAAACGCATCCCGAGACAGGCTGCCCCCAGGTTGCACCTGAAGCCTCAGGGTTATCTCACCAAGCCGCCGAATCAATGCGGCGCGCAAAGCAGAGCCCTCGGCCGACGCAAGACGTTGCTCTAGTTCAGTCATTCAGTTAACCCCCTGCTGGACGGCCTATCGTTGCAAGACCACGCGTCGGTTTGGACCGGATTCGAACACCACTGAGCCCGGATCGATCGCTGCGAGTCGCCAGCCCGACTGACGGCCATCCACAAGTAACTTCGAACCGTCCTGAAGCACCACATAGGGCGAGCTTCCGCCCACGACAGATCTGATCTGGAACGGCAAATTTTCGGAACGAGCCACTGCTGCAACACTGACACGAGGCGACTCTAACTGCAACCTCGCCGTAAACGGCACGCGGAAACGCTTGTCAGCGTCGATCAGAGCTCGCTCCCATTGATTCAGATCGCCGCCTGCAAGACGCACCATCATGTTCAGACGACTGTTGTCCCATTGGCCATCGATGCGCGCCGGCACACGTTCACGCAAGGCTGCCAGCATGCGTTGCGCACGATCCGGCGCAATGGTCAGCGCCGACTGAAGCTGTGCACCGGGCGGCAGCTGCTTGCGGACCGCAGCGAGCAGGAGATCGCGCTCCTCCTGAGTGCTCAGATTGCCCTCGATCTGAATGGCACCCCGACCAAGCGACACAGCCTTGAGCGGCACACCAAGCTCAAGCGACCGGGCCGACAGAAACTGCGACAGTGCAGCCATGACGTCTTGCTCAAGCTGCACCTTCAACCCAGGTCGCGGGTTGAACCGCGACAGTACCAGTGCAATCCGCTCATGATCATTAGCACTTACCAGCCCGGCATCGACCACAGGCCGACCGGTGGTATCGACACTGAGAAGGGGCGGATGACTCAGATTCATCCTCGCCATGGCCTCTCGGATTGGGGCCAAAAGCGCTTGAATCCGGTCAGCTTGAGCCGCCGCAGCATCGGCCTGGTCCTGGGCTCTAGGCGCCGACTGTACGCCAATCGCGGTGTCCCGTTCACGATACTGCCACCATCCAGCGTACGCCATCACCAGCAACGCAGCCATGACCCCGCCAGCCCAACGCAGGGCAGACCGACGGGGATATGTCTGCGCGGCAAGGTTCTCGGCGGTGAGCATTTGCGCGCGCGAAACGTCGCTGTCGCCCGCCATTTGCTCCAAATCGATCGGGTTGTCGGGCACGTCGGGGCTTTGCGTCACATCGACGACCGAGCTGGCTTCGCTCGCATCCGCATCCAGTACGGCACGTACCTGCGCGGCCTCTGGCCATCTCGCATCAGGTGCGTCAACAGACAAAACCACCGGCCCGACCCGGGCCAACTGACCAGGCTCCAGACGCAGGACTGGTATCGATTCGGCATCCTGACGGTGCAGCAGCCAACCGCGCTCGACCGATTCAAGCAGCGCATGTCTTGGCGCAATACCGCGATCACGCAAAATAAAAGCGCACTGTGCATCAGCGCCCAACGCATGCTCACCGGGCTCAAGCGGCGCGCTGGCCCCTTCGTGAAGACCGCTGTGGACACGCAGCTCCCAGCGCCCACTCATAACTCAATCCTGGCCAACGGTTGAATATTGACCTCCTGCGTGAGCTCCTGGTAGCTCAGCACCGCCAGATCGTAGAGATCGGCTTCGATCATCTTGCGCAGGTAGCGTCGAATATCCATGGATGTGAGCAAGACCGGCTTATGCGCCACCGCAGAAATATCGCCGACCGCGCGTCGAATGTTTTCGACAAGCCTCTTGCTGACGGCTGGGTCAAGTGCCAGATAGCTGCCCGCGCTGGTCTGGCGGATTGCACCGCGTAGGGTGTCCTCAGCCGCAGGCGCAAGCATATAGGCCGGCAGAATATTCTGAGCGTTGGCAAATTTGTGACTAATGTGCCGCTTCAAACTGGAGCGGACATATTCAGTCAGCAGTACAGAGTCTTTCTCTTTCTGACCCCACTCGATCAGCGACTCCAACACGGTACGCAGGTTTCGCACCGAGATATCTTCTGAGACCAATCTTTGAAGAATTTCAGCCACCTTCTGCGTGGGCATGACTCGCGTGGCTTCCTTGACTAGGTCAGGAAAGCTCGCCTCCATCGAAGTCAGCAGAAATTTCGTCTCCTGGATACCGATGAAATCGGGGGAGCTTTTTTTGAGAATGAATGCCAGGTGATAGGTCAGCACCTGTGTGGCTTGCATGGATTGAATGCCGGCCTGCGCGAGCAACTCGCGGATCGACTCTTGTACCCAGATCGTGGGAATGTTGGGCAGGAATTTCGGCCCGGTTTCAAACTCAATCCGCAGGGCCTGCAAATTGGCTTCGCTCTCGCGTACCAGCACATATCCGGGCCGGAGTCGCCCCTGAGACACAGGGACTTCCGACAGCAGGATGTTGTAGGTCTCTGCCGGAAGACCTTCATTGAAGCGCAGCTGGATTCCCGGAAACGGCACACCCAGATCAAAGTACAGCGCCCGCCGAATCTTGAGCAGTTCGGTGTTCAGGACTGCGGGGTCGAAACTTTCTTTCAGATGCGCCGCCACATCGATCATCAACGGTACGCTCGGTGCAAATTCAGCACCTTCCGGATCTTTCGGCTTCGGAGCTTCCTGCGCGGCAGCCTGCATCGCAGACAACTCGGTGACCTCTCCGGTACGCTCATCGACCACCTTGCGTGTCCCGCGCAACAGCGTAAATCCCACCAGTCCAAGCACCGCTGCCAATACGACAAAGGTTCCGATGGGCATGCCGGGAATCATCGCCATGCCCAGTGCGATCCCCGCCGCGATCATGAGTGCCTTCGGTTGCGAAAGCACTTGCGCGCCGATGTCGCGACCAACGTTGCTGGGGCCACCCTCACCCGTCTGCACGCGAGTGACAATCATCCCCGCGCAGATGGCTATGAACAGCGCCGGTATTTGCGAAATCAGACCGTCCCCTATGGTCAGGACCGAGTAGGTCTTCGCGGCTGCAGCAAGTGTCATGCCCCGCTGGGTGGTGCCGATCAGGATGCCACCGAGCAGATTCACCGCCACGATGATCAGCCCGGCGATCGCATCGCCCTTGACGAATTTCATGGCGCCATCCATGGCGCCATAGAGTTGGCTTTCCTTTTCCACCAAGCCACGCCGCCTCTTGGCTTCCTGCATATCGATGGTGCCGGCACGCATGTCGCCGTCGATAGCCATCTGCTTGCCAGGCATGGCGTCCAGGGAAAAACGTGCAGCCACCTCGGCGACGCGCTCTGCACCCTTAGTAATGACAACAAATTGCACGATGGTCAGAATCAGGAAGACCACCAGACCGACCACCAGGTTCCCGCCCACCACGAAGTTGCCAAAGGTATAGATGATGTTGCCGGCATCGCCCTGCAACAGGATCAGGCGCGTCGTACCGACCGAAATACCCAACCGGAACAGGGTAGTCACCAGCAGCACCGACGGAAAACTCGAAAATGCCAGCGGCGAAGGCAGATAGATCGCGACCATCAGCAACATGGCTGAGATGGTCATGTTCAAGCCGATGAGAACATCCGCCAGCCACGTCGGTAGTGGCAGAATCATCATGAAGATCACCGACACCAGAATGGCGGCCAGGACCAGATCGTTGCGACTGGTCAGCACCAGCACGGCGCGCTGCAGGCGCGACTGCAGACCACCAGTGAGTTCGGCCTCTTTCACGCGTCAGTTCCTGTTGCAGCGAGAGCACGCAACTGGACAAATGCCTGCATGGACTGCGCCGCCTCCTCAGGACGTTGCAAGGCTCCAAGTGCCTGCGCCCTCAAGAGATGAAATGCCGCATCTGCACCGCCATTCATGGCGAGCTGGTCCAGCGTATCGAGTGCTCGCTGCGCTTTGCCTGCTCGGAGCTGCGAGAGGGCAAGCATGCGCATCACCCGCGGCTGGCCGGGAGAGAGTGTCGTCAATGCAGCAAGAAGCACTGACGCTTTTTCTGGCTGCGCATGCTGCAGCAGCACATAGCCCAGCACCTGCAAAAGGGTCTGCTCGCGATCCTTCACGGTTGCGCACTCATCCCTGCAACAGTGCACTGCGATACATACGCAGCAGCTCGCGCATGCCGACTTCCTCTGTCAGCACCCGCGCGGCACGCTGGAGACCGCGCGCCGCTTGCGGGTCCACCGCCTGGCGCTCCTCGGCCGCGCTCGTCAACGTGGCCAGGGCTTCATCCACTGCTTCGGCAAAATTTACGGGCACAAGAATGTCCCGATCGGGCAGTTCCGGGCGTACCGCCTCGTCCAGGAAAGACTCGAGATTCCGGGGCGCCATCAGCTCATCAAGCATGCGACGCTGCGCAATGGCCGGCGCCAGAATCCCCTGACGATCGGGCAAATCCGGCGCAGCATCTGCTCCCTTAAAGGTAATGTCCTCGATGCCCCGATCGAAAAACGGTAAATCGGAAGGTCCTCGCAGCAGAGAACTCATGAAGTGATTGTCTCCGTCCAGCGCCTGATGTACTCGATGGCCGCGTTGAGCGACTGCAGCGTGAATTCACGCTCGGCGATGCGGGTCAGCACGATGAGCGCAGTCTCTGGCCCCTGTCCTTGGGTACCGATCTGCAAATCCCACGCCCCGGCGTTACTGAAATGCACGCGATCAAGGGCCTCTCGCACATGCGCGGCCGCTTCGAATCCAAGCGGCGTGCCCAGGTAAACCAGCACTTCATCAAGTGGCCCGCGGCGAGCGGCCTCGATGGCAATGAACCCGCCGTCAGATCCTTGCAAGTGCGCAACGCCCTGGCTGCCAAATGCCAAGTCAGCGACCCCGATTTGCTGACCGAACTCCTCCAGCGTGCTCTCCATCCATCCCATGTTAAGCGTCTTCCTCATCAATGACCTGATCAAGCGCCTCTTGCACCGCAGCCAAGACCGTCTGCCTGGCTTCGGTATCGGCAAAGATCTGCACCGGAAGCTGGTGAAGCATCCCTTTGACCGCGGTCTGAAAGGTGATTTTCGCGTCGATGTCCTGGATGCCGAAACGCTCGGCCAACTCCGTAAAACGCTTGGCAGCGACCCACTTCTCACCGGTCACAACCACCATCTCCTGCGTGAGTTCGGACGCAGGCCACGCCGTCGCCTGCGGCGACCGAGCCTTCAGGGTGGTGGCCAAATCGCGAGCACTGTCCAGGACGGTTGTGGCGACCTGAAGGTGATACAGATCCTGAATAAGCGACTGAAGCCGTCTCGGGTCGGTACTCGGTCGGCTAGCCGCAATGTCTGCGCCCAAGGCAGTCACCATGCTGCGCAGCCCGCGCTGAAGATCGTCGCCTTGCGGACCGCCCAGACGCTGCATCAGCGCGGCAAAGGTACGAGACAGGCTGCCTTCACCAAGCACCAGGTCCTGATAGGCCCCCTGAAAGACAGCGACCTCTGCGGCGGATGCGCTGTATTCGCCTGCCACCTCTAAGGTATTCCGGCTCGCCCTGATGCTTGGCCCGGCAAACAACTCCAGGTCAGCCACAGCCTCGCGCAACCCCTCCAAGGTTTCATCGGGCAGCCCTTTCTCTTGTGCATCGATCAAGGCGAGCATCAGCAGCATGTACTGCGCGGCCGGGTCCTGCGCATGCTCTCGGGCAAACTCGCGTGGGTTGCCGGTCGTTGACTGAAACGTCCGAATCACCTGCTCCAGCGCCTGCGGATCTGTCAGCAGCCTCGCCCCGGATAAAAAGGCCAGCGCTTCCTCCCGATTGGGCCGCTCTCCTTCTGCCTCAGTACGCATCTTGAGGTCGGCCAGGCGCTTGCCGTCCAGCAAATCGGCGCGAAACTGCCCCATGAAGCGGCTGATGTCCTTAGCCGCATCGCTCAGGGTCGTACTCGAATCGACGACGGTATACAGGGGTTCTGCCAGCACGGGCTGACCTGGCGACAGCTTGCCTGCCACCAGACCGCCTTTGCCGGACCCTTCGCCCAAATGGGCACCGCCATGCGTACCGACCGGCAGCGCATGCCCAGGCACCGTCATTCCACTCATCTTGAGGTTAACCGCCCTACAAAGTTACTGCGCGTGCAAGCAGGTTCAAGCGAAGCAAGTTCATCGTCACGTGTCTGAGTGACTGAGGCGACAGGGAAGTTCCCGGCTTGGCAACATTTATTCCAGGCTCGGCTCAGGCTCACGGAACTAAATGCGACAGACCGTCACCAACCGACTTCGGGTGGAACCAACGCCTCTGTGAGCTTGTTATGCCGTCGACCCGAGAAAACGTTTCTGGAGTGTATCTTGAGCCAAGAGAAAGCTTTCCAGTCGGAGTTCGACAGGCAGTACGCACACCTGATCGCGCAGGCCAGAGAGAAGTTGTCCGAGGTGGAGGCCTTGCGTGAGCTCGCAGAAAGCCAGCCATCCACCAACTCGGAGCGCCTGAACCGTCTCATGGACGCTGAAGGCCAGCGACTGCTGCAGAGCCAACTGGATTTGGCGCGCAAAACCATCGATGAAGAGGTCGCGCAGGAACGCGCCCGGATGAGTTTCGCGTCACCTCAAACCCCACCCAGAAAAAAACCCCCCCGTCAGATGGTCTGACGTAGTCCCTTCCCCTAAGGAGTCTCGCATGTCATCCGTTGCACCGACCAACCCTTCCGTTATCGGCGATCTGCAATCCACTGGCGGTTCCGGCAGCCTGCAGGCCAAATTCCTAGCTGTCGCCATCGGCCTGATGAACAACCTGTCCAGTCAACTCAATGCGCAACTCGACAAAGCCAGCGACTTGAATGATCGGGTGGCGGCACTGAATGAACTGAACGCCGAAATCACCAAGCTACAAAATAAGTACAACTCCACAGACGCGGCAAGCACCCCGAAGGATCTGACTCAGGCTGAGCAGGAACGCATCGGCGACCTGGCGAAGCAGGCCGGTGTGTCGCTGGCTGGCATTGTGACGGTTTCGGTGGACACCCGTGACCCGACACAAATGGTCGCAACCGTCAGCACCCAGGTGACGCAGGAATCGGTCAAGAACGCGTCGGCATCGTTGGGGGCGCAGATTCAGAACCTTCAGACGACGCAGCAAACCGACATGCTGCTGCTGCAGTCAACGATGAATCAGATGAACGAAACAGCGTCTACGGCGGCCAACAGCATCGCTTCGCTGCACGGCGACAATCAGGCTGTGATCGGAAAGATCCAGTAATTTCACTAGGCCCAGGACCTCTATGTCGAACACATCTTCGAGTGCGCCGTCGCCGGAGGCCCTGGCCGGGCAGTACGCCGAGTTCTTCGCCGCCGGCGGAACACCTGGTCAGGCCTGGGGCCTGGACCCACTGGACTACGACACGCTGTACGCGGTGGGGCACGCTATGCATTCACAGCGTCGCTACACTGATGCGGCGGCGGTGTTCCGTTATGTGAACTATCTGAACCCGTTAGACCGACGGTTCCCGATGGCGCTGGGCTCCTGCCTGCAAATGACAGGCGAATTCGAGCAGGCACTGGCCAGCTACACGATGGCCTCGCTGATGGACATGACCGATCCACAACCGTCCTTCCATCAATCCGAATGCATGATCGCGTTGGGCATGACGGAAGAAGCGCGGCGGATGCTCGCCCTGGTCGTCCGACAATGCCAACTGCCCGCACAGTTGCCGCTCAAGACACGCGCCCAGGCACTGCTTGAATTGCTGCATCAGCAATCGGGAGATCGCTCCCCTCAGCCTGAGGTCTGACATGCCTGACATCACGCAACCCGCACCGTCATTACCACCGCTTTTGAGCCCAGGCACTGGGGCGGATGCGACTCGCCAGCCTGCAATAGCGACGCAGCCAGGGGCCGCTTCCCTGAGCAACGTGATCGACCCCGGATTCTTGAAAGGCATTCTGGAGACGCTGCGCACATTGGCGACCCAGGGCGCTGGGGCAAACGGCGTATCGGACAACAATGGTGCGCCCGCCATCGCGAACCCGCCAGCCGTACTCGATACCGTTGGCGGCAGTTGCTCTCCAGCGAACCTGATGCTGCGCCTGCAAATGGTTCAGTCAAAAATTCAGAGCGCTCAGAAAGAAGCCTCCCTCACCGGCATTGAACTGGACAAGGAAAAGATCGCCAAGAATGCGGAGTTGATGAAAGCTGAAATCAAGAAATGGGCCGACGCCTGCGATAAAGCGCTCGAGAAGGAAAAAGCTGCAGAAAACAAAGGCTTCTGGGCGAAATTGTGGGGCAAGGTCAAGGATGCCTTTGCCGTGGTCGCTCAGGTCGTCGTGGCTGCCGTGGCCGTGGTGGCTGCCGTGGCCAGTGGCGGGGCGGCGATTGCGGTGGCTGTCGTCGCCGTCTGGCAAGCCGCGTCGGCGATCAGCGTTGCCTGCGGCGGTCCAGACTTCAGCATCGGGGCGGCTGCCAGCGCCGTCTTGGGGCCAGTCGTAGCCGAGGTTGCCTCTGGGCTGGCCAAACTGTGCGGCGCCAGTGATGAGACAGCGGAAATGATTGGTAACGCGGCAAAGGGTCTGGTGAGCACCGTCACCAAG
>DGIT01000052.1:14134-73117 GCA_002386465.1 Burkholderiales bacterium UBA4615 | reverse complement strand
CGCGCCTTGTACTGCGGATCGTTTGCTGCCAGTGCATTGGCCACTGCGGCGAATGCCGGTTCACAAGTCATGACAGCGGCTCAGGTGATCAAGGGCGTCGAAACAGTCTCCACCGGCATTCAGGCAGGCGCTGCCATTGTGGGTGGGGCTTACATGGTGCACCAGGGCGTTCTGGAAATTGAGGCGGCCGGTTTTCGCAATGACGCGGACAAATCCAACATCCAGCAGAAAAATCTGCAAAACCTGGTCGACATGATCCAGCAAATGATTGCTGACCGTATGGATGACCTGCAGGAGCTGCTCGACCGTATTCAGGCCGGCTTTGACCTGTGCTCGCAGGTGCTGCAAGCAGAGCACGGATCGGTCGCAGAGTTGGCATCACTGACCGGGCGCCAGACCGTCTGATCTAGCCTGATGGCAGCAGAACACTTCACTCTGGAAATCAACTAGGACTGACCCATGACGATCTCGAATGTTGGGCAAACCGGGCCGATGCCGCGCATCTCGGAGTCAAACACGGAAGCTACGGGGCCACTGCAGACGAGGCTGGCTCCAGCTTCTCACGGAGACATCAGGGCTTTGGACGATCCGCGCTATCTTTTGGATCCTGTTTTTCGTTCCATTTCGAATAACGACCTTGACCTCTTAAGCCTGATTCAGACGGATGCCGCCATCAATCCGGGCAACTCGGGCGGGCCTCTGCATAAGCTTGGCAATGATCAGCCAACCCTGACTAATGACGTCAATCGCTTCCTTTTGCTGATGCTCGATTTCGCCAAGGAGATACGCAGCAGCTCGCGGGAGATTCGCCAGGAGCAGACCAACGCGATCGTCAAAGCCAAGGAAGGCGCCATCGAACAGATGACGCTGTCGGCCAAGCACACCTACGACGCTGCCATTACTGCGGGAGTCGGGAGAATTGTGAGCGGTTTTTGCAACATTGCCGGTGGAATAGGCGGTAGCAATGCGAACATGGCGATTGGCAAAGGTGCCGGAGAGGCCGTGGGTGGCTCCTTTGACATCGGCGCCGCTGCAGCCAAGAACCAAGCGGCCCAAGCCGACATTGCACGCGCAAACTGGGACAAGGTTGCCGAAGTCGCTCAGACTGCTCAATCCAACGCCAACGACACTGTTCGGGAAATGCTGGACCTGATCAAATCCATCCAGCAGGTGCTGCAGCAAAATGAGCAAAGTCGCGTCGATACCGCCGGCAAAATCTCGCAACGATTCTGAGCCTATACCCATGTCGACCACTGCGCCCCCCAGCCTGCATCAAGATCCCCTGGCAGCGCTGAAAAAAGGGCTGGAGGCCCTGCCCTCGGCATCTCGACTCGACCATTCGGTGACCGAGGGCCTGTATGGGCTGGCCTACCAGTACGCCACCCAGGGGCACATCGAACAGGCCTTCGATGTCTTTCGACTGCTGGCTCTGTATGCGCCCACTGAAGTGCGCTATCTGCGTGGCCTCGCGCTGACTTGCAAGCTGCTCAAGCGCTACGAAGATGCCGTGGGCTTTAACCAGTTCTGCGCCTATCTGGAACCTGACCAACCCCGCCATGCACTGTCTGCGGCGGAATGCCTGTTGCTAATGGGTCAGGAAGCCGAGTGCCGGGTGATGCTTGAGCATGTCAACGAATACTGCGGCTCACATGCCGGCTTCGATGCCGTCGCGGAGCGCGCTCGCGCCATCATCAGCCTACTGGGGTCAGCCGATCGATCGAACGATGCAACTGCTTGATTCAGAGGAGATTCAGCTGCTCGCGCAAGTGGGCATGTTGGCCAGCGCACGCGCCGATGTGGCGAGCGCGCAGGCGATCCATGAGGCATTGATGCTGCTTCGCCCAGACAGAGATTTTGCCTACGCAGGCCTGGCAGTCTGCTTTCTGAACGCGGGCAGATCTGATGAAGCGGTCCGTCTGCTCGAACAAGCCGTGTTGAATGTTCGTCAGGACGACCTGCCGGACATCAAAGCACTACTGGCACTTGCACTGCAGCAAGCTGGCCGCCTGAGTGAGAGTCGTCGTGTTGCCCGAGAAGCCGGACATGCTGTTCTGGCGCGCACCATGCTCGGCGAACCATCCGATTGATTGTGACCCAACCGACTTGCGACCCGGCCTAATATGGACATCGTCAACCCCGCACTCATGACTGCCTTGAGCCCCCTGACGGGGACTGCGGCTGCGCCAACCGCGACCATGAATGTTGCCGCGCCTGAAGCCAGCAGCGCAGCCTACTTTGCGCAACTCATGAACGCGCCACCACCACCCGCACCCGTTGCAGTGTCACAGACCACTCCGAGCGTCTCTGCGGCGTCAGTGACCTCAGCGCCCTACTCTGCTCAAAGTATGGGAGACCAGATCCTAGCGGGCATGCAATCAGTGTCAATGGATCTGCAAACGTCGTGGAGTTCAATCAGTGGCACGCTTGAAGCTGCGGAAACCATGAACAGCACGGCGGGGCTGCTTAAAGCGCAACTTAATATTGCCCAGTTGTCATTGCAGTACCAGTTCATCGGATCAGCAACCACCTGGGTCACTGACGGCATCAACCAACTGGTCAAGATGCAATGACGACGCAGCGCCTTGGTCGCGCTGCCAAAAGGGCTGCACACGTCGCGCTCCTGTCCGCACTGGTGCTCGTTGGCTGCAGCAATCAGGTCGAGCTCATGTCAGCCATGCCGGAAGCGGAATCCAACGAAGTGCTCGCAGCGCTTCAAAAGGCAGGTATCGCAGCCAGGAAAATCCCTGGCAAGGAAGGCATGGTGGGTGTCCAGGTCGATCCTGCCCAAGTAGGCCGCGCCGTCGATCTGCTCCGTGCGCAAGGATTACCGCGCGAACGCTTCGCTGGCATGGGTGATGTGTTCAAGAAAGAAGGATTGATTTCGTCTCCACTTGAGGAGCGCGCCCGTTATCTGTACGCGTTGTCCCAGGAACTTTCTGCCACCCTCACGCAAATCGACGGTGTGGTGGTGGCCAGGGTCCATGTCGTCCTGCCCGAACGTGCCAGCCCGGGTGAAGCCAACAGCGTGCCGTCTACAGCCGCAGTGTTCATTAAGCATCAGGAGGGCTACAACCTCGATACCGTCGTGCCGCAAATCCGCAAGCTGGTCACCAACAGCATCCCGGGTTTAAGCCAGGAGAAAGTCACGGTCGTTCTGGTGAGTGCGCAGGCTCCTAACGGTGGCGCGACCAAAGACACGACACGCGCCGCGGCAGACATGGCATCGGGCGCTTCCGCTGGCGCCGCGTCGTCTCCGAGCGCTGATTCCGTGTCGCTCACTGTCGCGGCCATCGCCGGTGCGCTGTTGTCGGCGAGCGTCATTGCGCTGGCTCTGCTAGCCCGCCGACTGCTGCCAGGCTATCGCAATACCGCGCAAAGCGTTGAGTAAGAGGGCTTCGTCAATGGGTCCTCTCGATACCGCTCTCCCCTGGATGAGTCCACTACACCTTGAGGCGCTGATGCGCTTTGAGGGCTTGCCCAGCACACTGCTGCATCCGGAACGGATTGCAACATTGCTTCCGTCCGCTGCGGCACCGCTCTTTGATCTGGGCGCTCAAGACTCGGCGCATCAGGCGCAACTGCATCGTCACTGGTCACAGGCGCTTCGGGACACACTCAAGCTTGCACCGATCACGCACTATGGGGAACCTGCGTTGCGGGTGGCCTGTTTGCCCAAGCGAGGTTGGGATCCTCTCATCCCCCTGGCCGGCGCCATGCTGGGCGCTCCTGGCATCAGACGCCTGATCGCCCAGGACGCAGTCGCTGCACTGCAATCCAAAATTGGGACCGATGCGGTCACCTTTGCCTGCGTTGACGCTGGGGCTCTGCATGCGGGCCTATCCCAATCGGTGCAGCTGTCGCACGCTGAACTGGCCGAATGGTGCCCTCTATGGGGTGCTGCATTGCTCTGGCGCGCATTCGAGGCCTCAAGCACCGCCGTGGCAGAGCGCGCCTGGCTACGTCTGCCCGAGCAGGCAAAAGATTGGGCGCAGACCGAACTGCCACAGTTGGATGCAGATCAGGCCCTGGCACTTGTATTCGAACTGACCGAACGAACTGATCCATCATGGCTTTTATCCTTCCCCGCCACCCCCTGACGCCGGCTCGCCGCCTCGCGCATGGTCTGGACGCAAACACCATCGTCGTTCCAGCCAAGGAGATGGCCGCCTGGCGAACCGCAGAGCAAACCGTTCAGGATGCTGTTTTACAGTCGAATCTGATCCTGTCGCAAGCCAAAGAGGCGCTGCAGTCGGAACGCGAGAGAGGGTATCGGGAGGGGCGAGAGGAAGCGCTGCGAGAACAATCCGAACACGCCATCGACAGTGTGGCGCGCACCGTGGATTACTTCAACAAGGTCGAAGGCCGCATGGTGGACCTGGTCATGCAGGCCGTGCGAAAGATCATCACCGACTACGACAACGAACCTCACATCTTCCTCACCGTACGCAACGCCTTGTCCGTTTTGCGTAATCAGAAGCAACTCGTGTTGCGGCTAAATCCCGCTGATGTCGAGGCGATGCGCAGTCGTATCAACAACCTCCTGGCCGCTTATCCAGGCATCGGATACATCGACGTCATGGCGGACGCACGAATCCTGGCTGGCGCATGCCTGATCGAAAGCGAGATCGGTCTAGTCGAGGCAAGCATGGAAAGCCAGCTTGCCTCGTTGCAGTCGGCCTTCGAACGCATCCTGGGGCGCCCCTCCGAGCGCGACCCCGACCTCGATGAGCGTGACTAAGCCATGGGCCCGCTGGATCACATCACCGAGATGATGTCGCAGACTCTCGAGGTGACCCCAACCCTTCGGATTACTGGCCGCGTTACGCAAGTGATCGGAACGATTATCAAAGCTGTGGTCCCCACGGTGAAGATCGGCGAAGTCTGTCTGCTGCGAAATCCGGGTGAACCCTTCGAAATGAAGGCCGAAGTGGTTGGCTTCGTGAAAGATGCCGCACTGCTGACGCCGATCGGAGAAATGTATGGCATCAGCGGCGCAACCGAGGTCATTCCGACGGGCCGCGAACACATGGTACCGGTCGGCGACGGGCTATTAGGGCGCGTACTGGATGGGCTTGGACGACCGATGGATGAACCGGAGCGCGGCCCCCTCGAAGTGACTCGCTATTACCCGGTCTTCGCGAACTCGCCTGACCCATTGAGACGCCGGATCATCGACACGCCGCTGCGCCTGGGCGTTCGCGTGCTCGACAGCATGTTGACCTGCGGCGAAGGCCAGCGCATGGGCATCTTCGCTGCTGCCGGTGGCGGAAAATCGACCCTCATGGGCATGCTGGTGAAGGGCGCCGAAGTCGACGTCACCGTGATCGCCCTGATTGGTGAGCGCGGTCGTGAGGTGCGTGAGTTCATTGAGCATGAGCTGGGCGAAGCCGGGCTGCGCAAAAGCGTAGTGGTCTGCGCGACCTCGGACAAAAGTTCAATGGAGCGCGCCAAAGCCGCGTATGTCGCCACCGCAATTGCCGAATACTTTCGCGACCAGGGCAAGCGGGTGCTCTTTCTCATGGATAGCGTCACGCGATTTGCCCGCGCCCAGCGCGAAATCGGACTGGCGGCCGGAGAGCCGCCAACCCGACGGGGCTACCCACCCAGCGTGTTCGCCACACTGCCCAAATTGATGGAGCGCGTTGGCATGAACGAAACGGGCTCGATCACCGCGCTCTACACCGTGCTGGTTGAAGGCGACGACATGACCGAGCCGATTGCTGACGAGACGCGCTCGATTCTCGACGGTCATATCGTTCTATCGCGCAAACTCGGCGCAGCCAACCACTATCCGGCGGTCGATGTTCTGGCTTCGGCCAGTCGGGTGATGAACCATATCGTGAGCACCGAACACCGAGCGCATGCGGGTCGTCTGCGTGAACTGATGGCCAAGTACGCGGAAGTCGAGCTGCTTGTGAAGATTGGCGAGTACCAGCGCGGCGGCGACGCGACCACCGACGAAGCCATCGACAGCCAGACGCGGATACAAGCCTTTCTTCGCCAGGGGACGCAGGAGGCTGCAGTCTGGGACAAAACACTGGCTGACCTTAAATCATTGGTGAAAGGCTGAGTCATCGATGAACATGTTGCATGAGTTGCTAGCGATCAAGACCTTTCGTACCGAGAAGGCTGAAGCAGCGGTGGGGCGTCAGCGTGCAACGGTGAGCGCCGCGGAGGCACACAAGGAGGCAACGGAGCAGACCCTGTCACGTTTCATCGATTCGGCGCTGACACACGAACAGGCGCTGTATTCAGACCTGTGCAACCGGGTCGTCAAGTTGCGTGACATCGAGGCCGTTCAACAGGAAATCGTGATCCTTCGCACACTGGAGCATCGACACCGCGACAATCTTGCGAAGGCCGAGAAGGCATACTTCGGCGAGCTTGATACGCTGCGGGCAGTTCGGGCACAACATGCCTCAGCGGTGCGGGTCAAAGAGAAATTCGTACAGCTGGCCGGGGTGTATTCGCAGGAGCTGGCTCAGGAAGCTGACCGTAAAGAAGTCGCCGAGTTGGAGGAAATCAATGAGCGGCGCCGTGAACGCGTCGACTGGAGTGCCGGTACAGGAGACGACGCATGAGCATCGATCAGCCTGTCGGTCTGACCAGTTCGAAGGAACAGTCTGCGGCGTCCGGACTGACCGGACATTCCGGACGCCGTTCGCATGAAGACCCCAACGACCAGAAAAAGCCACCTGCAAGCAGTGTTGCGCCATCGCCTGAGGCCAAGGAACGCTTTCAGCGGGCGATGACCAGCACCGTCGGTAACGGCGAGATGGGACAGGATCGTCCGCCCAGCACCGTCGCGCAGCACTCCACTCCTTTCGAGCTGTTCGGTGCAGCGGTGTCGCGCGGCACGATGCACGCCCAACCTGCTCCTGACCCTGGGTTACAAGATCTGCTGCGCAGTCAGCTCGAGCGGCTGATGGTCGAACAAGGCTCTCACGGAGCACGTCAGGTTCGCATGGACCTCAAGTCAATGCCCGGGGTTACTGTCATCGTGCGAGAAGCCGAGGGTCGGCTACAGGTTGATTTCATTTGCAGTAACGATGCCGCCCGTCAGAATCTCAATACTCAAGCCCGTGCGCAAGCACACGTCCTCGCCCAGCGGCTCAACAGGAATGTACTGATTCGAGTACAGACCGACGATGAGGAGTGGCCCTGCCTGAATGAGGCCAGCGGACATCCGGACGGCCATCCTGGGACAAGACTTCCTGGAACAGGGCATCCAGATCGGCCATGACGCAAACCTCGCCAGGTATCCGCCCCTTGGTATGGGCGAGCTTGAGCCGCAATGAAGCGGCTGCACGCAGCCTGCTGGCTCAGCGAGTCATCGAGCGCGAGGTTATGCTTGCAGGTGAGCCGTGGGCACTGACCCTTGAGCCATGGCCTGTTGCTGCAGCACTGTCTGAGCCTGACTCCGGCGACTGGGTCGTGCAGTGCAGCTGGGCCGGCGCACCCTTTCTGATCCGTCTGTCTGCACAGGCCTGCGAGGCTTGGATCGCGGCACGCCTGCCCGATATCGATGTGCCCGAGTTGTCGGCTCATTTCGCCGGCGCTGCACTGGAATACCTCCTAAACGATCTGATCAACCAACTGCAAGCTCTTGGACGCGGGCCGGCCTCCATCTCGCGGATCGACCGGGCGCCTCACGCGTTCTCTTTGCCTGCTCACAGCTTCGGCATGACGCTTCGCCGAAACGGTCTTCACTTGCGTGGCGCACTGTCGACAAGCACGCTGGGGCTGATGCTGATGGCAGGCCTGGTGAATATGCTGGAGCCCGCGGATAACGTGCTTGCTGACGACGCGCTGCCCATCGTGCTGCGCGCGCAAATCGGCACCGCGATGATGACAACGCAGGCGCTGGGTGGATTAGTTCAGGGCGACACCGTCCTGATGCAGCACACCCAACTCGGTCAGTCGAACCAGCTTTGGCTGACGCAGGACACGATCGGTGTGCTGGTGCAGTGGCAGGACATGCAATTGATCGTTCTTCAACCCGTGACAGCGGCAGGATTTGCCATGGCATCCGAGTCTGATACTTCTCCGCCCCAAAATGAACCGGTGCCGATCGAGCAGGTGCCGGTTCGACTGACGTTTGATCTGGGTGAGCGCACCCTGACTCTGGGCGAGTTGAAGCGTCTACAGGTGGGTCAGGCGCTGGAGCTGAATCGCCCCTTGAGCTCAGCGGTAACCATTCGGGCCAATGGCGCCGTGATTGGCACCGGAGAACTGGTAGAGATCGATGGCAGATTAGGCGTCACCCTGGCCACGCTGGCTCGCGTCGCACCAGAGGGCGACCGATGACTACGATGGACCCGATCAGCCTGATCCTCGTCCTGGCGGTCTTGACTCTGCTGCCGGTTCTGGTGGTGACCACCACGTCGTTTCTCAAGATCGCTGTGGTCATGGCCTTAGTGCGCAACGCATTGGGCGTACAGCAGATGCCACCGAATATTGCGCTGTATGGCATGGCGCTCATCCTGAGCGCCTATATCATGGCGCCTGTTGGTTACCGCATGGTTGAGACGGCCATCGCGGTTCAGCCTGACCAGCGATCGCTCATCTCGATGGTCAACGCGGCACGCGCCAGCGCCGAGCCATTGCGCGGTTTCATGGAACGTCACAGCAAGCCCGAACAGCGCGATTTTTTCGTGAGTACCGCGCGGCGCATGTGGGGTAAGGAGATGGCCGCCGACGTGAGGAGCACAGACTTTCTGGTGCTTATGCCAGCATTTCTGGTCAGCGAACTGACCTCGGCCTTCCAGATCGGATTTTTGCTGTTCCTGCCATTTATCGTCATTGACCTGATCGTTTCCAACATCCTGCTGGCGATGGGCATGATGATGGTCTCTCCAGTCACGATTTCCCTGCCTCTGAAACTTTTTCTGTTCATCTCGGTTGACGGCTGGTCCAGACTGATTCACGGCCTGGTTCTGACTTACGCATGACTGTGACTTCAGCCCTGCATTCGGCCTGCGAGGACTCGCGATGAGTAGCCCTGATCTGGTCACCTTTCTTGCGCAGGCGCTGTACCTGGTGCTGTGGCTGTCGTTGCCACCTATTATTGTTGCGTCGGTCGTCGGTACACTTTTCTCTCTTTTTCAAGCGCTCACGCAGATCCAGGAACAAACGCTGTCGTTCGGTATCAAGCTGATTGCCGTGATGCTGACCCTGTTGTTGACCGCTCGTTGGATCGGCGGCGAGCTTTTCAATTACACCGCGTCCATTTTCGAGCAGTTTCCGCTGCTTGTTCGCTAGGCGCTTCGAACAGACTCTGAAATGTCCGAAGCTGCCCTGTATGAGCACATACAAACGTTCCTGCTGGCGATTGCCTGTACGCAGCCGCGCATCATCGCCATGTTTCTGGCCATCCCGCTGTTCAGCACCTCCGTGATGCCAGGCCTACTGCGCTATGCAATGTGTGCCGCAATCGGTGCACACTTGGCTCCAGCGCTCATCCCTCTTGAGTTACCTCAGGGCTTTTTTGGCGCCCAAGTCGTCCTGATCATTGTCAAAGAGATTTTCATCGGCTTTGTGATGGGCTATCTGGTCGCCATCCCCTTCTGGGCTTTTGAATCGCTGGGCTTTCTCATCGACAACCAGCGCGGTGCCAGTGTGGCCGCCACGCTCAATCCCATGACAGGCAACGACAGCTCGCCACTCGGACAACTCTTCAATCAAGCATTTATCGTATTTTTCTTCATCAGCGGAGGATTCATGCTTCTGCTGGGAATGCTCTACGAAAGCTTCATGCTTTGGCCTTTGCTCACGTGGTTTCCGAGCATGCATGACGACACCGCAAAGTTGCTGCTCGACCAGCTCTCCAAAATGGCGCGGGTGGCTATTTTGCTTGCGTCGCCTGCCATGGTGGCGATGCTGTTGGCTGAAGTGGGGCTGGCACTCGTGAGCCGCTTTGTGCCGCAGTTGCAGGTTTTTTTCCTTGCCATGCCGATCAAGTGCGCGATTGCATTTCTGGTGCTGGGGCTGTATGTCTCGACGCTGTTCACCTACGGCGCCGCATATGAACGCGAATTCAGTGGCATCGTTCCCTATCTTGATCAGCAATGGCGCACAGCGCCGGGCGTTGCGCAGGAGCCAACCCGATGAGCGAGAAGACTGAATATCCCACAGCGAAAAAGCTGCGCAAGGCACGCGAAGAAGGTCAGGTAGGAAAAAGCAAGGACCTCACTCAGACGGTACTGATTGTTGCGCTCTTCGGCTACTTCATTGTCAACAGCAAAGGCATCTTCAAGTCGATGGGCGAAATGGTACTGCTGCCTGCAGCGACGCTTGATCTGCCCTTCGAAGCTGCCGTGAATGTGGTGGTGACCAAACTTGTGAATGAAGCCATTCTCATCATGCTGCCGGTGCTGGGTATCGTGATTGGTCTGGGTTTGTTTATCGAATTGATTCAGACCGGCATGCTCTTTTCGTTCAAGGCGATCAAGCCTTCCGGCAAGAAACTCAACATCGCCACTAACGTCAAAAATATTGTTTCAATCAAGAACCTGGTGGAGTTTCTCAAATCCACCCTGAAGATCATTTTCTTGTCCGTGCTGTTGACCCTTGTCTTGCGAGACGCTTTGCCAATGCTCATGACACTTCCAGGCGGGGGCGTACCCGGCCTGAGTGCAGCATTGGGCACACTGGTCACGATACTGATTCTGAATGTGGCTTTGGCCTATGCCGCGATCTCTGCCGCTGACTATGCCTGGCAGAAACATCAGCACATCAAAGGCCTGATGATGAGCAAGGAAGAGGTCAAGCAGGAATACAAAGAGGCGGAAGGCGATCCCTATATCAAGCAGATGCGAAGACATCTTCACAAGGAAATGCTGCAGGAGGCGGCCATCGACAACAGCCGTCGGGCGACGGTTATCGTCACCAACCCAACCCACCTGGCCATTGCCATCTTGTACGATCAGGATTCAACACCCTTGCCTGTGGTGCTGGCTAAGGGCGAAGGCATTCTGGCCGAACGTATGATTCAGGCTGCTCGAGAGGCGGGGGTTCCGGTGCTGCAGAACATCCCGCTTGCGCATGCCCTGATGGACGGTGCCGAGTTGGAGCAATACATCCCATCCGAACTCATCGAGGCCGTCGCTCAGGTGCTACGCCTGGTGCAAGACATGAACAGGCCTTCGGAGTAACCGCGTGCAAAATCCATCCAGCTCACCAGACGTCCCTGCGGCAGTCCGTGCGCTCATGACTGCACACGGCATGGCCTCGGGTGCGTTGCGGCGCGACGGGCGACTGACACTGACATTCGAGGATCGGTACCGTGTCCATCTTGAGCAGACGCCGGGGCGTCGCCTGGCAGTGTTTGCGACGGTCCTGGATCTGGCAGACCGCCTGGAAAAGCAGGAAGTGGATCGCATGCTGCAGACACTGGCCGCCCGCGGGACAGGTCTGATGCAATCGCGTGCCAGTACGTTGAGCTTTGATACCTCACGCCACAGGCTTCTGCTACAGCAAACCTTGCCGGCGGATATCGGTCTGGAGCGCCTGGAGTTTGAGTTGGCTGAGTTTGTCGCAGCGCTCGCATTTTGGACTCAGACCGGCATCGTTCAGGAACTTGGGAGCACCTAGTGCAGCGAAGCGCTGTGCAAAAGCAGGTTATGCGCGCAGGGCTTGAAGCCCTGAGTGTGCGTCTGCGCCAGACATTGGCGCAGACTGGGCCAGTGCGCGCTTTGCTGTGCCTGTCAGTGATCGCTGCCTTGTGGTGCCCGATGGCATCACGAGCGGGGCCGCCACCCTGGCCTGAAGCGCCGTACAGTCATTTCTCTGAAAAGGCCTCACTCGAGTCGGTGATTGCTGAGTTCGCCCGGACGTTCAATCTTTCTCTGAATCTGTCGCCCGGAATACAAGGGGTCGTGAACGGTCGTTTCAGCAGCCCCAACCCGACCGACTTCATCTCCAAGCTCGGAGGGGTCTACGGATTTCTCTGGTATGTGAGTCAAGGCACGCTGTACATCAGCAAGGCGAGTGAATCGATCACACGCAATATGCAGGTGCCATCCGCCAGCCTGCCTGCACTGAAAAAGGCGCTCACTGACCTGGGCATTCTCGACAGCAAATTTGGCTGGGCTGAGTTGCCAGGTCAAAATACGGTTCTGGTCTCCGGCCCGCCCAGCTATGTGGCACTTGTCGAAAACACATTGAGGGCCTTGCCGGCCGCCACCTCGGCACGCCAGGCAATGGTCTTTCGGCTGAAGTACGCTTCTTCCGAAGATCGGACGATCCGCTACCGAGACCGGGAATTCGTCACCCCTGGTCTGGCCAGCATTTTGCGTGCAATGGTCAATGCCCCAGGCGGACGCTACGCCACCGATGAGCCGATCGATCCGCTTGAGGCGGCACTGACCCGCGCGCCCACCATCGGGCCTGACATCAATACACCTACTTTCGCCGATCGCGAATCGCGCTTGCGAGAGGGCGGGGGCTTGCGCGAACCGCTTGCGCGAGAAGGAGGGCGGCGCTCGATGATAGAAGGACCCGCCGAGCGCAACGATTACATGCGCCGCGCACTGCCTTCGATCCAGTCTGACCCGCGGCTGAACGCGCTCATCATCCAGGATTACAGCGAACGACTTCCGATCTACAAACAACTCATCGAGCGGCTGGATGTGCCGACCGCTCTGATCGAGATCGAGGCCATGATTCTTGATGTCAACACCGAGCGGGCCAAAGATCTCGGCATCAACTGGGGCGGGCGCAGCGGCGGAGTCGCAGCCGGGTTTGGCAACCTGAACGTCGTTCCGCCACCAGGAACGCTGTCGGTCGTGTTAGGCAGTGCGGCCGCACGATTGACTCCTGGTAGCCTGCTGGCTGAAACCGGAAACTATCTGGTCAGTCAGATCCGATTGCTCGAGTCTCAAGGCGACGCCACGATTCAGAGCACACCTTCGGTCACCACCGTCGATAACGTCGGGGCTTTACTTGATCTATCGGAAACCTTCTACATTCGAACAACGGGCGAACGTGTCGCCACGGTCACCCCCGTCACGGCGGGCACGACCCTGAAGGTCACCCCAAGGGTGATCACAGAGGGCAATGAGCGCTTGGTGCAACTGGTGATCGATATTGAGGATGGTCGCATTCAAGACCAGAAGATCGACCAATTGCCGACGGTACGTCGCAGCACGGTCAGTACGCAAACGATGGTGCGTCCGGATGACACCCTGCTGATTGCAGGGTACAGCCAGGATCAGGTTTTGCAGAGTAACAACAAGGTACCCATTGCCGGGGATCTGCCAGGGTTCGGGTTGCTGTTTTCAAACCGATCGACTTCTGTGCAGCGACGAGAGCGGCTGTTCATGATCAAGCCTCGCATTCTCAGTCTTGTGGGATTTGGTGCCAACCAGACCGTACAAGTGATTGACGCTGTGCCTGCGCCCGCTCGAATCCCTCCACCTGTTTCGATTTCGACTCAGCCTGGCACCACGACGGTAGCCTTTGTCATCGAGACCGGACCGATGCAGCCGAATTCGGCCACCGTTGCCCGGGCGTCAGCGGCGTTTGCGCTCGGATGGCCCATTGAGAAGTTCACGATGATCCCTGACGGCGAGCTGCGCCGATTCCGTGTCGGACCCTTCGCCGACAGGAATCAGGCGATGGAATGGGCGCGCCGGCTGGAGGCCACCACTCAGGTGCGCACGGCTATTCGTGAAGTCGATGTCGATGCGCGGCTGCTGATCGAGGATGTGCTGAACAAGGCACCGTCCGCGCGTTGAGTCACAAGCCCCGGTACGCAGGGACCCCTCCAACCGGATAGGAGGAGTCGTGCAAATCAGACCAGCAGCGCGTCTTGCTCCTGATCCAACGACTTGCGCAGGCTTGTTCTGGCGCGGGAAATCCGGCTGCGAACCGTGCCCAAAGGGATTTCCAGCGACTCCGCGATTTCTTCGTAACTGCATTCGTCAAGCGAGGCCAGCATCAAAGGCATGCTGAGCTTCGGAGGCAACAGATCGATTTCGCGTTGCAACATGGTAAGCATCTGAGTCAGCGCACGTTGCGCCATGGGGTCCGGGCGTTCGCATGCCAACTGATTCAGACACTCGTCGGAATCCCATTTCAGTCGGCGACGCCGATCGCGGGACATGTAGTTCCAGACCAAATTCTGTGCGATGCCATAGAGCCAGGTCGAATACTGAGACTCTCCACGGAAGCGGTCGAATCCCCTGAGCGCCTCGAAGAACGCCTGCTGGGTCAAGTCTTCCGCATCCCAGACATGGTGGATCTGCTGCTGGATGAATCGGAAAATGGGGGTTCGATACGCGTGCACCAGCGAAGTCAGCAGCGCATGGTGTTCGCACTCATGCACGGGCTCGTGCGCTTCGGTTTGTCCGGCTGAGTCCATCGCAACGCGGTCTTTTCACAGATCCAGGTGATTTCTATACTGTGAGAATTGCACAGTTAACAAACCGCGTCAATCGGACCGATCACGCCCCCTCTGAGGCCCAATCAGACTCCTCGTCTGCCAATTTGCGAGGATCTGCCATCGATGCGGATCAAGGTCCGCCACACTGGGGTACACCCGATGCGCCGCCTGTATGCACTACTGGCCGTGAGCGCCGCCAAGATTGCGCTGTGCGCAATTGTCCCGACACCGGCAGCCCGAGCCCAGAGCTTTCCTAACAAGCCGATTCGACTGATCGTGCCGTGGTCCTCGGGTGGCAGTACCGATGCATTGGGGCGCACGCTTGGCGTAGACATGGCCGCCAAATCCCCTGCCGACGGATACACCCTCACCGTCATCGAATTGCCTCATGCCTAGGCGCAGGCGCTGTTGAGCAAAGTGCCTTATGACCTGAACACCGATCTGGTCACTGTAGCGCACCTTGGCAGCGCCCCGATGATCCTGTTCACCAACAGCCAAACGAAGGCAAACAACCTCAAAGAGGTGGTCGCCGTATCCCGAGAGGGCAAGGGACTGTCCTTTGCAACGGTCGGTACCGTGTCTGTCTCGCATCTGATTGGCGAGACGATCCGGCATTCGACCGGCGCAAAGTTCGTCTATGTGTCGTACAAGGGTGCGCCCCGGCACTGCTCGATCTTGGTGCGGGTGAAGTGCAACTGTTTTTCGCAACGCTCGCCACCGGACAGGGCACCCTCAGGACCGGGCGCATCAAGGCCATCAGTGTCACTGGGTCAAAGCGCATGGCCGCGCTGCCTGAGGTTCCAGTCGTGGGAGAGCGCGGCTTTGATGACCTGTTGGTCGAGTAATGGTGGGGGCTGGTCGCGCCTGCGAAGACGCCCGCGGTCGTCCTTGAAAAACTGCGCAGCGAAGTCGGTGCCACCATGGCACATCCGGCCCTGAAGGAACGGCTTGCGACCCTCTCGATCGAGCCTGGCACCCTCTCCCTGGCCCAGTTCCAGACCTATGTCGGCAATGAAATCAAACGCTGGAACAAGGTCGCACGCGATGCGAGCATTCAGATCGAGCAGTGAGAAACAGCCGGTACGCGCGCAGCCATGCAGTCGCTCCTGACCGATGGATCATGGATGTATGAGGCGGCGCGCCAGACTCAAATACCCCGAAAGCTTGCAAATTCCTCCAGCGGTGCACGGCGTGTGACCAGATCATTGATCTTGGCCGCTTCATTGCGATAACCGATCGCCATGCCGGTGAAGAGCATGCGCTCGGCTGGCGTACCCAGAAAAGCGGTAATAGTCTGGGGATAGACCGCCCAGCATTCCTGTGCGCAGCTATCGAGGCCTTCTTCACGCAACAGCAGCATCACCGTCTGCAGATACATGCCCAGGTCGGACCATTGCGGCATGCCCATACGGCGATCCACGGTGCAGAACAACGCGAGCGGCGCGCCGAAGAACTGGTAGTTACGGGCAAACCAGCGCAACCGGCCTGCCTTGTCTTCACGGGGCACACCGAGCAGCGCATACATGTCTTCGCCCACTGCGAAGCGCCGGTCGCGGTACGGCGCCACAAGTTCAGGCGGATAGATGCTGTAGTCCTTCACCTCATCACCGCCCGGTGCTTCCACAACCCGTGTGCGCATGATGTCCTTGAGCCGGTCCAGCTCGGCGCCCCCCACGACATCGATGTGCCAGGGTTGCAGATTGCCGCCTGAGGCCGAACGGGCTGCGGCACTCAGCACCTTCCTGATCACGGCAGCGTCAACCGGTTTGTCCTGGAAATCACGGATGGATCGGCGGCTACCAACGGCTTCATAGACATTCATTCGAGTGCTCCCGGAGTCGTTATGGTTCGGCGCAAAGGTGTTGCGCCACGGTGTGTACATCGGACATGCGGCAGGTCTGAACGGCCCCGACATCCTGCCCAGATGCGTGATTGTGTCAGACCATGCGGTCAGGTCGTCGCAGGCTAAGATCGGAATTCGCCTCATTCAGGACACGCCATGACCTACCAGTGCTTCGACGTCTCCATCACCGACCGCATCGCGCATGTGGTGCTCAACCGCCCCGACAAGCGCAACAACATGATTCGCGCCTTCTGGGACGAACTGCCGCGCATCATTCACGACATCGATGGCCAATCGCGTGCCAGAGTGATCGTGATTTCATCGACTGGGCCGCATTTTTCATCGGGTATCGATACCGGCATGTTCGCCGATAACAGCATCGCGCCCGGCCCGGACGCCCAGCGCGCTGCCCGCCTTCAGCATGGCGCGCGCTTCTACGATCATGTGCTGGACATGCAGCGCACCTTCACCGCGCTCGAGCAATGCCGCATTCCGGTGCTGGCCGCTATTCAGGGCGGGTGTATTGGCGGTGGCGTCGATCTGGTCACCGCCTGCGACATGCGCTACGCCACCGAGGACGCCTTCATCACCATTTTCGAAACCAACATTGGCATGACCGCCGATGTGGGCACTTTCCCCCGGCTGGTCAAGCTGATTCCGGAGGGTATCGTGCGCGAGTTGGCCTATACCGCGCGGCGGATGCCTGCGCGCGAAGCACAGGCCTGCGGGCTTGTGAATCGCGTGTTCCCTGATCACGCCACCATGCTTGCAGAAGTGATGGCCATTGCCCGCGACATTGCCTCAAAGGCTCCGCTGGCGGTATACGGCTGCAAGAAGATGATCACCTACGCCCGCGACCATGGCACAGCCGACGGTCTGGACTACATCGGCATCTGGAATGCCAGCATGCTGCAAAAAGAGGAAATTCAGGAGGCGATTCGCGCCAACGCGGAAAAGCGGGCGGGCGACTTCGTCGAGTTGCCGCCCCGCGCCATGCGGTAGCATCGGGGGTTGACGGCCGAGGGGCGGCCGCATGTCATGCGCACACAGTAATGCACTCAGAAACGTACTTAGGGGGAATCCATGGATAACGCACTCAAGTTCTACATTGACGGCCAGTGGGTCGCACCGCAAAGCACCACCACCCTGCCGGTGATCAACCCGGCGACCGAAGAAGTCATCGGCACGGTTGCCATCGGCGACGAACAGGACGTCGATCGCGCCGTGAAGGCCGCGCGCCGCGCCTTCGAGAGCTTTTCGCAAACCTCGATCGATGAGCGTGCTGCCCTGCTCGAAAAAATCATCGCTGTCTACAAGCGTCGCATGCCCGAGATCGCCGAGGCGGTGTCCAAGGAAATGGGTGCGCCCATGTCGCTGGCCAGCGCCGCTCAAGCCCCCTCGGGCCTGGGCCATCTGATGCACGCACTCAAGGCCCTCAAGGCTTTTGAATGGGAAAAGGATGTGGGCCGCAGCCGCGTGGTGCACGAAGCCATTGGCGTGTGCGCACTCATCACCCCCTGGAACTGGCCGCTTAACCAGATCGCAGCCAAGGTCGCCCCGGCACTTGCCGCAGGCTGCACTATGGTGCTCAAGCCCACCGAAATCGCTCCGCTCAACGCGATCCTGTTTGCAGAGGTGCTGCATGAAGCAGGTGTGCCGGCCGGTGTATTCAATCTGGTGAACGGTGACGGCCCCGGCGTGGGCACGGCCCTCTCGAAGCACCCCGAAGTGGACATGGTGTCGTTCACGGGCTCCACACGCGCAGGCGTGCTGGTGGCGCAAAACGCTGCGCCCACGGTCAAGCGGGTCACGCAGGAACTCGGCGGCAAGTCGGCCAACATCATTCTGGACGACGCCGATTTCTCGAAAGCCATCAGCGCCGGCCTGTTCTCGTGCACCAGCAACACCGGTCAATCTTGCAACGCGCCCACCCGCATGCTGGTGCCGATGAGCCGCATGGACGAGGCGGCAGCCATTGCCAAGGCGGCCGCTGCAAAGGTGACGGTCGGCGACCCGAACTCGGCTGAAACGAAGGCCGGTCCGGTCGTCTCGAAGATGCAGTTCGACAAGATCCAGGCCCTGATCCAGAAGGGCATCGATGAAGGCGCCAAACTGGAAATCGGCGGCACTGGCCTGCCCGAGGGACTAAGCAAGGGCTACTTCGTGAAGCCCACCGTGTTCTCGCACGTTACCAACCAGATGACCATTGCCCGCGAGGAAATCTTCGGGCCGGTGCTGTCCATCATCGGTTATCAGGACGACGCCGACGCCGTGCGCATTGCCAACGACACGCCCTATGGCCTGTCTGGCTATGTGCAGTCAGGTGATATCGAGCGTGCCCGCAAGGTGGCGCGCCAGATCCGTGCCGGCAACATTCATGTGAATGGTGCGGGTGTTGATCCGGGCTCACCATTTGGCGGCTACAAGCAATCCGGCAATGGCCGGGAATTCGGCGTGTGGGGTCTGGAGGAGTTTCTCGAGACCAAGGCCATCCTCGGTTACCACCCAGCCGTGGCGGCCTGATTTTCAGCAATCACGCAGCAAGACCAGCAGGGGGGTGCGGCTGTGCGTCCACACCCTGCACAAAGGGCCAGTAAGTAAAGGGTCCGTAAGTACTGACCGAGCGCCAGGCACAAGCCTGGCTCAGCTGCCCTGATCACGGGGCTAAGCATCAGGAGAAACACCATGCATTCAACTTCGCGCCAGCGTCGGGCGCTGATTCAAGCTGCCGGTGCAGCGAGCCTCGGTGGGCTCATGCCTCAGGCCTTTGCGCAATCCGCCTCCGGGCTGCCTTCCGGGACAATCCGCATTTTGGCGGGCTTCCCGCCAGGGGGCGGCACAGACCTCATGGCACGCGCCTGTGCGGAAAAAATGCGGGAACGCACCGGCCTGAACGTGGTGGTTGAAAATCGTGCGGGCGCAAGCGGTGTGATTGCGATTGACGCCCTGAAAAAGTTGCCTCCAGATGGCACGGTGCTGATGTTCGGTACCTCGGCCACCACAGTCGCTCAAGCGGTCACGCGCAAAAATCCAGGCTTCGATCTGGAACGTGACCTGACGCCGATCGTGCTCACCGGCCTGACCTGCACCGCCTATGTGGCATCAAACACGCTGAACGTTCGCACCCTGGCCGAATACATTGCCTGGCTCAAGCAGAACCCGAACCGGCACAACTTCGGCACGACCGCCCTGGGCAGCAATACGCAATTCGTAGGTAACCTGCTGGGCCAGTCGGTCGGATTTCCGCTGGAAGCAGTGGCCTACAAAGGCGCTGCACCGCTAATGACTGATCTCATGGCAGGACACATTCCCGCAGGGTGCGGTGGCCTGACCGACTTTCTCACCCAGCATCAGGCCGGGCGCCTGCGCATTCTGGGCGTGAGTTCGCAAAAGCGATCGGCGTCAGCACCCGATATTCCGACCTTCGCTGAGCTGGGGCACCCCAAGGCGACCTACGAGGGCTTTTACGGCTTCTATGGGCCACCCAAGATGCCGCCAGCCATCATTGACGCCTGGAACCGCGAACTGCGCGCGACCACCGAATCGGCCGATCTGCGCGGTAAGCTGGAAGGCATGGGGCTGGACGTCCTCACGTCCACACCCACCGAGTTCCAGACCCGTCAGACCCGCCTGGTGGGCACCTTCCAGGACATGATGAAGAACGTCGGCTATACGCCGGAATAAGCCAGTCTCAACCCCTCGAGGCGGTGCAGTCACGCGCTGCCGCTTCGAAGGCGGCGAGCCGCCGCTCAAAACGGACAGCCTGACCCGCAGCCCCTGGCGCATACGGCGCGGGGGCGGGCAGCGTCTCGAAGAAATGGCAAGCCACGCGGTGACCAGGCTGCGCTTCGCGCAAAATCGGAACCTCCTGGCGGCATCTCTCCTGTGCATGCGGACAACGGGTATGGAAGCGGCACCCCTCGGGCGGTTTCATCGCACTGGGCACATCGCCGGTCAGCATGATGCGCTGACGTTGCGCGCCAGGGTCCGGGCGAGGGATGGCCGACAACAGCGCCTGGGTATAGGGATGCAGTGGGTGTGCGTACAAGGTTTGCTTGTCAGCCACCTCAACCAGTCTGCCCAGGTACATCACCGCAACGCGATCGCTGATGTGCTTGACCACGGCAAGGTCGTGAGCGATGAAGAGGTACGAAAGCCCGAAGCGCTGCTGCAGATCCTGCAGCAGGTTCACAACCTGCGCTTGAATCGAGACATCGAGCGCAGAGACCGGCTCGTCGCACACGATCAGATCGGGCTGTACCGCCAGCGCGCGCGCAATGCCAATGCGCTGGCGCTGCCCGCCTGAGAACTGATGCGGGTACCTTCGGGCATGCTCCGGTAACAGGCCGACCAGGTCGAGCAATTCGCGCACGCGCGCAGAACGCTCCTCGGGCGTGCCAATGTCATGAACCTGCATCGGCTCCAGGAGAATGTCGCCCACGGTCATACGCGGATTCAGCGAGGCGTACGGGTCCTGGAAGATGATCTGAAGGTGGCGCCGCATGCGTCGCATCGCGTCGTCACCAAGGGTGGCGATTTCCTGCCCCTGAAACTGGATCGAGCCTCCCGTCGGCGCCATCAGACGCAAGATCATGCGCCCGGTGGTGGATTTGCCGCAGCCTGACTCCCCAACCAGAGCCAGCGTCTCTCCCCGCGCGATATCAAAGCTCACATCATCCACTGCACGCACCGAGCCCACGGTGCGATTGACGATCACGCCACGCTTGACCGGAAAGTGCTTCACAAGGCTGCGCACACTCAAGAGGGGCGCGTCGATTGCACCGGCATCGCTCGCAGCCTGTGGGACAGCATGCGGCGCGTTCATGACCCGACCCCTGTAGCTACGTCGACTGATGACTGCAGCAACTCAACCGGAGCCAGCCAGCATGCCACCTGATGGCCTGGCGCCATTTCACGCAGCGGAGGCGGCTCCGCATGGCAGCGCGGATTTGAGAATGGGCAACGCGGCGCGAATCGGCAGCCGGCTGGCTGGCGGGCCGGACTCGGAACCGTGCCTTCGATGGTCGCCAACCGGGAGCGCTCGACATCGAGCCTTGGAATTGAACCCAGCAACCCGATGGTGTACGGATGCTGCGGATCGTTGAACAAGGCACTCACCGGTGCGCTCTCAACGATCTTGCCTGCGTACATCACGATGACCTCATCCGCCAGCTCCGCGATCACACCCAGATCGTGGGTGATGATCAGGATGGCCATGCCCAGGCGCTGCTGGAGATCACGAAGCAGTTCGAGTATCTGCGCCTGAATCGTCACATCCAGAGCGGTTGTGGGTTCATCCGCGATCAACAGGGCAGGCTCACACGCCAGGGCCATGGCAATCATCACCCGCTGGCGCATGCCGCCCGAGAGGTGGTGCGGAAAATCGTCCAGGCGCTGTGCAGCCGATGGAATACGCACCAACTCAAGCACCTCGACAGCGCGCGCACGTGCCGCCTCCATGCTGAGATCGCGATGCGCACGGATCACCTCCACGATCTGCCGACCAATGGTGTGAACCGGGTTGAGCGAAGTCATCGGCTCCTGAAAGACCATGGACATCCGGGAACCACGCAACATCCGCCGGGCTTGCGGCGACAGTCCGAGCAGGTCCTGACCTTCGAAGCGGATTGACTCGGCACTGACCTTGCCGGGCGGGGACGCCACGAGCCCCATCAGGGACAAGGACGTCACGCTCTTGCCGCAGCCTGATTCACCCACCAGCCCGACTGTGCGCCCCCGCCCGACATCGAAGCTGATGCCATCCACCGCACGGAACAGACCGCGATCGGTTTCAAACCAGGTCTTGAGTTCACGAACCTGCAGGAGCGCTTCACCCTCAGCTGGCGCCTGCCCGGAGCGCACTGCCGTAGCAGTGCCCGAGGGGTGTGCAGCACTCATCGCTCAACGCTCCATGCTCGAGATCGGACAGCGGACAGAGTAAGACCGGGGCTCATCAGAACATGCGCCATCAGCCCGCCTCAGTACGAAACATCCAGACCTTTGTAGAAGGTGTACTGAAAGAGCATGTGCGCGCGGGCGCCCTTGAGCTTCTTGTTGGAGGTCTGATACATGTTGACGTTCATGACCGGGATCCAGAGGTGCTCATTCATCACCCGCTCCTGCGCTGCGCCATAAGCCTTGGCGCGATCGGCATCGGTGAGGGCGACGCGACCGAGTCGGATCGACTCATCGGTCTGGGCATCCTTGTAGTTCATGCGATTGGGCACAGGGATTTGCGCTGAATCGAAGTAGAAATTCATCAGCTCACCGGCAGACAGATACGGAACGGTCACGGTCCACATATCAAAATCCTGCCCGCTGAGCTTGGCTGGCATGATCGTGGAGTCCAGCGCAGTGATGCGCCAGTCCACGCCAATCTTGCGCAGTTGCCCCTGGATGGCTTCGGTCATACGCGGAAAGTAGGTGACCTGCGGGATGTACACGATGGGGGCCAAACGCACACCATCCTTCACCCGGATGCCATCCGGGCCTGGCTTCCAGCCGGCCTCATCAAGCAGCTTCTTCGCGCGGTTGAGATCTTCCTTGATGATGCCCTTGGTGGACGGCGCAAAATCCAGCGCATTCGGGTCGATGTAGGTATAGGCCGGCTCGGCCTGGCCCAGCATCACAGCCTTGGTCAGCTCGGCGCGGTTGAGCGCAATGCTCATGGCTTCACGCACACGCTTGTCATTGACCAGCGGACGATCAGCCTTGAAACCAAAGTACATCAGCTGAAAATTGGGGTTGGCCTTTTCCACATTGAGCATCGGCGCCTTCTTGGCCTGGTCGATGAACTGCGTGGGGAAATGCGGCGTGATATCGAAGCGCCCGCCCATCATGGCCGCCAGGCGGCTGGAGTCTTCGGGCACGATCTTGATCGACATGCGCTCGAACTTCACCGGCCCCGGGTTCTTGTACATCGACGGGCCCCACTTGTAGGCATCGTGGCGCCTGAGCACCGTCTCAGTACGCGGCTGCCATGACACGAAACACCAGGGCCCGGTGCCATCAACCGCCTTCGTCCCGTAATCCTTGCCCAACGACTCCACACTTTCCTTGTTGTGAATGGCGTTGTTGAACATGGCCAGTTGCACCAGAAGGTCCGAATACGGCTCGGTCATCTCATAGTGAACGGTGTACGGGTCGACCGCCCTCAGTTCCTTGATCTTGCCGGCCCGCCAGGCATAGGGACCTTTCACTTCGCGCTGCCTGGTGAAGCTGTAGACCACATCGGCCGCTGTGAATTTCTTGCCACTGCAGAACGTGACATCGTCGCGCAGCTTGAAGGTATAGGTCTTGCCATCGGGACTGATGGTCCAGGACTTGGCCAGCAGCGGCAGCGGCGTCTTGCCATCCCAGTCCAGCGCCGTAAGGGTGTCCTGGATCAGGTGTACAACATCTCCGGTCGGAGACCAGGTCGTACGATGGCCATCGAAGTGCGGCGCATCCAGCGCCTTCATGTAATTCAGAGTCTGGGCATGGGCGACCGTTGCCAGTAACGACACGGTGGTGCCTGCCGTGGCCAGAGCGGTTCTGAGAGTGAGCATGGCTTTGTCTCCTGGATGCGGGTTCCTGAGGAACCTCTGTTTCACGATGCAAATCAAATAGTTCAACACGAATGCGATGCGCCTGGCTCTTTAGCTCAGGGTGGGTCATGCAAGGCTGCGTTCCGGATCATTGCTGCAGCCTCGGATCGAGAACATCTCGCACAGCGTCGCCCAGCAAATTGGCCGCCAGAACGATCAGCAGAATGGCGAGGCTCGGCATGGTTGCAATATGCGGTGCAATGAACAGAAAATCCCGCCCTTGCGCTGCCATCATGCCCAACTCTGCTTCCGGTGGTTGCGCCCCCATACCCAGAAAACCAAGCGCCGAGCCAACAAGGATCACCTGACCGAATCGAAGCGTGAGAAAGACCGAAATGGTCGAGATGCAATTAAGGGTGAGGTAGCGCCAGATCAGCGTACGATTGGATACACCCACCGCCCTGCCCGCCTCCATGAACTCCTGGCCCATAATGCCAATCGCGGAACCGCGAGCCACGCGCGCCACATCCGGCACGGTAGAGACGACCAGGGCAATGACGACCGACTCCATGCCAGGGCCAACAATAGCCGCGACCGCCAGACCGATCAGGATGGCTGGAAAAGCCAGCATGACATCGACCAAGCGCATGATCCATGGATCGAGCTTGCGATAGAACGCAGCCACAATCCCGATCGCACCGCCCAGCAGCCCGCCTATCAGCACGCCCGCCAAGCCCATCATCAGCGTGTTGCGCGCGCCAAAGAGCACGCGGCTGAAAATATCGCGCCCAGTATTGTCTGTGCCAAACCAGTTCACCGCATCCGGCGGTGCCATGGACTTACTCAGATCGGTGAAATAAGGATCGTAGGGCGCAATCAGCGGCGCGAAGATGGCCGCTAGCGAGATCAGTGCCAGCACGATGGCTGCAGTCAGTGCCACCTTGTCACGGGCAAGGCGCAGCAGCACGCCATCACGGCGCAGCAGGCCTTCTTGCGCGCCAGCTGACCCTGCCGCCGTTGAAGCGCTGGAGCCGATTGGGACCACGGGCGTACTCATGCGCGCTGCACCCTTGGGTCGAGATACACGTAGAGCACATCCACCAGCAGATTGATGGCAAGGAACGCAATGGCGAGAATCATGATTGCGCCCTGTGCAGTCGGAAAGTCGCTTGAAATGATGGCGCCCACGGCTAACCTGCCCACCCCTGGCCAGGAGAACATCGTCTCGGTGACCACTGCGCCACCCAGCAGAAACGCCGCTTGCAAACCGATGAGTGTGACAACCGGGATGAGTGCGTTGCGCAGTGCGTGATGCACGATGACGACCGACTCACGCAATCCCTTGGCGCGGGCCGTGCGCACGAAATCAGCCCCCAGCACTTCCAGCACTGCAGTGCGGGTAATGCGGGCAATCGGCCCGATCAGCACACTGCCGAGCGTGAGCGCAGGCAGGATCAGGCTGGGCAATCCGCCGTCCCAGACCGGGCCCGTGCGGCCCGTAAAGGGCAGCATGTCCCACTTGAATCCCACGTATTGAATCAGCAGCAGCCCGATAAAAAAGACAGGCATTGAGACGCCCGCCACCGAGATCGCCATGATGATGCGATCGACTGCCGTCCCTCGCCTCACCGCTGCAAGGGTGCCCAGCAGCAGCCCGATGGGCACCGCGATGAGCATGGCGCCGAGCATGAGCTCGACCGTGGGTCCGATCGTTTCGGCGAGCTCCTCGCTCACCGGCTTATTGGAAATGATGGAGCGCCCCAGATCACCACGCCCCACCCGCCCGATGTAGTCACCGAACTGTGTAAGCACGGGCCGATCGAGTCCGAGCTCAGCCCGCACGGCCGCAACCTCCTCGGCCTTGGCGTCAGGACCCGCAATGATCCGTGCCGGGTCGCTGGGAACGACCTGCAACAGACAGAAACACAAAAACAGAACCCCGATCAGCGCCGGCATCGAGACCAGCAATCGTCGGATGATGACCGGCCCCATGTCTCCTCCTGGTGAAGCCGCAGCACTGGAACATGACAGGCAGTTCGCAGCGCGTCAATCCGCAGCGCACCATCTTTGACCCACTCAACCGGCCCGACACCCCTCAGGCGAGCAGCATCACGCCTGCAGGTTGCGCTTGAACAGATCAAACAGCCGCACCCAATGCCGCTCGGCGCTGGGCTTGTCGTAAATGCCATCGCGCTTGGGGAAGGCAAAGCCATGCTGTGCCCCGGGGTACCACTCCAGCCGGTAATTCACTTTGGCCGCTTTGAGCGCATCCTCCAATGTTGCGATCGTTGCGGGCGGGGCCCACTTGTCGATCTCTGCGCAAGCCAGATACGTCTCGCACTTCACGCGGTCGAGCATCTTGTGCGGTGAGTCGTCGCGATCAGTGACCAGATTGGCGCCGTAAATAGAGGCCACGCATCGCAGTCGCGAATGGTGTGCTGCGGCAGCTATCACGAACGGGCCGCTCATGCAGTAGCCCACTGCGCCGATATGCGTCTTGTCGGCGGCCGGCTGAGCATCGACATAGTCGAGCAAGGCTAGCGTGTCCTGCACGATCATGCCGTTGCTCAGGCTGCTCATGTGCTCGAACATGATCTTCATGTGCGCTTCATCGCGCACGGCCAGTTCATAGGCCCGCACGCGCCGGTAATACAGATTGGGCAGCACCACAAAGTAGCCCACCGCGGCAATGCGGCGCGCCATGTCATGCAGTTCCTCTCGCTTACCCGGCGCATCCATGTAGAACAGCACGACCGGGTGCGGGCCGCCTTCATCGGGATAGACCACGAAGGTGGGCATGGCGCCGTCGCGGGTGGGGATATCGATGTGATGTTCGATCATGGGAGTCTCCGTTTCATGAGGCGATCGATTGGAACCGCTGGATGCCGTCTCGGGGCCTGGACTGGTCTGGCTGGCTTATGATGCGTCAAAGATGGTGCCGGCCCACGGCTGAGCCCGCAATCCTGACATACCGCGACACGCATCGCGTTTTCACCTGGCGACAGCTGTCGCCCCGACTCTGGAGGAGCCCCGCATGAACACCGAATTCTGTCTGGTCGACAAACGCGACCACATCATGACCGTGCGCCTGAACCGCCCTGAGCGGCTCAATGCCATGCACCCACCTGGCAATCTTGAGCTGGCCAGGGTCTTCGACGACTTTGCCGCGGACGACGACATGTGGGTCGCCATCATCACTGGTGAAGGCCGAGGCTTTTGTGCCGGCAACGACCTGCGCTACCAGGCCGAAGGTGGCGTGCGCCCGCCCATGCCGCTGGGCTTCAACGGCCTGACCGCGCGCTGGGACCTGACCAAACCCGTGCTGGCCGCGGTGAATGGCGTGGCCATGGGTGGCGGCTTTGAAACTGCGCTGGCCTGCGACCTGATCATTGCTTCCGAACAGGCGACCTTCGCCCTGCCGGAGCCGAAAGTGGGTCTCGCTGCGCTTGCCGGCGGTCTGAATCGCCTGCCCCGTGTCATCGGCCCCAAGCGCGCGCTGGGCATGATCCTGACCGGGCGGCATGTGACGGCCAAGGAAGGCTATGAACTGGGCTTTGTGAATGAGGTGTGTGCGCCCGACAAGCTGATGGAGCGCACCATGGCCTGGGCGCATCAGATCCTGGAGTGCTCGCCACTGTCTATTCGTGCCAGCAAGGACGTGGTCTATCGCAGCCTGAGCACGGCATCGCTGCAGGCTTCCATGGAAGCGACGTATGAATCGGTACTGAAGCTGCGCGCAAGCGAAGACTTCATCGAAGGGCCCAAGGCCTTCTCCGAGAAGCGCAAGCCCAACTGGAAAGGCCGCTGATCTCGGACTGCGCGCACGCCGGGCGATGAGTGCGCAATCTGCTTCCGGTTGCTGCGGGCCTGCCGCAGCAACCGGTCCTCAGCTGTGGCGGGACGCGCGGTCGATTGGTTCACCGAGTCAGTCGGGACTGATCGTGCAAGGCGATCGGTTCTCGAACATGGCGCTGATCCCTGCGGGCAGCTTCATCATGGGCAGCGATGCCGACGAGGGTGAACCGGGTGATGGCGAGTCGCCTGCACGACGGGTGCACATGCCCGCCTTTCGGATCGACCGCACGGCGGTGACCAACCGCGAATTCGCTGCGTTCGTGCAGGCCACGGACTATGTTTCGGTGGCCGAGGAAGTGGGTGTGAGTTTTGTCTTCGCGGGCCTGCTGCCAGAGGATTTTCCACCCACACGCGGCGTGGTGGATGCGCCGTGGTGGCGCGAGGTGGAAGGTGCGTGCTGGCGCCGACCGGAAGGGCCTGGCTCATCTGTGGAGGAGCGGGCAGACCACCCGGTCGTGCATGTCTCATGGCACGACGCGTTGGCCTACTGCCACTGGGCCGGCAAGCGGCTGCCGTCTGAAGCCGAATGGGAATACGCAGCACGCGGCGGCCTTGAGGGCAGCCGCTACGCATGGGGCGATGAACTCACCCCCGATCGCGCGCACCGATGCAACATCTGGCAAGGGCGCTTTCCAATGCGCAATACGCAGGACGATGGCTTCTACGGCACTGCCCCGGTCGATGCATTCGAGGCGAATGGCTTTGGCCTTTTCAACGTGTGCGGCAATGTCTGGGAGTGGTGCGCCGACTGGTTCGACACACACTTCACCCGCGCCGATCTGATCAACCCGCGTGGCCCGCTGCACGGCAACCGCCGCGTGATTCGCGGTGGCAGCTTTCTGTGCCATGAAAGTTACTGCAATCGATACCGCGTGGCAGCGCGCAGTTCCAATGGACCCGACGCCACCACCAGCCACATGGGGTTTCGGTGTGCAGCCAACGCCGACACCCCCCAACGATCATTCACGACAAAGCGCGCCTGACGTTACCCGCATGGCGCATTTCCAGGACAAACTTCAATGACCCAACAACACGCGCCCGCCCAAGTGGGTCTGACCCTCAGCGAATCCACGCCGCATTGGCCTGCACCGCCCAAGGCTCCAGCGGGCGCGCCGAACATCGTCTATGTCGTGTTCGATGACATGGGATTTGCCGACCTTGGATGCTATGGCTCGGAAATCTCCACTCCGAACATCGACGCGCTCGCTGCGGGCGGGCTGCGCTACACCAACTTTCACACCACGGCCTTGTGCTCGCCCACGCGAGCGGCCCTGCTCACCGGACGCAACCACCACTCGGTGGGCATGGGCGGCCTGTCGGACTGGGACTTCGGCTTTCCCGGCATGCGGGGGCGCATTGCCAAGAGCGCAGGCACGCTCGCCGAGATGCTGCGTGGCAGCGGCTACAACACCTTTGCCACCGGAAAATGGCATCTGACCCCAATTTTTGAGACCACGGCGGCGGGGCCGTTCGACCAGTGGCCGCTGCAACGCGGCTTTGACCGGTTCTATGGCTTCATGTCGGGCGCGACCAACCAGTTTCACCCTGACCTGGCGATGGACAACCATCGCATCGAAGCCCCCGACCGCCCCGACTATCACCTGTCCGAGGACATCGTTGAACAGTCGATGCGCTTCATCCGCCATCAGCAGACCGCCGCGCCGGAAAAACCTTTTTTCTTGTACATGTGCTTCGGCGCGCAGCACTCGCCGCACCATGCACCTGCACGCTATATCGACAAGTACTTGCCGGTTTTCGAGAAAGGCTGGGATGCCACGCGTGCCGATCGACTGGCGCGGCAAAAGAAGCTGGGCTTAGTCCCTGCGCACACTGAACTGCCCGAACGCAGCCCGGGCGTGAAGCCCTGGGACTCACTCGGTGCCGATCAGAAGAAACTCGCCGTGAAGCTGCAGGCCGCCTTTGCCGGCATGCTCGAGCATGCCGACGAACAGGTGGGCCGGCTGGTTGCGTTCCTGAAGCAACTGGGCAAGCTCGAGAACACAATGATCGTGCTGATCTCGGACAACGGTGCCAGCCAGGAAGGCTCACCACTTGGCACAGTGAACACCAACCGGTATTTCAACGGTGTGCGCGATACGCTCGAGGAAAACCTGCCACACATTGATCAGATCGGCCAGGGCCATCTGTCCACCAACTACCCGCTGGGCTGGGCCATGGCAGGCAATACGCCCCTCAAGCGTTACAAGCAGACAACCCACGGAGGCGGTGTACGAGACCCGCTGATCGTGCACTACCCCAAGGGGATCAGCGACGCCGGTGGCATTCGTGATCAGTTCCATCACGTGGTGGACATTACGCCCACAGTGCTGGAAATCCTGGGCATTCAGCCACCCATGACCATCAACGGCGTGGCGCAGCAACCCATGGAAGGCACGAGCCTCGCTTACACCTTTACCCAACCCGATCAGCCCACCCGCAAGTCGGTGCAGTACTTCGAGATGTTTGGCCACCGCGGCCTGTGGCATAAAGGCTGGAAGGCCGTGTCATGGCATCAGACCGGTACGCCCTTTGAAAAAGACCAGTGGGAGCTCTACCACCTGGACAGCGACTTCAACGAAACCCGCGATCTGGCCGCCGAAAAGCCAGAGAAGCTGGCCGAGATGATCCAGCGCTGGTTCATTGAAGCAGGCGCCTGTCAGGTGCTGCCCTTGAATGACAGCCTGCATCGCTTCGTGACGCGCAACCCGCACAGCCCGGCCATGCGCCGGCATTGGGAAATCTTGCCCGACAGTGGCAAAGCCGGACCGGACACCCGAAATCGTTCCTATCGGCTGACCGCGAAGGTCACCATTCCACAAGGCGGCGCACAAGGTGTGCTGGCGGCGCAGGGCGACTTTTCAGGCGGCTTTGCGCTCTATGTGATGGACGGCAAGCTGGTACACGACTACAACTTCGTGGGCCGACACCATGTGGTCCGATCGGATCGGCCTGTGCCCGAAGGCGAGTGCGAACTGAGCGTGGAGTTTCGCAAGACCGCCGACTTTTCAGGCGACTGCGTGCTGCTGATCAACGGCCAGGAATGCGGCAAGGTGAGCGTACCCCAGACCTTCAGGGCAGCACGGGGGGGCGGTATTGGCGTGGGTCGCGCAGGCAAGCCGTCAGTGGGTGAATTTCAGGCCCCGTTTGCGTTCACCGGCACCCTGCACAAGGTCGTGATCGATGTGGCCGACGATCAGGTGACTGATCCGGGCAGCGATCTGAAGCAGGCGCTGGGCAACGCCTGAGCGATATCTCGATCACGTCTGGGGCGACGGGCCATCGCCCCAGACTGTCCCGTCGAAAGACTCAGATCGTTGCACCGGTCGATTCACCTGCGCTTGAGAGCGCAGCCAATTCCTCGGCATACGGTTTGTACGAGTCTTTGAGCGTGGCGCTGTTCAGCAGCATCTCGGCCTTCAGGTGCGTGCCGCCCGCATCAAAGATCCGGCTCAGCGTCCAGAAGGATTCGGTACGTCGGCTGTCAGACACGGCCACGATCTCGCGGCGCACCAGGTAGGACTCACCCACGAACAGCGGGCCGTCGATCATCTTGACCTGCAGATCAGCGAACAGCCCGATCGCAGGCCCTTTCACGGGAAAACGCGCCTTCCGACTTGAGGCATTGACCAGCACGCTCACCATCTCGAAGGGGATAATCGCGCGGCCCCACGGAGACGTCTCTGCACTTGCGTACCAGGGGGAGTTCTCGGTGATACACGCCAGTTTCTGACGCAGCGTGAAGGGATACAGATCGCCCATGTGCTGATCGATCCCCATGCTCACCGGCTCGTCTTCGGCACCCCGCATGCCGACGCGTATGTCGCGCAAAATAACCAGCGCTCCGGTAGGCCGCAGCTTGGCCATGCGTTCTTCAAGCAGCGTCTGACCATGATCGGGACCGATGCTGGCCGAGCCTTCAAGCACCGGCGTGCCGTCGGCCTTCTCTGCACGAATGCGGGCGCGCGTGGCGCCAGGCGCAGGCATGTCCACGAATGCGCGAACCTGTTCACCCTCGACAACCATGTTCAGATAATGCGACGAGATGCAGCCGCGCTCGAACCATGCGCGGCCCCACAGGCGCTCGAGCAGCGGATCGAACTGGCTGAAATGCGTGGGCCCTTCGATCGGGGCTGCCTTGAAGCCCAGGCCCTGGGCCATGCTGTCGTCGTGCAAGGACGCATGGCCATCGTATTGCTGATCACCCAGCATCTGCATGGGGCTGCGCAACGGACCGCTCAGGGTCAGGGGGGTCTCAAAGCTCATGTCGAATCTCCTTGTGGACAGCATCCTGATCGAGCCGAGGCGAACCTTGCACGCCGCTCAAGCCCTGAGCGCTCAAGCCTGCCGGACCGTACCCGCACTGCACAGCGTATCAACCTCGGCCGCAGTGAACCCGGCTTCGATCAGCACGGCGCGAGAATCACGGCCCACGGTCTCGGGCGCCCGCGCAGGCGGCTTCTTGGGGTGATTCACAAGCTCAAACGGGCTGTTGACCGTCAGGCCATGACCGTCGGCAAACGGCACCAGCGTGCCGGTGGCGAGCATCTGCGCATCGCCTGGGATATCGGCCAGCCCCCCGATCAGGCTGAAGGTGATACCGGCTGCATCCAGACGTTCGCGCCATTGCGAGAGCGGGCGCGAGGCAAAGCGTTGATCGAAGATCGCGATCAGCGCCGCATGATGCATGGCCCGTGCATCGGGCGTGGCGAAGCGCTCATCGCGCGCAATATCGGGCGGCAGCTCCAGTGCCTCGCATAGCGCAGGAAACTGGCGGGTGTTCAGGATCGTGAGGTTCAGCCAGCGGTCATCGGCGCAGCGATAGATGTTGGCAATCGGGTTGGGGGCCTCGCGGCGCGGGGCCCTGGGGGCCGGCGGCGTGCCATTGAGCTGTGCCTGTGCAAAGGCGCTGTTGGCCCATAACCCATTGGCCATGAGCGAGGTGCGTACCACCCCGCCCTGCCCGGTCCGCTCGCGCAGATAGAGCGCGGTCATGATTGCCGCGTACAGCGACATGGCACTGGGGTGATCCCCCATGCCGGTGATGGATCGCGTGGGTTCGGCGGTGTGATCGGCCTTGACCAGATCTGACAGTGCCGAACGCGCCCAATAGGCGGTCGAATCGAAGCCGGTCTTTTCCGCCTCCTCACCGACTTCGCCATACGCGGTCATGGAGGCATAGATCAGGCGCGGAAAACGCGGACACAGCGAGGCGGCGTCGATCCCCAGTCGCTTGCGCGCGGGCAAGGGCAGATTGGTGATGAACACATCGGCCTGCACGAGCAAGCGGTGCAATACGACCATCCCTTCCGATTGCTTCAGGTCGAGTGCCAGGCTGCGCTTGTTGCGGGCATCCAGGTCCCAGGGATAACTCGCACCCGGGACCAGAGTGCGGTAAGGATCGCCTTCGGGAGGCTCGACCTTGATGACATCGGCACCGAAGTCAGACAGCACGGTAGCGGCGGCAGGCCCCGCAATGTAGCTGGCGCAATCGATGACCTTCAACGCAGCCAGAGGGAGAGGAGGTATCGGTGTATTCATGGCGGGCTCGGGGAGAGAGCAGGACAGGATCGGAACAGACTCGGCGTGGGCACAGACGACATGGCGTGATCACATCAGGGCGTCAGCGCCACGCAAAGACCGGCTGTTCCAGGTGATGCACACGGGTCATCCGACCTGCAGCCAGTTCGCGGAACTGGTACACCACGGCAGCGGTTGGAGCATGAATGCGATCACCATTGATGGCCACCCGCACCACCGGGCGATCGCTCTCTGGAATGTCGATGAAATCGACCGCATCAGGCGCCAGGATCTGCTCCAGACCAATGCGATAGGCATGCGCCACTTCGTCAGGGTTAGGGATCAGTTGTGCGCCCTGCCCGGCCCACACCACGACCGGCGTGATCAGATAGCCCGATCGGGTCGCATAGTCGTCCAGCAGACCGAGCACAGCGTCTTCGCCCAGAGGCAGGCCGACCTCCTCATGCAGTTCACGCAGCGCTGCTTGCACGGGCGTTTCACCGGCATCCAGACGGCCACCAGGCAGCGCCCACTGGCCCGCATGGTTGCGCAGCTTGGAGGTGCGCCGCGTCAGCACGAAAGCCGCGCCCTGGCCATCGTCGGCCTCGATCACCGTGATGGCCACGGCAGCATGCTTGAGTGACGCAGACTGCGGGAGAGGTGGCGCTTCACGTTCAAACTGGCGCAGCCCCTGCGCAAGCCGCACACGCAAGGCGTCGTCAAAGTCCGGTCTCATGGTCGTTCGCCCGGCTGCCTGGACGCCTCACAGCGCATTGCCCGAATGCCCCTCACTCAGGCACCGAAAATGAAGCGACGCGCGTTGTCCACGAAGAGCGTGCGGATCTGTGCATCGGTGGTCCCCATCTCCTTGAGCATCGGGATGACATGCCGGTGCATGTAGAGATACTGATCGCGGTTGTGATCGAAGTAGGCATGGGTGTCAGGCATCGTGCCGTCGGGCCGCTCGTTGTGGATGGCCACGCAAATGCAGTCATGCGACGGGCACAGCCGATCGCCATAGCCCATGTCGATCAAACGCTTGAGCGTCAGCGTCCGCATGGCCGGGCTGGTGATGCGCCCCGGGTAGCGGTCCAGGCCCACGAAGCAACCCTGATCGAGAATCCATTTGAGGTACTCGGTATCGGTGGTGTCGTTGCAGTGATCGATCTTTACGCGGGTGAGGTCAACGCCCTCTTCCTTGAAAATCTCGATCTGGCGACGGGCCAACTGTGTGGCCGGATGCGAGTGCGCCATGATCGGCACACCGGTTTCGCGATGCGCGCGCGCCACGGCACGTGCCATGACCTCGAGCGGGCGCGTGACGCCATCGATATCGGCTGCGCACTTCAGGAAGGCCGCCTTGATGTCGGTACCGCGAAAGCCTTCTGTCAGATCACGCACGAACTCACGCGCCATCTGGTTGGGGCCCACGCCCTGCATGAATCGCGGGACATCCAGCCACCAGCCGGTGACATTCAGAATGTTGACGCCGGAGCCTTTGGAGACGGCGGCCAGCAGCGGCGCATGCCGCCCCAGATCGAAGGTGGTGCAATCGACAATGGTGTCGATCCCGGCTGCCTTGGCTTTTTTGAGGGCCTCGATGCCCTTGGCTTCGGGGCCCTGGCCCAGCAGGTCGGGATAAGCCTGATACAGACCGCTGGCCGCCACCATCACATGCTCGTGCATGAGGGTGAAGCCCAGCTGATCGGGGCCGATCGGGCCCAATACGGAGTTCATGGTCGCGGCGGGCATTTCAGCGTCCTTTGAAAACGGGCTCACGCTTGTCGACGAAGGCCTTGGTGGCCTCGCGATGGTCTTCGGTCTGGCCGCAATGCACATGGTGCGTGGCTTCCAGGTCCAGGCAGTCTTCCACCTCGCCCGCCATGGCCCGATTCAGGTTTTCCTTCATGTAGCGATACGCCACGGTCGGGCCGTTGGCCAGTCGCCGCGCAATCTCCATGGTCTTGGCCTGCAGCTGATCGGGTTCGACCACCCAGTTGGCCAGCCCCAGGCGCAGCGCCTCTTCGGCACTGACACGATCGGACAGGAAGTAGAGCTCGCGCGCCTTGGCTGATCCCACCAGCTGGGTGAGGAAATAGGTGCCACCGTAGTCGCCTGAAAAACCCACGCGCGCAAAGGCGGTGGTCATGATGGCGGTGCTGGCCATCACACGCATGTCGCAGGCCAGGGCCAGCGAAAAGCCAGCACCGGCCGCAGCGCCAGGCAACGCGGCGATGGTGGGCTTGGGCATGCGAAACAGCTTTCCGGCGGTGGCCCGCTGATTGAGCCGCTGCTGATGGATCTTGCCGTCGATGGTGTTGTTGCCCACGGTGCCATCGCCACGAGCCGCCATGCCCTTGACGTCGCCCCCGGCACAAAAGCCCTTGCCTGCGCCTGTGAGCACGATGACCTTCACCTCGGCTGCCAATTCGGCCCAGGCCAGTTGGGCCTGCAGTGCAGCGTTCATGTCGCCCGACATCGCATTGCGCGCCTCGGGACGATTCAGGGTCAGGGTCAGCACACCTTCATCGAGCGTGGCCAGCAGGTCGTTGGTGCCGGTATCAATCGTCTTGGCGGTCATGAGGGGTCCTGTGAATGCAGAGAATGGATAAGGGTTTGCAGGGCAAATCAGTCGGAATCAGGGTCGCAAGCTGGTGTACTCAGGCTCTGAGGTGGTGAGCACTCAGCAGCCCTTGAAGACCGGCTCGCGCTTGTCGACAAAGGCCTTGGTCGCTTCGCGATGGTCTTCGGTCTGACCACAATGCACATGGTGCGTGGCCTCCAGGTCCAGGCAGTCTTCGACGTTACCGGCCATCGCCCGGTTGAGGTTCTCTTTCATGTAGCGGTAGGCCACGGTCGGGCCATTGGCCAGACGCAGCGCAATCTCGCGTGTCTTGGCTTGCAACTGGTCGGGCTCCACCACCCAGTTGGCCAGACCCAGGCGCAGGCACTCGGCAGCAGGGATGCGATCACTCAGGTAATACAGTTCGCGCGCCTTGGCCGAGCCCACCAGTTGCGTCAGAAAGTAACTTCCGCCGTAGTCACCCGAAAAGCCCACGCGCGCAAAGGCCGTGGTCATGAACGCAGTGCTCGCCATGACACGCATATCGCAGGCCAGTGCAAGCGACATGCCGCCACCTGCCGCCGGACCTGGAATGGCCGCGATCGTGGGCTTGGGCATGCGAAAGAGCCGCCCCGAGGTGGCGCGCTGGTTCAGCCGCTGGCGATGAATGGCGCCATCGATGGTGTTGTTGCCCACCGTACCGTCGCCACTGGCCGCCATGCCTTTCACATTGCCGCCTGCGCAAAAGCCGCGCCCAGCGCCCGTGACGACGATGCACTTCACTTCTGCATCCAGCTCAGCGCGGGCCAGTTGCTCGGCCAGCGCGTCGTTCATGGCACGCGACATGGCGTTGAGTGCTTCAGGGCGATGCAAGGTGAGCGTGAGCACACCTGCATCCAGGCAAGCCAGTAATTCGCCGGTTCCGGTCTCTAGGGTCTTTTGGGTCATGAGGCTCACCACGGATCAATGAAGGGATACTTCTTGCCGGTGCGTTCAGGTACCGGCGGCAGACGTCGCAGACTCTGCGCAATCCAGTCGCGGGTGTCGGCCGGATCGATCACGTCATCCAGGCCGCCGCCCTGTGAGGCATTGACCGCCTTGGCAGTGTCGTAGGCCTGCGCCACGCGACGGTCGAACTCGGCGCGCCGCGCTTCAGGGTCATCCATCGCAGCCAGCTCTTTGCGATAGCCGAGCTTCACAGCGCCTTCAATGTTCATGCCTGAAAACTCTGCGGTGGGCCAGGCCACCGTGAAAAAACCTACCAGCGCGCTGGCGCCGCACATGGCCTGCACCCCCAGCCCGTAGGCCTTGCGCACGATGACGCCGAACAAGGGCGTGGTCATGTTCGCGCCCGCATTGAACATGCGCACGCTGTGACGAACCAAGGCGGTGCGCTCATGCTCGGGGCCTACCATGATGCCGGGGCAATCCATGAGGCTGAGCACTGGAATGTCAAAGGCATCGCACAACCGCAAAAAGCGCGTGCCTTTATCAGCCCCGTCGGAATCGATCGCACCCGCCAGATGATGGGGGTTGTTGGCGATCACCCCCATGGGTTTGCCCTCGACGCGAATAAAGGCCGTGATCACGCCGATGCCGAACTTTTCACGCAACTCGAGCACTGAGTCGCGATCGGCGATGGTTCGAATGACCTCGCGCATGTCGTACAGGCGCAGACGATTTTCGGGCACGACATGGCGCAGGCTGCGCTGATCATTCGCCTGCCAAGCCTTGATCGGCCCCTGAAAATAGGACAGGTACTTGCGTGCCGCCTGCACCGCCGCCTGCTCGTCCTTGACCAGCAGATCGACTACGCCATTAGGCACCTGGAAAGACATCGGACCCACTTCCTCAGGGGTATAGATGCCCAGGCCGCCGCCTTCGATCATGGCCGGGCCGCCCATGGCGAGCGTGGCCCCTTCGGTGGCGATGATCACATCCGAGCAGGCCACCAGGGCCGTGTTGCCAGCGAAGGTGCGGCCATTGACGATGGCCACGAGCGGCACCAACCCGCTGAGCCGCGAGTACGTAGTGAAGGTGTGCGTATCAAAGGCAACGCGCGGGCCGACATGGTCATCCCCCGGACGCCCGCCCCCGCCTTCGCCAAACAGCACCAGCGGCATGCGAAAGCGCTGGGCCAGATCGAACATCCGATCCTGCTTGTAGTGATTGCGACGGCCTTGCGTGCCAGCCAGCACGGTGTAGTCGTAATGAACAATGATGGCGCGTGAGCGGGTGTCGTCAAACAGATCGCCATTGATCGAGCAGGTGCCTGCCACCACGCCGTCGGCCGGTGTTTCGCGCCTCAGCGTTTCGGCGTCGTTGCGCTGGTGCTGCATGGCGACGATCAGCGGCCAGTATTCCTTGAAGCTGCCGGCATCGGCGAGTTCGGCGATGTTCTCGCGCGGCATGCGGTAGCCCTGGCCATGGCGACGGGCCACAGCTTTCGGGCGGTGTTCGTCGAGGGTCAGCGCATGGCGGTCCAGGGCCTCGCGCAAGTCCGCACGAATATGGTCAGGGTCGATAGCAGCCGCAGCTTGCATGGCGCCACCCAAGCCGTCCACCGGCTCAATAAACACGATCGGGTAGCCTTCGCGCACCACATCACCTTGCGCCATGGTGATGCGACGCACCACCCCGCCTTGCGAAGCGCTGATGACATGCTCCATCTTCATGGCCTCGACGATGGCCACCTGCTGGCCCGTCCGCACCGTGTCACCTTCTTTCACATCCAGTGCGACGATCGTGCCCTGAATGGGAGCCACCAGAGCGGTGGTGCCGTCCGGTGCATCGGCGTGAGCCACGTCGGCGAGTTCAGGGGAGGCCTCGGCAGCCTGCTCGGCCTTGACCTGCGCATCGTGGGCGAAGAGTGCCAGCGGGTCGCGGCTGCTCACGCGCGCACCGGCGTGTCCGCTTGCCAGACCTACATGACCACCGGATGCACCGGTACTGTCTGACGCGGCGACGGCGGGTGCGCGAGCGCCTTGCACGAAGCGACGCGGCGCGTGTTGCGCAACGCCTGCGAGGACACCGATCTGTTCGTCAACCCAACGCGTGTGCACGCGGGCCGACTCGAAGTCGGGGTGCGACAGGACCGCATGCAGAAAGCCGATGTTGTGTCCCACACCTTCGATGCGAAATTCGCTGAGCGCTCTGAGCGCGCGCCGGATGGCGTCACCATAGTTGGGCGTCGGTGCGTGCACGATGACTTTGGCCAGCAGTGAATCGAAGGCGGTGCTGGTTCGATAGCCCGCATAACCGAAGCCATCGGTGCGCACGCCCGGGCCTGCCGGCGGCTCATAGGCGCTCAAAATGCCCGAGGCCGGCTTGATGGTGCCGTCGGCGCTCAGGGTTTCCATATTCACGCGACACTGAATGGCGTGGCCGCGGGGCGTGGCAATGCCTGCAGCGTCCAGACCCATCGCTTGCAGGGACTCGCCGCGCGCCAGACGCAATTGCGTTTGCACCAGGTCTACACCCGTGACCGCTTCGGTGACGGTGTGCTCCACCTGCAGACGCGCGTTGGCCTCAATAAAGACGAAGGGCGATGCGCCTGCGCGGCCTGAGACATCGACCAGAAATTCAAAGGTACCCAGGCTGCTGTAGTTCACGCTACGTGCAAAGCGCACCGCCGCCTCCAGAATACGTTCGCGCAAGGCGGGATCGAGATGCGGCGCCGGTGACACTTCAATCACTTTCTGAAAGCGCCGCTGCACGCTGCACTCACGCTCGCCCAGATGCACGATGCCGCCTTGGCCATCGCCTGCGATCTGCACTTCGATGTGACGCGCGCGCTGAATGAAGGCTTCAACGAACACATCCGGCACACCGAAAGCGGCCTTCGCTTCGGACTGACAACGCGCGAATGCGGGCGCGATCTCATCAGCCGAGAGCACCGCACGAGTGCCACGCCCGCCTCCGCCAGCCACGGCCTTGATGATCATTGCGCCGCCGGGGCCGAGCGAGGCAAAGAAGTCCTGGGCTTCCTTGAGCGAGACCGCATGATCAAGGCCCAGCGTAACCGGCACATCTGCGGCCAGCGCCGCAGCGCGCGCCCGGGCTTTGTCGCCAAACAGTTCGAGATGGGCCACCGACGGCCCCACGAACACCAGCCCTGCCTGCGCGCACTGCTGCGCGAAGTCGGCACGCTCGGAAAGAAAGCCATAGCCGGGATGCACGGCATCGCAAGCGGCTGCCTTCGCTGCAGCAATCAGACCCGGGGCATCGAGATAGGCCGCCGCACCGCTGCCCTTCAGTGCCACCGCCTCATCGGCTGCCCGCACATGCAGACTGGCAGCATCGTCCTGCGAATACACCGCCACGCTGCTCATCCCCAGGTCACTGGCCGCACGGGCAATGCGAATCGAGATCTCACCGCGGTTCGCGATGAACAGTCGGGACAAAGCCACGGTTAGAACTCCTCGTCAGGCCGAAAAGCGGCTGTGAATACCCTCACGCCACGCTCAGGCGTTTCGAGCCATCAGGCCACCGTCGACCGCGAGCGCCTGTCCAGTCAGATAACTGGCAGCAGGCAGACAGAACGAGAAGGTCAGCTGCGCAACTTCCTCGGGCTCGCCATAGCGCAGCAGTGCGGTGCGGCGACGCGCAAACTTTTGCTTGTGCTCTTCGGGGATACGTTCGGTGATGCCGGTGCGAATTGGGCCGGGGCAGATGCAATTGACCGTGATGCCCTCCTTGCCCAACTCGACGGCCAGTGCGCGGGTCAGACCGATGACACCAGTCTTGGCAGCTGCATAGGGACTGTTTTCCGGTGTCGCACCCAGTCCTTCGGTGGACGCGATGTTGACGATGCGCGGATGCTCGGCACGGCGCAGCCAGGGCAGTGTGGCGCGCACCATGCGCACCTGGCCGGTGAGCATGACATCCAGGGCGCGCGCCCACTTGCTTTCGTATTCTTCGGAATCGATCTTCGTGCGCAGCGACACACCAGCGTTGTTGACCAGGATATCGATGCCACCGAAATGCGCGGCAATCGCTGCGACTTTGCGATCGATGTCTTCGCGGCTGCCCACATCGAGTTGCCAGCCTTCCACGGTGTGGCCGGCTTCGCGCATCTCGCGTACAACGTCGTCCACTGGATTCAGATCAGTGACCGCCACGCGGGCACCTTCATCGCCAAACAGATGCGCGGTGGCGCGGCCCATGCCACTGGCCGCCCCCGTGACAATCACGACCTTGCCGGCGACAGATCGGGATAAGGTGGTCAGGCGGGGCATGTCGGTCTCCTCGTGTACTCAAACGATGAATGTGCTGCCGATATCACTGCGATGGCGCGACCAGGGTTGCGGCTGAGCGCATTGATGCGGGGCTCGATGACGTCAGGACACCAGTCAGTGGGTCCCGCCATCCACCCGTAAGACCGACCCTGTTGTAAACGACGAAGCGCTGCTTGCAAAATACAAGGCCGCCCCCACAATCTCCTGAGCCTCGCCCCCGCGCCGCAAGGCAATGCTTGTTGCGGCGCGCTCCTTGAACTTCTCCATGTCCCAGGCCTTTGCAATATCGGTCAGGAAAGGCCCGGCCATGATGCTGTTGACCCGCACCGTGGGGCCAAAAGCGAACGCGAAGGATCGGGTCAGGTTATTCAGGCCGGCTTTGGCCGCACCATATGGCTCGGCGTGAGGTGCGGGATTGGCCGCAGCCACCGAGGAGATATTGATGATGCTGCCGCCTTCGCCGTCCGCCATGCGTTCACCGATGAGTGCCGACAGGCGATAAGGCCCCTTCAGGTTGACCCCGACAACTTTGTCGAACATGGCCTCGGTGACATCAGACAACTTGCCGTAAAGCGGGGACATGCCGGCGTTGTTGACCAGCACATCGACCTTACCGAACTCGGCATAGGCCAGATGCACCAGCGCATCGCAGTCGTCCCAGCGGCCCACATGCGCCGCCACGGGCAAGGCACGACGGCCCATTGCGCGAATGTCGCGGGCGACTGCCTCGCACGCATCCAGCTTGCGCGAGGCAACGATCACATCAGCGCCATGCGCCGCAAAAGCCAGGGCCATCTCGCGACCCATGCCCCGGCTGCCGCCGGTCACGAGCGCCACCTTGCCAGTCAGATTAAACAGCTTGTCCATTGCAGTCCGTCTCCAATCAGTGCGCGCAGCTCAAACGAGCGGCGGGCGGCCATCACGCCAGGCTTCGGCGAATTCGGGGGTATAGGCCGACTCGGGGTCATTGCGCACCATGCGGTCCAGGCGCTCGGCGTCCTCGCCCACCAGGATGCGCCAGCGGTTGGCACGTACACCGTCCAGAATGATCGTGGCGGCTTGCTCGGCAGTGGTAGGCGCATTGTCGCGAAAATCCACGGCTCGCTGATGCAGCATCCGGCGGATCTGATCATCGGGCAGCTCGGCCACCGGAGCGCCTGCACGCACCATGCGCTTGCGAGCCGCTGCGACGCTGCTGGCCGCCATCTCCAGGGCACTGCCATGCCCCAGCACCTGCCCGGTATTGAGAGCGATGGAGGTGCCGATATGACCGGGCATGACCACCGAGCAGCGCACATGCGGTGCGTTCAGGCGCAAGTCGGTGACCAGTGCCTCGGTAAATCCCTTGACTGCAAATTTCGCAGCCGAATAAGCGGTGTGGGACACGCCGGCGCCGATGGTGGCCCAAAAGCCGTTCACGCTGCTGACATTCACCAGATGCCCTTCGGACGCAGCGGTGAGCATCGGCAGGAAGGTGCGACAGCCGTAGTAGACGCCCCACCAGCACACGCCAAAGGTGCGCTCCCATTCGGCGCGACTGCCATCCACAAAACCACCGCCGCCCCCAATGCCCGCGTTGTTAAACATGAGATGGATGTGGCGCGTGTTGTGTTCAGCGATTACGGCATCACGAAAGGCCTGCAACTCGTATTCACGGCTGACGTCAGCCTTGAAGGTGGTAACACGAGTACCCGCCGGCGCGCCGTCCAGCGCCAGCTTGCGGCTTTCGTCCATGGCGTCCTGCGAGAGGTCGCACATGGCGACATGCACGCCGCTGGCTGCAAGCTGACGTACGAGTGCGCGACCGATACCGGTGCCGCCACCCGTCACAACGGCGATCTGCTGAGCCTTGATATCCATGCAATGATCCTTGTAAGAGGCGCTGCGTCAGGCGCAGGCAGGAGGAGCAGCAAACGCGAAGCCCAGCGCTTCCAGCCGCTGCGCGAGTTGGATCAGACGCATATCCGAGTAGGCCGGACCAATCAGCTGCACTCCGATGGGCAGACCATCAGGCCCCTGCCCCCCGGGGATGACCGTGGCGGGCAGGTAGGACACGCCCGCCAGACCCGCCCAGAACGTCTGGTTGAAATACGGCAGCTGCTGTCCATCGATGTCGATCGTGCGCTGGCCGAAAGCCTTGTGGTCGTGTGCAAAGGCGCTCGTCGGCATGATCGGCGTGATCAGCACGTCATGCCGTTCAAAGAACCGGTGCCAGGCCCAGCGCAACTTGGTGCGCGACTCATTCAAACGCACCCAGTCGCGCGCCCGCAGGGTCTGCCAGCGCGCCTGCTGGGCCACCGGGCTGCGGTCCTGCGGCGAGGCCCGCTCGGCACGCGCCACCATCGCAGCGAAATCGGCATCGGGCATGCGCGCGGACATGGCCGAGGCCAGCAAGGCATTGAAGATCTCGTGACTGTGTTCCGGGCTGAACTCGGGTCGCGCTGTGTCACTCACGGCTGCGCCCTGGTCGGCCAGGGTCTGGGCAACCGCCCTCACGCGCTTGACCACTGCGTCGGAGCTTGGGCACATCGGGTCGGAGTCCCAGACAGCGACCCGCAAGGCCGACGTGGGCTCGTGCAGCCCGCGCAGGTTCACCTGCAGCCCCGGGGCCTCCATCACGTCGGGCACGGCCATGAGCCGCAGGCTCATCTCGAGGTCGTACGCCGAGCGTGCCAGCGGGCCGATGACCGAAATATCGGTGGGTGTCAGCACGCCGCCCAGCGCATGACCGCGCATCGGGCACAGGTTCCAGGTGGGCTTGTGCCCGAATACACCACAAAAATGCGCAGGATTACGGATGGAGCCGCCAATGTCGCTGCCAATCTCCAGACCGGTAAGGCCGGCAGCCAGTGCTGCGGCCGATCCTCCGGACGAGCCGCCCGGCGTGCGCTCAGGGTTCCAGGGGTTGCCGGTGGTGCCATAGATCGCGTTATAGCTCTGAAAGTCAGCCAGGCGGATCGGGACGTTGGTCTTGCCGAACACATTGGCCCCGGCAGCCGTGAGCCGCTGCACCGCCAGGGCGTCCTGGCTGACCACGTTGTCGCGCAACTCGGGGATGCCCCAGGTGGTGGGCATGCCGGCGACGTCGTAGCTTTCCTTGACCGTCATGGGCAGGCCATGCAGCGCCCCCAGCGATTCGCCGCGGGCACGGGCTGCATCAGCCGCATCGGCCCGGGCGCGGGCGCCTGGCCGGTCCTGAAGGATGACCGCGTTGATCGACGGATTGAGCCGGTCGATGCGCGCAAGAAAGTGCTCAAGCAGGTCGCGCGCGCTGAATTCGCCCTGGCGCAAGCCGCGCATCAGCGATGTCGCCGAGCGAAAATGCAGATCGGTCATGGTGTGTCTCCGTGATGCCGGCCGACACTGCGCCGGCGCCGCCCGCAGTCATGCAACGCGAGGGCTATCTTCTTGGCTTAGCGTAGCACGCAGGGGATCGAGCGCCCTGAAGCCGTTTCAATCGATCAGCCCTGCCGGATGCGCGCACCCATGAAGCGCTCAATGTGATCGATCTGTAACGCGGCCGGCTCGTATTCGGCTTCAAGCACCCTGACACGGGGCAGGACACATGCGGAGCTCTAAAGTGAGGCACAATCAACTCACCATACGAACCTGTCAGTACAGGTCGCTGCAGACCATGCCAACCGCTTTCTCATGAAAATCCTGCTCTGCAGCAAGTACGACCTGGTTGGCAACATGATGCTCAACATCATGCTGCCAAGACTGGCGCCACATCACGAAGTGACCGTGATTCTGGCGAATCGCAAGCGCCCCGAGACCGATGCGATCACCGAGCTGAAGTGGCTCTCGCTCTTCGAGCAGGAGCTGCCGGCGCGCCTGCTTTTTCCATTGCTGGACAGCATGACAGCACGCACCACACCGGCGCAGCCCACAGCGCCCTGGCGCTCTTTTGCTCAGCTGGGTGAACAGCATCGTGTGAACATCCGCACCGCCGGTCATATCGCTCACCACTCTGTGCTCACGGCCATGGTCCAGGAGGCTGCGCCCGACCTGATCGTCTCTTTTCAGTTTGGCTTCATCTTCAAACCCGAAGCCCTGGCCTGGGCAAAGCGCGGAGGGCTGAATCTGCACTCGGGCGCGCTGCCCGAACGCGCTGGGGTCAACCCCACGTTCTGGTGCATGAAGGACGGCGACCGTGAAGCGGCCTGTTCGCTGCACTGGCTGACTGCGCACATTGATGCGGGTGACATTGCGGCCGTCCGGCGTATGCCGATTGACTACACGCGCTCGTTTTTCGCCAACTGGATCGAGAATTATCAGAACGGCGCGGAAATGATCTGCGAGGCCGTCGAGACCATTGAACGGGGCGAATCGCTGGCCAGCACGCCGCAGGATCCGGCGGCGATCCGTTTTGTGCCCAAACCCACGCAAGACGACTACCGGGCCTTTTTCGAAAGTGGCCGCCGGCTGATCGACCCGCAGGACTGCCTCGACCTGATCGCCCGCTATCTTCCACCCCCAGGCGGATCGGCTCCGTGACGCTTGCCTTCACGAAGATGCAGGCCTGCGGTAATGACTTCGTTGTCATCGACGATCGCGCCGGTCGTTGGGTCCCCCATGAATCAGAACTCGCTCGTCTGGTCTGCCAAAGGCGGTTCGGTATCGGGGCGGACGGATTACTGCTGCTGCGTGAAGGCACGCAGGCCGGCCGATTCGGCATGCGATTCATCAATGCCGACGGCTTGGTCGGCGAGATGTGCGGCAATGGCGCCCGCTGTCTGGCTGCCTATCTGCACAGGGCCGGGTTGGTCCAGGAAACGCTGGTATTGGAGTCGGGCGCCGGCCCGGTGCATGCCGACCTGAGTCAGATGCCCACCGTGCGCCTGACCCTGGGCCCAGTCACGACACTGCGATCAGGCATCGTTCTGCCGTTCGGCGGGCAGGACTTCGAATGGGATGAGGTGGATGCAGGCCCACCCCATGCCGTGTGCCTCATACCGTCGATTGAGTCGCTCGCCGCGCTCGACCTTGTGCCACTTGGACGGTTCGTTCGTCATCACCCGACGTTTGCGCCGCGCGGTTGCAACGTGAACGCCGCTGCCATCGCCCCCGATGGCAGCCTGCACCTGCGCACCTATGAGCGTGGGGTTGAGGACGAAACACTGGGCTGCGGAACAGGGGCCGTCGCCAGCGTAGCGATCGCGCACCGCCGACTGGGCACCCCCGCGTCATTGCGGGTGGTCACCCGCAGCGGCGAGGCTCTCGAGATTAATCTGAGCGTCATGCAATCACCCTCCCTGATCGGATCGGCCCGATTTGTAGCGGACGGGCATCTGCACCCGAGTGTGCTTGAAGGCTTGGGTCAGACTGATACGGGAGTACTTGAATGAGACTCAGTCGCGGCTACATTCTGAGCTTGCTCGCGCTGCTGATCGTGACGCTGCTGGGGACCAGCCTGGCCTGGCGCAACTCGACCAAAGAGCGAATCGATCAGCTACGCGCTGACCGGTATCGCTTCAGTTTGGGCAGCCTGAGAACAGCGGCTGAGTCGGGTTTGAAACTGGGCCTGGAAACGGGTGACCTGCCTGGCATTCAAACCCTGATCGCAGAAGCCCGTGCCCTGCAGCGCGACATCATTTCAATCGATCTGTTCGATGAGCGAGGTCGCGTGACGCTTTCATCGGATCGCGCAGGCCTGGGCATCAGCACGCCCGCGGAGTGGCGCGAACCCTGCCTCGCGGCGCGCGGCGAAATGATCGCCTCGAGCGATTCAGATGGCGAGGTCCAGTGCACGGCATTGCTTAATGCCTACGAGCAGATCGTCGGTGGCATTGCTTTGCGCTACAAATCGATGCGCGCTCCAGTCATCTCAGGCCTGATGGCGACCGCTCAAGAAGACGAGGCACACGCCAGTGCTCTGCGCCACCGGATGCTGCTGACACTGCTGGGTATTCCCGCCGGCTTGCTCGTATTGGGCGCCGCGCTGGGAGCTTGGGCCGCTCGACCCGTCAGACAGCAACTGGTGGAGGCAGGTACTGCACTGCATTCAGGCGCCGGTGCCCGCGACCTGCCCTTGCTCGGCCCAGTGGGGCCTGCTTTGCAGGCACTCCAGGCGCGGTCCGATCAGATGGCGCAAATTGATGCCGAGCTGGAATCGATTGATCAGCTGGGAACGCGCTGACATGACCGCACATATTCAAGCGCTGTGGAGCAAGTGGGCGGGTCTGGCGACGCTGATGGCTCTGAGCCTTGCACTGAGCGTCAGTCTGCTGGCCCGCGAGCCGATCGAATCCCAGATCGTCGCCGAGACCGTTCAGACGACTTCGGTGATCGGACGGGCCGTGTCAGATGCCCTGAACCAGGCGTTGAGCGCCGGGATCCCGGTACGCGAGCTGGTAGGCGTGCAGGAATGGTTCGCCGATGCATTGCAGGCCAGCCCCACCGTCGTGGCGCTGGCCCTCACAGACGCTTCGGGAGCGCTCGTGGCGCAGGCCGATTTGCCCGACGCCTTGCGTGATGCCGTGCTGAACCAACGCACCGAATCACGCACGGTCGCCGACGGACTGCAGGTCATCACCTTGCCGGTCTTAGCCCGCCCTGGCGATCCCGCTGCGGGCTGGCTGCATGTGGTGGGTCGCCCGCCCAGCGGGGCCTCGCAACCGTGGCTGCAGGTCCTGCTGGGGACGCTGCTATGCAGTGCGGCAGCAGCGGGCGTCCTGCGCCAGATCATGCGTCGACGCATCGATTCGCCCGTGCGCGCGTTACAAACTGTCTTTTCGGCAACAGCCCGCGGTGATCTCCTACAAGGGCCGACCGTTGTGCCCGCCGGGCCGGCCGGGGCGCTGACCGCCAGCGTGAGCGCGCGGTTGCAGCGCGATATGGATCAACGCGCAACGCTGCTGCAAAAAGCCTCCGAGGTTCGTGCGGCTCACTTTGACCCTGAGGTGCTGGAGCGCATTGATCGTCTGACTGAACCGATGAGGCAGGCCGCGCCCACACTGGCCCGCCTGCCGATGTCTGCAGACCTGCTCCCGCCGCTGCGTATCGGCGTCATTGGAAGACTGGCCATGGCAAGCATGGCTGCTGTCGTTCTGAGCGTGGCGCTCTCGGCCTTGCTCAGTCACCTGCTACAGCAACCCCAGCGGCGACATCTGGTCCAAAGCCAGGGCGAGCGGGTGGCCAGCCAGCTTACGCTGTTGCTTAAAGAAGAGCAGGATCGCATGAGTGCATTCATGCAATCCGTCGCAGGCAACGCAACGCTCGCGAGCACGCTTGCGTCGCAACGTCTGGACGAAGCAGGTGAGTTGCTCTCGCAGAGTGCGCCAGAGCAGGTGACCGTCATGCTGGTACGCACTGACGGCAGCATGCTCGCGGCCTGGCCCCCTCGCATGGCGCGCTCCCAGCCAGAACGCAGCGTGCTGCTTGATCTGGCGTCGCGCACGCCCGCTGTGCAGGATATCTGGCAGGGCTCTGATGGCAGTTACCAGACCGGCATGGTCAGGCGGCTCACCCCGCCAGGCGGCGAGCCCCTTTTCATCGTGGCGGCCCGGCCCTTTGAGCAGACGCGCGTGGCACTCGAAAAGCGCATGGGCGCCAAGGTCGCTCTGGCGGATTTGCGTGGCCGCTCCACCACCGATGCAGGCGTTGCGCTGATTCGGACCTGGCGGGATCACGGCCAGACTGGGCACCTGGAACGATTGGATGGCAAGGAGAGCGTGGTCTCGGCAACGCCGCTCAGTTCGCGTCAGGGCATACCACTGGGCAGCCTGATTACAGCCCAGCCCCAGGATGATCAGACCGATGCCGCCGAGCGGCTCTTCACATGGTTGGCCATGCTGGGCTTGGCTGCCACGCTGGCCGGTGTGGTGCTCTATGTGCTGCGCAATCTGCAGCCGCTTGCGGCGGCCAGTCAGCGCCTGGCTGCGCTCGCGACCGAGCCGATCGGTATGGAGTCGACCGATCGCGTCAGGCAGTCCGGTTCACCTCCCCTTCGACTGAGTGCACGCGGCATTGAATCGGCCGTAGCACGGCTGGGTGAGAACATCGAGGCGCTCAACACGTTCCGACGTGCACGCGCTCGCCAGGGACGCAGGCAGGCCCGCTTCATTCGCCACCAGATGCTGCAGCTTGCCGATCGACTTCAACAGACCGATCGCGACGCCGTTTTGGCGGACCTCGAAAAAATTGAATCGGCCAGCCGAAGCGCACCCGTGGTGTCAGGTACCAGCCTGATCCCTGCAACCCGCGCCGAAGGTCGCCCGCTGTCAGCTGCCGAAGAGCAGGCAGTCGATGAAATCGGAGTGCTCGCCCTCGGATTTCAGGGTCTGCTCGGACGCGTGGGCGATCAATACCAGGAGCTTGCCAGGCTGGTGGAAGAGCTGCGAGAAGCCCTGCGGGTCAAAACGCAGTTCATCGCCCTGCAGCGGGATCTGGAAATCGCCGCAAAAATTCAATTGTCGTTTTTGCCTGATCGCTTCGATGTGTGCACCGAAGTCGATGTCCTGGGTGCATTTAGGCCAGCGAAGGAGGTCGGTGGCGACTTCTATGATGTATTCAGGCTCGGTGAACATCACCTTGCGATCACGATCGCAGACGTATCCGGCAAAGGGGTCCCCGCAGCGTTCTTCATGGCGGTGTCGCGCACGCTGTTGCGCGCGGTCTCGCAGATCAATGAAGCGCCAGCCGAGTGCATCGCCCGACTCAACGATCTGCTCTCGATCGACAATCGGGAATCGATGTTCGTGACACTCTTTTACGCGCTGATCGATGTGCGCACCGGCCAGATGACCTACACAAATGCCGGGCACAATCCGCCTTACATCCTTCGCCGGGATGGGCGCGTCGAATCGCTTCCCAGCAGTCACTGCACCGCACTCGGCATGATGGAAGGCTTGCCGTATACCCAGCAGGAAGCCAGCCTCGACCGGGGCGATGCCCTGTTCCTGTTTACGGATGGGGTCACCGAGGCGTTCAACCCCGCCGGAGAAATGTTCGGTGAAGCCGGGCTGGAGGCGCTGCTGTCATCCATCGGCACGCTGCCGGTTGTCGATATCCCGCAGCGAGCCTTCGACGCCGTCAAGTCGTTTGAAGATGGCGGCCCCCAATCGGACGACGTCACATGCATCGTCGCGCGTTACCTCGGGGCATGAACGTGAGCAGTCGAACTCGTCAGCTGATCACCTGTGCGTTTCTGCTGGCAGGGGCAGTCGGTCTGCTGCTGATTCTGAATTACACCAAATTCGCCTCGACCTTCGAGAGCCGGCTGCAGCAACGGGTCAGCATCACAGCGCGGGATGCGGCACGTTCGCTGGATGCGCAAATGGCGCTGGGCATCACACTCAGTGACACGCCTGCTCAGCGGGGCGTGCTGGAGCGCGCCCGCCAGTCAGAGCCTGCCATGGCAGCCATTGCTGTGATCAGTCCGCGAGGCAAGGTCGTGGTCAGCAGTGGCGATGGCTCAGAGGAGCTGTGGGAGTCGGCCCGCAAGGAGATTCCCGGACCCGGTGGAGTCTCGGTCGCAAAGGCGGGCGAACGGTCCGCACTGTCGGTGCCTTTGACCAATGCGTACGGCGTCGCGGCAGGCACACTGGCCGTCGAATACCGACTGGAGGAGGCGCGCGGCAATGTCCGCAGTGCCTTTGATTCGCTGCTTCGGGCTGCAGGGATTGGACTGCTGTGCGCGCTAGCGTTATTCGGCTTGATGAGCGCGCGTCTGATGGGTCGACCCGGCACGGTGCCACAAGGCGCGGTCAGTCGGCTGAGTCTGGCCCTCACCGTGATTCTGCTCGGCCTTCAAGGGCTGATTGCCGTTGATGCCTACCGCTCTTTCCAGCGCATCGCCCTTCAAGACGCACCGACCCTCGCCACCGCACTGGCGCGAACGGTCGAGCCGGTCCTGATTCGTGCACTGGAGGCCGGGATTCCGCTGGAGGCGCTCAATGGCACTGATGCCTGGTTGGCGACAGCCATTGAGAATGGCCCCGAATTCGCCTCGATCGCCCTGTTGGACAGCAATCAGCGCGAAATTGGACGAGCCTCGAAATCGGAAGTCGCCGCCGATGCGTTGCGACAGGAAACCCGCCCGCTCACGATCGACGGCCGCCCAGTGGCGAGCCTTCGAATCGGTCTGGATCCAGCCGAGCTGTCCGAGCGCACCCGTCAGCTCGCCATCGAGTTCGTGATGCTGCTGCTAGCCGGCGGATTGCTGATTCATGAAGCGCTGGCGGCACTGATAGGTGGTGCGCGAGTACGGACAGCAGAGGCTTCGCAGGCCTCGGCAAGCGGCAGTGAGATCGGACTCTCGGCGCTGAGGTTTCCTCTCTTTCTGTACTTCCTGGGGTCTGAGCTGCCCCGATCGTTCCTGCCACTGTGGGCCCGAGACCTGGCCAGCCGACCGGCTCAGGCGGACGATGCCGGCGGGCTTGGCAGCCTGCTTGCAGCGGCAGCACAGGGCTTGCCGCAGAGCCTACAGGTCAGCCTGCCCTTGTCCATTTTTCTGCTTGCCGTGGCGCTCGCCTCCCCCTTTGCAGGCGCCTATTGCGCACGCCGCGGTGCACGCAGACTGCTCGCCCTCGGCCTGTGTTTTGCGCTGGCGGGGCAACTGGTTTCAATGATCGCCAACACGATGCCTAGTCTTGCACTCGCGCGGGTGTTGTCGGGGATCAGCTTTGGATGTGTGAGCCTGGCTGCACTCGACTTCATCGGTCGCCAAGGCGGCGGGCGTGCCGCCGGGATGGCCATGTACCTGGCTGCATATGTGGCCGCCGGTATTGCCGGGTCGGGCTTGGGTGCCCTGCTCTATGACCGGGCCGGTACCAGCGCGGTGTTCGGGTTCGGGGTGGGCTGCAGCATCCTGGCGCTGTATTCGCTCTTGCGCTTCCCCATACAGACGCCCACCGATGCACAGGCGCCCCGTCTGGCTGCGTCACTGGGGCTGCTGATGCGTACGCCCGGCTTCCAGAAGTTAATTCTGCTGGCCTCCCTGCCATTGCAGATCCTTCAGCAAGGCCTGCTCTTTTACTGGGTGCCGCTGGCGGTGCTGTCGTTGGGAGAGCGCACCTCGTTCACCGGACTGGCGATGATGGGCTACTTTGCGATGGTGTTGCTGTTCAACAAGCCAGTCGCAAAACTGGCCGACCGGAGCGGCAACTACGGGCGTTTGCTGGCCGTCGGACTGGCCATTGCAGGCTGTGCGGGGCTGATCGGCAGTGTTGTCAGCGCAGGCGGATCGGGATGGCCGTCTGCAGGGGTCTCGCCAGGAGCGCCTGCCATCTTTATCAGCGTGGTGCTGATCGGTATTGCCTGGGCGCTGGCCTTCCCGTCCCAAGGTGCGATGGCACTTCTGGTGAGTCGAACAGAGCTGCCTGGCGTTGATCCTGCGGTCTCGATCGGTGTGTATCGGACCATCGAACGCTTCGGCGCCATGCTCACGCCGATTCTGACCGCGGCGCTGATTGCCCTGCTTGGTCTCGGCGGATCGGCGCTGGTGCTGAGCGCCATGCTGCTGGTATGTGGCGTCGCCCAATTCTTCTTCTCGAAACGACACTCCTCATGAAACCCATGACTCAAATCGCTTCGCGCGCGCTGTCCGCCAGTCTGCTGGCCTGCGCACTGGCGCTCCCCGGTCTGGCCTGGGCTGCGGGCAAGAAGGTACTGATCATCACCAACCGCGGCTGCGAGGAGATCTGCCGCAGTTTCGAGCAAGGCCTTCAGAGCCAGGGCGAGATCAATTTCATCGTGCGAGATATCGCAGGCGACACCAGCAAAGTGCCTGCCATCGTGAACGAAGCGCGCAGCATGAAGGTCGACCTGATTGCCACCTGGGGAACCGGTGTGACACTTGCCGTGATCGGAAAACGCGATAGCGTGGATGCCGCCAAGCATGTGACCGACATTCCTGTCGTCTATCTGTATGTGGGCAACCCTGTGGAATCCGGGATCGCGCAGGACACCACCCGCTCAGGTCGCCCGAATGTTGCCGGGGCAAACACAAGCGTGCCGGTCGACGCACAGATCAATCTGATGCAAAGCTATCGCGCCATTTCGCGCGTGGGCATGATTTTCAATGTGGACGAACCCGCTGCCGTGTTGCAGGCCGCAGCAGTACGCAAGCAGTTCGAGGCACGCAAAGTGCCGGTCATTTCGGTGGAATTACCCAAAGGCCCGGATGGAAAAGCCGACCCGGCCTCCATTGAGCCAGGCATGGACCGCCTCGCTCAGGACAAGCCCGACTTCATCTATCACATCGGATCATCGTTCACGCTGGCTCACGCTGCACGCATCAGCCAGGCTGCCAACGAGCGAGGGATACCGATCTTCACGACCTTTGAACCGGCCTACCGCAAGGGCAGCATGCTGCTGGGTCTGACCAGCCCGCTTTCAGGGATCGGACAGATCGGCGCCTATCAGGCTGGCCAAATCCTGTTCAATGGCCGCAAACCAGGCGACCTGACCTCACCCACGCTGTCGCGACATTCCGTGCTCATCAACATGAATGCCGCCCGGCAGTTGAAGTCCTACCCGCCCATGAAATTGCTCCAATTCGCCGAAATCACTAATTAAAGCCCTCGCCGGGCAGGTCATCGGCAGCGCAGGCTCAGCAGTTCGTCTTCCCTGTACGCGTCTTGCGATCGGCGCGCAGCTTTTCTGTGCCCTGAACCACCATCCGATCGACATCGGCGATCTTGGCCTTGTCGTCACCCAGCTTGGAGACGATGGCATCACGGGCACCGGCCGCAGACGCAGGACGCCCGGCTTCGGTCAGGATGATGACGCGCTCCACCGCAGCCAACTGCGCGGCGGCGCCTCCCGTACGTCCGGCCGCTTCATTGTCAGCCAGAGCTTCGTTGGTGCGGCACTCGAGCGCCAGATAGTAGGCACGCTCGCCGGCAGGGGCATTGGCGGAAGTGATTGCCGAATGCGTACCGTGGCCATGCGTGGCACAACCGCTGACCAGAACAAGCGTTGCAGACAACCCGGCCAGCAGGGAAAGACGCGCGGAAAAAGCAGAAATCATGGTCTACCTCAGTAAGTGGTGTGATGGGAGAGCGATGTTGGGCGAACCCTTCAGGGTCTCAGCGCTGCACGCGGGCGGGCAGCCTGACCAAGCTGCCATTCTGCCTCAAGGCTGCAGCGTTCGGCTCATAGGCCAGTCCGCGCGGCTGCAACAGCCCAAACCACCATCCTGCGGCCTGCGGATTGCTGGCCCAGAAATGCGTCAGCGCATCGGCCTCGCGCGAATGGGCGATCCGCAGCGAGGTCTGGTCCGTGACGCCGCATTCGTGATGCAGGCCGTGAATGCATTCATGCAGAAAAATGACGGCGAGCTGCGTTCCTGACAAGGCCGGGTCGAGCTCAATGCGCCGGCGCTCGAGATCGGCTTGCCCGAAGACACGCAGTCGGGCAGCAGTTTTGACCGGCAGACTGCGCACCGTCCAGGCTTGCGTGCCCAGTACCAGCCGCTGGGGCATGCGCCGACTGTGACGCACATGCGGATTGATGGCGCGCAGCAGCGCCCAGGTGAGATCAGGATTGCGACGCGCCAGTTGCGACAGGCCGCTGGCCAAAGAGTGGGTCAGGTGCTCTTCGGTGCTCTCATGCAGCAAGACGGCCTGGGCGTAATGCACCAGACGCACCAGCGCATGTACGAATGCTCGGCGCCAGGGTGCAGGCTGCAGCCCTTCGCGCAGGAGAATGCGGCCGTGGGTGAGATCGAGGCAGCCATGCCGCCTTCGCACGGGCATGTGCTGGGAAGGCAACTCTTCTGTGCGCAAGGTGTAGGGGCCCAGCTCCAGCGGGCGGCCCAGTGCCAGCTCGCGCAACTGCGCAGTCATGAGAATCTGGTGGGGTGACACGGCAGACAACCTCCCTCGGGCACCTATCATCGCCTGTTGCTGGCGGATTTCCGCGTCAGATGCCGCATATTTTTCGACCTAAGCCGGACGCACCATGCATGACAAACGCCTGCTGATCGCCTGGTGGTCCAACACCGGCGGCACCGCCAGTCTCGTTGAGGCCGCCAGCCAGGGCGCACAAACCGCTGCCTTGACCTTAAAAGCGACCGACCCAGGCAGCCCGAGCCTGGACGTGCAGAGCGTGCGCTGCGACCTCCTTTCACTGGAAGCACTGCTGCAGGCAGATGGGTTGGTGCTGGCGACCCCTGAATGCCTGGGTAGCGTCGCAGGACCCATGAAGACCTGGCTCGACCGCTGCTACTACCCGGCCCTGGACCGATTATCCGGGCGGCCCTATGCAGCGATCGTGTGCGCCGGCACCGACGGAGAGGGTGCCTTGAGGATGCTCGATCGCGTGGCGGCAGGTTGGCGGCTACGCCGGGCCGCGCCCGCACTCAAGGTGATCACCGGGGCCCAAACACCTGAGGCGATTGCCGCACCCAAGCGCATCCTCCCGACCGATCTGGGGCGCGCCAACGAGTTGGGGGCCACGCTCGGCGCAGGTCTGCTCATGGGGCTTTGGTAGGCACAAGCCGAGCGTTCTCATCACCAAACCGTGTGCCGACCGCCCGGGCAGCCGCCACCATAGGGTGGTCGGGTGGCACCGTTCTGATCGACCCGACAACCTGAGACAGCGGCACCGCTTCGATCTCGGTGCCACGCAGCGCCACCATGATCCCGGCCTCACCAAGACACGCCCGACGCGCCGCATCCACCCCGAATCGGGTCGCCAGCACGCGGTCAAAGGCAGTAGGCGAGCCGCCTCGTTGCAGATGCCCCAACACGGTGGTGCGGGTCTCCAGCCCGGTGCCCGCCTCGATCCGTCGCGCCACTTCAGCGCCCACGCCGCCAAACTGGCGTGCATCCGTGCGTTGAATATCCATCGCCTGCAGCACTTCGCCCTGCTGCGGCAATCGGGCACCTTCGGCCACGCAGACGATCGAAAACCGTCGCCCGCGCTGCGCACGGTGGGTGACATGACGGAAGACCGGCTCCCATTCAAACGCGATCTCCGGGATGAGGATGGTGTCTGCTCCGCCCGCCAGCCCACCCGCCAGCGCGATCCAGCCGGCTGTACGCCCCATCACCTCGATCACCATCACCCGATGATGGGAAGACGCCGTGGTGGTCAGCCGATCAATCGCCTCGCTCACGACTGCCACGGCCGTATCGAAACCGAAGGTGGTGTCGGTGGCAGCCAGGTCGTTATCGATGGTCTTGGGCACACCCACCACGGGTACACCGAGCTGGGCCAATCGATGGCCAATGTGCATCGATCCATCGCCACCCACTACGATCAGCACGTCAAGCGCGGCCTCACGAATACGGGTGAGCACGGTTTGGGACACATCGGTGATGCGCACCTGCCCGTCTGAGCCGCGCACCGGAAAATGCCAGGGATCGCCACGGTTGCTGCTGCCCAGCACCGTGCCTCCTTCGGCAATCAGTCCGGCAACGTCGTTATAGTCGAGTTCTCGCATTCGCCCGTCATGCAGTCCCTCGAAGCCATCTTCGATGCCGATGACGGTGGCACCGAACCGGCCGCGTGCTGTGCGGGTCACGGCACGGATGACCGCATTCAGACCCGGACAATCGCCGCCACCGGTGAGCAGACCAATTCGAAGCGGAAGCGAGGCATGCATGGCCGATGGTTTCCGAAGCAAACGCACAAGGCCATCATGCTATCCCGAGCCTGCATCGAAGCCGCTAAGCCGGTGAATAGGCCGGTGAATAGGCCGGTCACGGTCAATAAGCCAGTCAATACGCCGGTTAGGATGCGCGGATGAATGAGACTTTGGTTTCCCGTCTGGTCAGCGCCCGCCGTAGTGCCCTGGTGACGCTGATCACGCTGGTTGCGCTATGGACGTTGAGCGCCCTGCAAGCCGTTGCCGCTCAACCCACGCCCGGACCAGTGCCACTGACCGTGGAGGGCATCTCGGTGGACGTGCAGGACGGAGACACCTTCGTGTTGCGTGATGAGGCGGGTCGCCCGATGCGCATCAGGGTCGCCGGGATCGATGCTCCGGAAAAATCGCAGCCCTGGGCCGACCGATCGCGTCAGCATCTGCGTGAGTTGCTGCGCGCGCAGCGCGTACAGGTCCTGCCGATCAAGCAGGATGTGTTCGGACGCACGGTCGCGCGCGTCCATGTGCTGCGTCCCGGGGACGAGACGCCACTGGATGCGGCTCAGGCCCAGCTCGACGCAGGCCTGGCCTGGCACTTCAAGCGCTACAAGTCGGATCAGACACGTGACGAGTTTGTGCGCTATGCGCAGGCCGAGCGTCAGGCCCGTGCTACGGGACTGGGACTGTGGGCCGATCCGCAGCCACAGGCTCCGTGGCTCTTTCGCGCCGAGAACCGCTCAGGCAGCGCCGCGCGCAGCCAGCGCCCCTGACTGCAACCGGGTACGGCGCAGGGTTTCATAGAGCACCACGCCGGCGGCCACCGAGACATTCAGACTGCTGACCTGCCCCACCATGGGAATGCTGACCAGCGTGTCGCAGCGCTCCCTGGTGAGCCGTCTCAAGCCGACCCCCTCGGCGCCGAGCACCCAGGCCACCGCGGCCGGAATATCGGCCTGGTACAGGGTTTGCGTGGCTTCGTCAGCTGCGCCCATCACCGTGATGTGACGCTCTTCCAGCGTGTCGATGGTGCGTGCCAGGTTGGTCACCATCACATAGGGCACGGAGTCGGCAGCGCCGCTCGCCGTGCGAATAGCGGTTTCGTTGAGCGGGCAGGCGTGGTCTTTCGGAGCGATCACGCCATGCACGCCGGCGCCATCGGCCACGCGCAGACAGGCCCCCAGGTTGCGCGGATCAGTCACGCCGTCGAGCAGCAGCAGCAAGGGCGGGCCTTCGATGCGATCGAGCAGCTCGTCCAGATCCAGGGTGGCGGGCTGTGCCGTGACAAACGCGACCACCCCCTGATGTGTGCGCTGCGGACACATCTGATCCAGGCGCGTGGCTTCAACACGTCGCGCCTCAACGCCCGCCGCCTTGGCCAGACCGATGAGATCGCGCATGCGCGTGTCATCGCGTTTCGCATCGACATAGAGTTCGCGCACGGACTCGGGTGCCTGACGCAGCCGCGCGGTCACCGGATGAAAGCCGAACATCGTCATGCCGGCCGGTCGCGGCGCAGCAGCGGTACGCCGCCTGCGCTCGGGTGGCGGTGTTCCGGATTCGGTGTGTGAACGCGTGCTCATGCCATGCCCTTGAAGTGATCTCAGCGCCGACGCTTGCGCGGACCACCCCGCGGATCGACCGGCGCGCCCTTTCGCTTGCGCGACGCCTTGCGCTCGGCGCGCGCCTGCAGCACGGCAGGTGTCTTGGGTGCAGCCGCTTTGCGCCCGCGCCCACCCGTGGAGGGTAACGGGCCAAGTTCAGCGGCCGTGGGCGCACGCTCAGCACCGCGTGAGCGTTCGACCCAGGGCGTCTCAGCGCGTACCAGACGGAACTCGATACGACGCGCTTCAAGATCGACCCGCGAGACCTGCACATCCACCTCATCGGTCAGTCGGAACTTTCGGCCGGTGCGCTCACCGCGCAGTTCGTGGGCCGCTTCGTTGTACTGGAAATAGTCGCTCCCCAGCTCCGAGACATGCACCACGCCCTCAACAAAGAGGTCATCCAATGTCACGAAAATGCCAAAGGGCGCCACGCCCGTGACGCGACCCCGGAACTGCTCACCCACGCGCTCGCGCATGTATTGACACTTGAGCCAGGCCTCGACATCGCGCGAAGCATCATCGGCCCGGCGTTCGTTGCCCGAGCACATCAGCCCGATCGACTCCCAGTGATCGAGCTCATCGCGCTGCGCACCGCTCATACGTTCGCGGGCACGGGCACGGTCATCGACGCGCGCCTGCGCCTTGTCTGAGACCGGCAACGGGGCCTTGCCACCTTTACGGGGACGCGCAGTGAACGTGATCGGGGCGCCGTCGGCCTGCGGTGCTGGCGGCCTGTAACGCTGTCCGTTCAGAAGCGACTTGATCACCCGATGGGTCAGCAGATCAGGATATCGGCGGATCGGCGACGTGAAGTGCGCATACGATTCATACGACAGACCGAAGTGCCCGACGTTGTAGGGTGAATAAATCGCCTGCTGCATCGAGCGCAACAGCATGGTCTGCAGCAGGGGCGCATCCGG
>DGIT01000052.1:13837-14093 GCA_002386465.1 Burkholderiales bacterium UBA4615 | reverse complement strand
CCGCGATGCGCTCGGCAAGCTCGGCATAGTCCTTGGGTGTGGGATCGTCCCCACCGCCCAGCGACAGGCCAATGCCCTGAAGAAATTCGCGCAATAGCGACAGCCTCTCGGGCGTAGGGCCTTCATGGATGCGATACAAACCGGGGTGCTTGCTGCGCGCCAGAAAATCCGCAGCACAGGTGTTGGCGGCCAGCATGCACTCTTCGATGAGCTTGTGCGCATCATTGCGGGTGCGCGGCACGATGCGCTCGATGCG
>DGIT01000052.1:251-13800 GCA_002386465.1 Burkholderiales bacterium UBA4615 | reverse complement strand
TCGACGCTCTCGAACTCCATGGCGCCACGCTCGCCGCGCGCCTTGGCCAGCGTTCGGTACAGGTCGTAAAGATTCTGCAGATGGGGCACGAGCGGGGCGAGCTGTCGCGCCGCCGCAGGATCACGGCCCGACAGCACGGACCAGACCTGGTCGTAGGTGAGACGCGCAGCCGAGTGCATCACAGCTTCATAGAACTGATAGGCCTTCACCTGTCCGCGCGCGGTAATGACCGCGTCAGCCACCAGCACCAGGCGATCGACCGCCGGATTGAGCGAACACAGACCGTTGGAAATTTTTTCGGGCAACATCGGAATCACCCGACGCGGGAAGTACACCGAGGTGGAACGCTGGCGCGCATCCAGGTCGAGCGGCTCTTCGTGGCGCACGTAATGCGCCACATCGGCAATTGCCACGATCAGGCGCCAGCCGCCGGCCTTGCGCCCGGAGCTCTCGAGCGGCTCGCAATACACCGCATCGTCAAAGTCGCGTGCATCTTCCCCGTCGATGGTCACCAGGGGCACATCGCGCAGATCGACCCGCTTGCGCAAGTCTGCAGCCCGCACCTGACCAGGCAGCTTGGCTGCCTGCGCCAGCGCTTCCTCAGAGAACGTGTGGGGCACATCGAACTTGCGCACCGCAATTTCGATCTCCATGCCCGGGTCATCAATACCTCCCAGCACCTCCACCACGCGCCCCATCGGCGGGGCATGGCCACTGGGTGGCTGCAGGATCTCGACGCTGACCACTTGACCGGGTTGCGCCTTGGCGGCGTCGCCCGGGGCGATCAGGATGTCATGCTTGATGCGCTGGTCTTCGGGGACGACCAGCGTGAGACCGCGTTCGGCCACAAGCCTTCCCACCAGACGTCTGTGACCCCGATCGGTCACTTCGACAATCGCGCCTTCTGTGCGGCCACGCGAATCGGTGCCCATGGATTTCACGAGCGCGCGGTCACCATGCATGGCTTTTTGCATCTCGCGCGGGGGCAGGAACAGGTCGCCGCCGCCGGCATCGGGGATCAGAAACCCGAACCCGTCCCGATGGCCGACGATGCGCCCGGCAATCAGCTCGAGGCGGCTGGACAACAGCAATACGCCCTTGCGATTGGGCAGCAAGAGGCCGTCTCGCTCCATGGCGAGAATGCGTTGCTCCAGCACGGCGAATTGCCGCGTGGGCACGCCGAGTCGTTCGCCAAGTTCCTGCGGCGTGAGTGGCGCATCAGCCGCACGCAGTGCCTCGAGGATGTCCTCGCGACCAGGGGGAGTCCAGGTGGCAGTCACAGTTGCAGTTTGACAGTGAAGTTCAGAGATCGTTATACTCGATGATTCGGGTGCGAGCTCGAATCAATGTTTTTGCAGTGCCCAGATGGCGGAATTGGTAGACGCACTAGGTTCAGGTCCTAGCGCCAGCAATGGTGTGGAGGTTCGAGTCCTCTTCTGGGCACCATCTTTTTCCCAGGCCGATACAGCCTGCGGCCAGTCAGTCAGTAACTCCCAGCTCTTGCAATCAACCGCCTGATTGGCCTGGCGCACTTTCAAGCTCAATCCTGCACTCGCTGCTCGAGCTCGGACAGCAAGAGCGTGTCGTACACCTCAAAGGGCTGAACGATCCAAGGATCGTCGGGCAAGTGGCTGACGCGAAAGTCAGGCATGACCGAAGAGCGGCCCTTGCTCCACAGCACGGCCGTGCGGATCTCGGTCACATCCGGGCGGGAAGACATGAGCGCCGGCACAACCTGCTCGAGTGTTCCACCAGAATCAGCCAGGTCATCGATCAGCAGCCAGCGCCCGCCCGGCAAAGGCTGCGCGCTGCTCAGATGCTCGGCAATCAGCAAGTGCGATTGCAGCGTGCCGCCAGCTTCCCGATAGGAACTCGTAAAGAGAACCCCGAGCGGCTTTCTGAACAGGCGAGACAACACATCTCCCACGCGCAGTCCGCCGCGTGCCAGGCACACCATTGCGTCGAACTGCCAACCCGAACGGTGGACCTGGATTGCGAGCGATTCGATGAGGCGGTGGTATTCGTCCCACCCCACGCGCAGCTTGCGATCAGACATCGGCGGGTCGCCGCTCAATGCGTAAAAGGATGGCGCACCAGAATGGTTTCGTCGCGGTCAGGGCCCGTTGAGACGATATCGATCGGTGCGCCGACCAGTTCCGAGAGCCGCTGCAGATAGCGCTGTGCAGCCGCCGGGAGCGCGTCCCAGGTGCAGGCACCTACGGTTGACTCGGTCCAGCCCGGCATGTCCTCAAAGACTGGCTCGCAGGCGGCCACATCATCCGCGCCGAACGGCAGCAGATCGACCGCCTGGCCGGCGCGTCGATACCCGGTGCAGATCCGCACCACCGGCAGACCGTCCAGGACATCGAGTTTGGTGACGCACAGACCGCTGACACCGTTGAGCTGAATCGATCGGCGCATGGCCACCGCATCAAACCAGCCGCAGCGACGGGGCCGGCCGGTGACGGAGCCGAATTCGTTGCCTCGCGTGGCCAGATGCTTGCCAACCTCATCGAAGAGCTCGGTGGGAAAGGGACCTGCGCCCACGCGTGTGGTGTAGGCCTTGGCAATCCCAAGGACATAGTTCAATTGCTGCGGACCGACCCCCGCGCCCGCAGCCGCAGCGCCTGCGATGCAGTTGCTGCTGGTCACGAACGGATAGGTGCCATGATCCACATCAAGCAGTGCGCCCTGGGCACCCTCGAACAACAGGCGATCGCCGCGCTGCGAGGCCTGCGCCAGTTCGGCCGGGACATCGGCCATCATCGGGGCGATGCGCGGTGCGAGCGCGAGCGCATCATCGGCAACCTTGTCGGGATCGAGCGGCTTGACGCCGAAATAGCGCTCGAGCGCGAAGTTGTGAAAGTCGAGCGTCTCGTGCAAGCGCTGGCGCAGGACCTCGGGCGCGAAGAGATCGCGCACGCGCACTGCACGACGCGCCACCTTGTCTTCGTAGGCCGGGCCAATGCCGCGCCCGGTGGTACCGATCTTGGCGTCGCCTCGACGTGCCTCGCGCGCCTGATCCAGCGCCACGTGGTAAGGGAGGATGAGCGGACAGGTGCTGCTGATGCGCAGCCGCTCGCGCACGGCTACACCTGCGCGCTCGAGCTCATCGATTTCCTGCAGGAGCGCTTCTGGCGACAGCACGACACCACTGCCGATGTAGCAGGTGACGCCCGGTCGCAGGACGCCCGACGGAATCAGTCGCAACACCTGCTTGCGCCCGCCGATCACCAAGGTGTGCCCAGCGTTGTGCCCGCCCTGAAAGCGCACGACGCCTTGCGCCGAATCGGTCAGCCAATCGACGACCTTGCCTTTGCCTTCGTCACCCCATTGGGTGCCGATGACCACCACATTCCTGCCCATCGCTACTGCCTCCGCAAGGGTCTGACCGACCAGGCGCCGTTGTGCTGTGCGAGCTCGCGATCGCACTCGAATTCCTGTTGCTCGTCCTCGTGGCCGGGCAACACCTGTACAACAATCTGTCCTGCATCACGCAGGCTTTGAATCGCCTGCGTGAGGCCCGCATCGACCGACCAGGGAGCGCGCACTGCGCGCGCAGGCGCAGGCTCTTCGACCAGACCGGCAAGCTCTCGAAGCTCAAGTGAAAAGCCGGTAGCCGGACGTGCACGGCCAAAGGATTCACCCACATTGTCATAACGGCCACCCCTCCCGATGGCATTGGGTTGGCCTTCGACATAGGCTGCGAAGATCACCCCGCTGTGATAGCGATAACCGCGGGCATCGCCCAGATCGATGGTCAGACGCACATCCTGGCCTGGATGGCTGGCCAACAGGGCCGAGGCACATAAGGCGTCGAGTTGATCGAGTGCCCGCACGATCGGGGCAAGTGTCGGCAGCACGGCGCGCGCGCGGGCCAGCACCTCAGCAGGTGCTCCGTACAAGGCCGGCAATGCAAGCAAGGCGCGCCGAAGCGGTCCCTCGTGCGTGTTGGCCAGCACCTGGGCCAGCGCCGGTGCGTCCTTGGACTGAATCAGCGGAAAAACCTCGTCCTCGCTCAGATGTGGCAATGCCGCAAGCAGGCTGCGCACCACTTCAACGTGGCCCAGATCAATGCGCACCTGCTGCACACCTGCCACACGCAGTGAGTGAAGCAGCAACTCGATCACTTCGAGGTCGGCTTCCAGTCCGTCATGCCCGTAGAGCTCGGCGCCGATCTGAAGCGGCTCGCGGGTCGACAGCGCACCAGCCGGCCTGGCGTGCAGCACATTGGCTGCATAGCACAAGCGCGTCAGGCCAGCGCGGTTGAGCAGATGCGCATCGATGCGCGCGACCTGTGGTGTGATGTCGGCACGCAGCCCCATGGTGCGCCCGGAGAGCTGATCAATGAGCTTGAAGGTCCGAAGGTCGAGGTCGCGACCGCTGCCCGTCAGCAGGGACTCGAGGTACTCGACCATTGGCGGCATGACCAGCTCATAGCCATAGGTGCGATACAGGTCCAGCAGCCTGCGGCGCAGGTCTTCGATCCTGCGCGCCTCGCTGGGCAGAATGTCGGAGATGCTTTCGGGGAGCAGCCAGCGTGGCATGACAGATCTTCAGATTCCGGAGCAGGGTCGCGGCACAACGGCCCGCTTAGCGCATGAACGATGATGCGGACAGTAACGCGAGCCCCAGCAGAACAGCGGCCAGGCCCATGAATCGCAATTGGCCATCGCGCAACTCACCGATGCGGCGCATGGACTCACGCCAGCGCGCGGGCGACGCAAATGGCAGCAGTCCCTCGATCACCAGCACCAAACCCAACGCACTCAGGATCACGGCCGCACGGCCCCTTACTTGCGCGCGGACGCAGCCGCCCCACCCGAACCGGGAGCCCGGAAGTAACGAAAGAAGTCGGAGGAAGGATCAAGAACGAGCACATCGTTGCCCCGGCCCCGAAAGCTGGCGCGATACGCGTCCAGACTGCGGTAGAAGGCTGCGAACTCAGGGTTCTGACCGAAGGCCTCGGCGAATACCGCCGACGCACGCGCATCGCCCTCGCCCCTGACTCGCTGCGCATCACGATAGGCCTCGGCGATGAGCACTTCGCGCTGGCGATCGGCATCAGCGCGAATCTTTTCGGATTCCGCTGCTCCGGTTGCGCGCCGCTCATTAGCCACACGCTTGCGCTCGGACTGCATCCGGTCATAGACACGCTCCGAAACCTCCGGTGCGAAGTCCACCCGCTTGAGCCGCACATCGATGATTTCGGCACCGATCTGCTTGGCGTCCTCGTTCATCTTCAGGCGCACCGCATCGAGCAGCTCCTGGCGCTTGCCGGAAATCACGTCATTGACTGTCTGTTTGGCAATCTCGTTGTTCAGGGAGTCGCGCAGACTGCGTTGCAAACGGTCGCTGGCAATCGTTTCGCTGCCGCCCACCGAGGTGAAGAATTTCTTGGGATCGGAGATCCGCCACTTCACGAAGGTATCGATCTGAACGTTGAGCTTTTCTGAAGTGATGAATCGATCGACGTCAGCCGTATCGATGGTCAGGATGCGCTTGTCGAAATACTGCACGTTCTGAAAAGGCGGCGGCAGCTTGAAATGCAGGCCCGGCTGCGAGATGACTTCTTTAAGCTCACCCAAGGCAAACACCACGGCATATTGCCGCTGGTCCACCACGAAGAGCATGGACGACGCCAGGGCGATGGCGGCCACGATGCCGGCAATGATCGGTCCGATTCGGTTCATGTGGATCTTCCTCAGCGGCTCGATTCGCGGTCGCGATTGCGCAAGGCATCACGCGGACTCTGGGGTGCCGGGGCGACGGAATCCGGTCGCGATTCCCCTGCCGTGGAACCCTGTGCGGGCGACATCGGTTGCGTCGCCGTACCGCTGGCGGCTCGCGAGGCGTCGGCAGGAGCCGCCTGTTGCATCAGCTTGTCGAGCGGCAGATAGAGCATGTTGCCGTTCGAACGCGAGTCGACATAAACCTTGCTGGTGTTCGCAAAAATCTGCTGCATGGTGTCGAGATAGAGGCGCTCGCGGGTGACCTGCGGCGCCTTGCTGTACTCCGTCAGCACTTGCTTGAAGCGGGAGGCATCACCCTCGGCCGAAGCGATGACCCGTTGTTTGTAGCCTTCGGCTTCCTGCTGCAAACGGCCAGCGGTACCACGGGCCTTCGGAATCACGTCGTTGGCATAGGCGCGGCCTTCGTTGATCAGGCGCTCGCGATCCTGGGCTGCCTTGTTCGCGTCTTCGAATGCTGCCTGCACCTGCTCGGGCGGTTGGGCCTGCTGGATCGTCACGTCCACAATCCCGATGCCCGCGTTGTAGCGGTCGGCGATGGACTGCATCAGCTTGAGCGCGTCCTTGGCGACCTGCTCTTTTTCCTCATACAGGACCTTGTCGATCCCCATGCGCCCAATCACTTCCCGCGTGGCGGTCTCGGCGGCCTGGCGCACGATCTCCTCGGGGGCACCGCCGGGGTTGTTGTTGAACAGATAGGCTTTCGGATCGGTGATGCGGTATTGCACAGCAAATTGCAGATCGACGATCGCCTGGTCGCCGGTCAGGATCAAGGCCTCGCGGGGGACCTTGTTCTTGACGTTGCTGCGATAGCCCACTTCGACCTGACGCAGTCGCTGCACATCGACCATTTCGGCGGTTTCGATGGGATACGGCAGGCGCCACTTGAAGCCAGCGGACTCAACCATGTAGCGAAACTGCCCGAAGCGCAAAATGGCCGCAGCCTGGCCTTCCTGAATGATGTAAAAACCGCTGCCAAGCCACAGCAACAGGCCGATGCCGGCAATCAGGCCAAGGCCTGTTCCGGCACCACGAAAGGAGGGTGGACCGCCCCCGCCGGTGCGCCCCGAGCGCTGATCCGGCGGCTCACCCTGACCACCGCCTTTGCCGAACATGCGGTTCAGACGGCGGTTGAAGTCGCGCCAGAGTTCATCGAGATCGGGCGGACCATCGTCCTTGCCACGAGGACGCTGGGGCGGACGCGGCTGCTCGTCGGATCCCGATGAGCCGCTGCGGCCCCAGCCAGGGTCATTAAGCGACAAAAGAGCGCGGATTCGGGACAACAACATCTGACATGCCGTTTATTAGGGGCCGATCGGAGGGCAGCCGGGTCTGGTCGGACACGGCATCGTTGGCTTCGCAAACAGGGGCGACGGTGCCAGGTTCAGCGCCGGATTCGTCGTGGGGCACGGGGTCGTCCACACACGATTCGGCTGGCCTGGCGTGCGCCGCGACAATGGCTTCAAGAGCCTGACGCAGTGCGACAACGCCCTCACCCGTACGGGCGCTGACGCTCAACCGGGCGATGTTACCACAGGCATCCCGCTCGACCTCAGGGCTCAGCCCNNACGCGCGCGATATTATCATATTCGTCGCGCTCGACGCCGGCCGTGGCTTCGGTCAGGTCGATCTTGTTCCAGACCCGCCATTGCGGCACCTGATCGGCGCCGATGTCCGCCAGCACCTGCTCGACCTGTTCGATCTGCTCGGTGCGATCGGGAGCGGACGCATCGACCACATGGAGCAGCAGATCCGCCTGGGCAGTTTCATCGAGCGTGGCACGGAAAGCTTCGACCAGCTGGTGGGGCAGATCGCGCACGAAACCGACCGTATCGGAGAGCACCAGCTCGACCCCGGGCGCCAGTACGACCCTGCGAGACAGGGTATCCAGCGTGGCAAAGAGCTGGTCTGCCGCGTAGGTTCCAGCACCGGTGATGGCGTTGAACAGCGTGGATTTGCCCGCGTTGGTGTACCCAACCAGGGAGACCGTGAACACCTGGCGACGGTCCCGTGCCTTGCGGCGGGTCAGGCGCTGACGCTCGGTACGCGCCAGGCGTTCGCGTACCTGGCGAATGCGCGTGGCGAGCATGCGCCGGTCCATCTCGAGCTGGGTTTCACCAGGGCCGCCTCGCACACCGATTCCACCTCGCTGACGCTCAAGGTGACTCCAGGCCCGCACCAGACGCGAAGACTGATGCTGCAGCTTGGCCAGTTCGACCTGCAGGCGACCTTCGGTGCTGCGGGCGCGCTGACCGAAAATATCGAGGATGAGTTCGGTACGGTCCAGTACCCGCACTTTCCAGAGCCGCTCAAGGTTGCGCTGCTGGATCGCGGAAATCTCGTGGTCAAAGAGCACCAGTTGCGTACCAGTCTGCTCAAGCAAGAGGCCAATTTCCTCGGCCTTGCCACGACCCATGTACAGCCCCGGATCTGGCTTGGGGCGATGACAGACAACACGAGCCGCTTCGAGATGACCCGCCGAAGCGGCCAGAGCAGACAGTTCATCGAGTGAGGCGTCGGTGCGTCGATGACGGCCGACGCCCACGCCAACCAGTAGCGCGCGCGAGTCCGGGATAGCGGAGGCGTTCAGCTTTCCGGGCCCTCGTCCTGCTGGAAGTTCACTGCCCGAGCCGGCACCACGGTGGAGATGGCGTGCTTGTAGACCATCTGCGTCACGGTGTTCTTGAGAAGCACCACGTACTGGTCGAAGGAGTCGATCTGTCCCTGCAGCTTGATCCCGTTCACCAGGTAAATGGAGACTGGAACGTGTTCCTTGCGCAGCAGGTTGAGAAACGGGTCTTGGAGGAGTTGCCCTTTGTTGCTCATGAAAGCTCCGCGGCTCTTTTTCGAATGTGTCGTTCATCACCCAAATCAGGTGGGGCCGGAGGGGCGCATTGCAAGCGACCGGCGAAACGACTCTAGCCGAAAGCTCCGGGGTTGGCTACCCGAGAGCCCATCAACGGGGTGATGCGTACGGGTTTCTGGAAGTTTTGAACTCCACCCGCAGCGGCGTGCCCTGCAAGGCGAAGCGATCACGAAACCATCCTTCCAGATAGCGCCGATAGCTGTCGGGTACGCGGTCCAGGGCATTGCCATGGATCACCACGATCGGCGGATTCTGTCCACCCTGATGGGCGTAGCGCATCTTGGGTCGAATCGGGCCACGACGCGGCGGTTGCTGCCGTTCGACGGCTTCGAGCAAGGCGCGGGTCAGACGCGGCGTGGACAGCTTGGCCGTGGCCGCCGCAAAGGCCTCATCCACCGAACGCATGAGCGCGCTCACACCCTTGCCTTCGGTCGCAGTCAGCACATGCATACGGGCAAACGACAGAAAGCCTAATTTGCGATCGAACTCGACCCGTATGCGCTCGCGGCGGTGGGCATCGGCCAGATCCCATTTGTTGATGCCCACAACGAGCGCCCTGCCCGCCTCGAGCACATAGCCTGCGATATGCGCATCCTGTTCGGCCACATCCTCCGAGGCATCCAGCAGCAGTACACAGACATGGCTGTCCTCGATTGCCTGCAGCGTCTTGACCACCGAGAACTTTTCGATCACATCGGTGACCTTGCCGCGGCGCCGGACCCCTGCGGTATCGATCAGGGTGTAGGGCCTCCCACTGCGCTCAAAATCAACCGCCACGGCATCGCGTGTGGTGCCCGGTTGATCGAAGGCGATCATGCGCTCCTCGCCCAACAGCGTGTTGATCAGGGTGGACTTGCCTGCGTTGGGTCGGCCCACGACCGCCACACGGATGCGCCGCCGTACCGCCGGAACGGCCGGCGCAGCCGGGCTGCCCTCCAGCGCAGCAGCCTCAATCGCCTCAGGCGTAGGCGGCGCATCGTCCACCTGCTGCAGGGGCTGCGCGGTATCGTCGCTGGCTTCCAGGTCAATGGCTTCGGGCAGCGCTGGAAGCGCCTCGTCGATCAGATCCTGCACGCCGTCGCCATGCGCAGCCGAGATGGCATAGGGCTGCCCCAGGCCAAGCGACCAGAAATCGGCAATGACGGTCTGTCGCGACATGCCTTCGGTCTTGTTGACCGCCAGCAGCACCTTGTTGGCGGTCCGGCGCAGTTCGTTGGCGATTTCGCGGTCTCGCCCTGCCATGCCTTCACGCCCATCGACCACGAAGATCACGACATCCGACTCGATCACCGCCTGGCGGGCCTGGCGCGCCATTTCGACGGCAATGCCAGTTTTGGCGACCGGCTCGAAACCACCGGTATCGATGACGACGAATCGGCGTGCACCCAGTCGGCCCTGGCCATAGTGGCGGTCCCGGGTCAGGCCTGGAATGTCATGCACCAGTGCCGCCCTGCTTCGGGTCAGCCGATTGAAGAGCGTTGATTTACCGACGTTCGGGCGACCCACCAGCGCGACGACCGGCGTCGGCGCCTCAGCCGCGCTCACTCGACCCGGAACGCATGAAGCGCTCCGCCTGTCGTCTGGGTGACCACCACCCGCCCGCCTGTAGCAGCCGAACTCACCAACGCAGTGCCATCCGTGCGGCTGACGGCAGCAAGTGTGCCGTCATCACGCGAGAGCCACAGCACATTGCCCTGATAGTCGCCCAGGGTGACAAGCCGGCCCACGATCAGCGGCGCCGACAGTCTGCGGCCGGCATAGCCTTTTTGCTGCCACACCGGCGTGCCTCTGCGATCGAAGGCGTGCACGGTATCGTCGGCATCAGGCGAAACGAGTCCGCTGTTGTCGACATCAAACCCGACCGCCGAAGAAAAGTCGCGCGACCAGACCGGGGCCCCGCTGACCAGTTCCAGACAGCCAATGCGGCCCTGATACGTGACTGCACAGAGTTCGCGTCCGATGACGAGAGGCGTGCCGACCACGTCGGTGACCCGCTCAAGTTCATTGGCGCCGCGTGGCGTGGCCAGCGGCACGTCCCAACGCGGCGCTCCACTGGTGAGGCTGAGCGCGGCGATACGACCTCCGGGCATGCCCACGAAACCGACTCCAGGCACCATGGCAATGCCACCTGAGTTGCGCAGCACCAGAGGCGGGTTCTGACGCTGGTAGGTCCAGCGGCGCTTGCCCGTGGCGCCATCAAATGCCAGAACGCGATTGTCGCTGGTGCGCAGCAGCACTACGCCATCGGCGACCGCTGGTGCGGTGATCACTTCACCCCCGAGGCTGGACGACCACAGCGCCCGTCCACTTGCGTCAAAGGCGAGGAGTTCTCCATCGCGCGAGACCACCACACCCGTTGTGCCATCCGTCCCGACCCCGGCACTGAGTGGCTTGCCGGCCAACGTACGCCAGCGCTCCCGCCCGGTCTCCAGGTCAAAGACAGCAATCGTGCCGTTTTGCGCCGCAGCCCACACTGCATCGCCAACCACCACCGGCGAAAAGCCCACACCCGACGCAGCGCCCAGCGACGCGTTCCAGGCGGGGTCGATCCGCGCGGTGCCCGTTGGCACCGGCAGCGGATCAGGCGGGCGCTTGGGCTTTGAGAACAACGAACACCCAGCCAGGAGCGATGCGCACAGTGCGGGCAGTATCCAGGCACGCATGGCACGCCCACTGCTGCGAAGGACCAATGCACCCACCTCAGGCGCCTCCGAGCGCATCAAGTTTGAGTTGAATCAGAGGGCGCAAGGCGTTAGCGTCGCCAGCCTTCTGCAGCGCCTGCTGATAGGCCTCGCGGGCCTGAGCCGCCTGACCCTGCGCCACCAGAATATCGCCGCGACGGTCTGCGAAGGCTGCTGCAAACGCGCCTGCATCCGGAACATTGAGCGCCTGAAGCGCTTCAGAGTAGGCTTTCTCGTCTAGGAGCACGCCAGCCAGACGCAAACGGGCCAGCATGCGGTACTCGGGGTCGGCAGCCTTGTCGACCGCCCACTGAAGCGGCGCCTTCGCCGCCTTGAGATCGCCTGCATCGAAGTAGGCCTTGGCCGCGACCAGTGCTGCCATCGAGCCATAGACCGTTGCAGGATATCGCTCAAAGAGCTCGCCCGATGCCTGCTTGATTTTGGAGATGTCCTTGGCCTGCACCGCTGCGCTGAGTTGCTCGTAGACCACGGCGGCCTGAACCGACTGCTTTTGCTGCCAGTAATTCCAGGCGCGCCATCCGGCCGTGGCAAGAAGGATGACGGTCAGGACACCCAGGATGAGATTGCCCCATCGGTTCCAGAACGCCCTGAAGGCATCGAGTTGGTCCTGTTCCTGAAGATCGTATGCCATGCGTACCCCGGATGGAATCAGTCGTTGTCGGCGACCAGCGCGTCGACGATGTAATCGGCCAGCGCATCGAGCGCTACCGTGTGCTGAGCGCCCGCACCCTGCCCTGCCTGGGCGCTTCGCAAAGCCTTGACACCCGCCTGGCCTGCCGCTGCTTCATCGTCACCGATGATCACGGCGAATTCAGCGCCGCTGGCATCTGCGCGTTTGAATTGCGACTTGAAGCTGCCCCCACCCGCATGCAGCACCACATCCAGGCCCACACTGCGCAAGGCCTCGGCAGTGGTGAACGCCACCGTTGCTGCACGCTCGCCCTGATGCACCACGTAGACGTCACAGCCGGATGCCTGAGCGGGTACGGCGGATTCGCGCAGCAACTCGAGCAAGCGCTCAACCCCGATCGCAAAACCGCAAGCAGGCGCGGGCTTGCCGCCCAGCATGCCGATCAGCGGGTCATAGCGACCTCCTCCGCAAATCGTGCCCTGCGCGCCAAGCCGGTCAGTTGTCCACTCGAAGACCGTCCGGTTGTAATAGTCCAGGCCGCGTACCAGCCGGGGGTTGATCTGAAAGGGAATGCCCAGTGCGCGCAGCAGCGACTGCACGCCCTCAAAGTGCACTCGGGAGGCGTCACCCAGAAAATCGGCCAGCCTTGGCGCAGCTTCAACCAGTTCCTGCATCGCAGGATTTTTGGTGTCGAGGATTCGCAGCGGATTGGCGTGCAATCTGCGACGGGCGTCTTCATCCAGACGCTCGGCATGGCGCTCGAAATAAGTGATCAGCGCGGCGCGATGCTCGCGCCTTTCTTCTGCATCACCGATGCTGTTGAGCTGCAGGCTCACGCCTTCAAGCCCCAGGTCGTCCCACAGACGCTGGGACATGGCGATCACTTCGGCGTCGATGTCGGGCCCGCCAAACCCGAGGGCCTCGATCCCAATCTGGTGAAACTGCCGGTAGCGTCCGCGCTGCGGCCGCTCGTGCCGGAACATGGGGCCGGTGTACCACAGCCGCTTGGGGCCGTCATACAGCAGATTGTGCTCAATCACTGCACGCACGACGCCAGCGGTATTTTCCGGTCGCAGTGTCAGGTGCTCGCCATTGAGCGCGTCTTCGAAGGAATACATTTCCTTCTCGACAATGTCGGTCACCTCACCGATCCCACGTTTGAACAGGGCGGTGTGCTCAACAATCGGCGTGCGAATCTGCGCATAGCCGTAGCTGCGCGCCCAACCGGCCACAGTCTGCTCCAGATGCTCCCAGCGCTCGCTGTCACCGGGCAGCAAATCGTTCATGCCCTTGACGCCCACCAGCCTGGCAGGTGGGCGCTGCGCCTGCGCGCCGGACGGCGCCTCCATACGATCGCTCATATCCGGTCCGTCTCAGGCAGGCGCGTGCTCAGCCGGCTTCAGCTGCGCGCCGTAGCGGCGCACGACATACGCGTCGACGATGGCCTGAAACTCTTCGGCAATATGGTCGCCCTTGAGCGTGACAGTGCGTTCGCCGTCCACAAACACCGGTGCCACCGGCGCCTCATCGGCGCCCGGCAGTGAAATACCGATGTCGGCATGGCGTGATTCGCCAGGCCCGTTGACCACGCACCCCATGA
>DGIT01000052.1:0-189 GCA_002386465.1 Burkholderiales bacterium UBA4615 | reverse complement strand
ACGCCACACCGGCATCTGGGTGCGCAGATAGGTCTGAATGCGATCGGCAAGCTCCTGGAAAAACGTGCTGCTGGTGCGCCCACAGCCCGGGCAGGCGATGACCATCGGCGTGAACGCACGCAAGCCCATGGTCTGCAGAATTTCCTGGGCCACGATGACTTCGCGGGTGCGGTCGCCGCCCGGCTCGGG
>DGIT01000111.1 GCA_002386465.1 Burkholderiales bacterium UBA4615 | reverse complement strand
GCCCTTGTAGGCCGTGTTGATCGGCACGCACACCGCACCCAGGTAATTGAGCGCGTAGAACACGCGGATATGCTCGCGGCTGTTGGGCAGCCACACCATCACATGATCGCCCTGTACCACACCCAGCTGTTGCAGACCGAGCGCGGTCTGGATGGTCTTGTCGCGCAGCTCGCGGTAGGTCCACTGCTCGCCGTTGTCCGCGAACTTGATATAGACCTTGTCGGGGCATTCACGCAGCCAGCGCTCCATCAGGTCGCGCGTCACCACGCGGTCGCGGGCCGGAATACGCGAGTCATGAATCGGTGCGCCTGCGGGCGCGGGACGCACATCAAATGGGGGGGTCGTTTCAGGCATGGCATGAGACGGGCGCAGCGGTGGCGCCCAGAAGATTCATCACATAGTCGGCCATGTGCGAGCCGATTTCGCTCGGACTTAGTCGCCCGCCATCGCGGTACCAGATGTAGATCCAGCTGACCATGCCGCCCACAGCGAGCGATGCGGTACGCGGATCGCGCACATGGAATTCGCCTGCCGCCACACCTTCCTGGATAAGGGCGGCGAGCTGGGCATCGAAGCGCCCCTTGAGCTCGTTGATGTCGCGGGTCACCTCGGGCGGAATGGAGGCTTCCTCGCGGAAAAACACGGCGGATCCGGCCTGATTTTTTATGACATCAAGGGTGAAACGTTCAACGAACTGGCGCATCTGCGCCGATGGCGTACCGCCTGCGCCCCGCAGTTCGGTCAGGGTGTCGATGACCCGATTCAGGGTACGCAGCGAAATATCCACCAGCAGATCGACCTTGCGATCGTAGACCGCATAGACGAAGGGCTTGCTCACATTGAGCGACTCGGCAATCGCATCGAGCGTTGTGCCGCGATAGCCGCGCTCATAGAAGAGCTTCTGGGCGGCCTCGAGAACGCGCTCCTTCTTCAGGCTGCGCAGCTCATCGCGCACATTCATGACGATGCGCCCGAAGCCATGCCGGTGGTTTGCGCAGCCAGCTGTTCACGCGCCTGCTGTTGCAGCACGAAGCGTTGAATCTTGCCCGTTGTAGTACGCGGAAAATCGTCGACAAATTGCACATGCCGCGGCACTTTGTAGTCGGCCATGGCGGCCCGGCATCGCGCCACCAGCGCTTCGCGCCCGATGGACTGCCCCTCATGCAGCTGCACGAAGGCAAAGCCCACTTCGCCCAGCCGCCGATCGGGCACGCCCACGACCACCGCCTGCTTCACCTCGGGCAGGCCCTGAACGATGCGCTCGATCTCGGCCGGGTAGGCATTGGAGCCACCGACGATAAACATCTCCTTCAGTCGGCCGGTGATTTTCAGATAGCCCTGTGCATCGATCACACCGAGGTCACCGGTGCGAAACCAGCCGTCGGGCGTGATCGCCTCGGCGGTGGCGAGCGGGTTACGGTAGTAGCCCTGCATGACGATATGGCCGCGCACGCGCACTTCGCCCACGGTGTCGGTGCCTACCGGGCGGCCGCTGGCCGGATCGACCACCGCAACCTCGAATTCGCCGATCGGACGGCCCTTGTTCTCGCACAGCACTTCAAGCGGCGCATCAAACTCGCTGAACACCGTGGCCGCAGTGGTTTCGGTCATCCCGTAGACCGCCTGCAGCGCCTGCAAACCGAGTTCCTGCTTGGCCGCCATCGCCACATCGGGTGTCACGGGCGCACCGCCAATCCAGGCCGACTTCAGACAGGACACGTCGCGCGGATGACGCCGGATCGCATCCAGGCAATCAATGAAGTGCGTGGGAATACCGCCGAAAATGGTGACCCGCTCACGCTCGATGGTTTCCAGTGCTTCGTCTGGCACCCAATGGGGCAAGGTCACCAGCGTGCAGCCCAGCAGGATCGTGGGAATGACTTCGGTGAACGCGCCGGCCACGTGATAGAAGGGCATATGACCCAGGATGACATCACCCGCTTCGATGTGCATCACCCGCGCGACGTTGGCGGCGTTACGCATCACGATGTGTCCGTGCATCGCGCCCTTGGGGTGCCCGGTGGTCCCCGAGGTGTAGACGATGATGACGGCGTCGTTCGGATTGGCAGCCGGCAACTGCTCGCCGGCGGCCATGCGGCGTGCGCCTTCGGCACGCAGCGCATCAAGGTGCGTGGTGCCGGGGGCCTGTACGCTGTTCCAGAGCACCACCGCGCGCAATTCAGGCAGCCCAGGCGAGTTCAGGCGACCCGGCTGCGCATCACTCAGCCCCGGAACGAACGTGCCGATCATGTCCAGAAAATCGATGCCCCAGTACGCGTCCATGGCGATCAGCACGCGCGCATCGGACTGGCGCAGGATGTACGCCACCTCCTCGGGCTTGAAGCGGGTATTGACCGGCACCAGGACCGCGCCGATGCGCGTGCACGCCATCCAGCAGACCACCCAGTCGGGGCTGTTGGTGAGCCACAGGGCCACCTGATCGCCTCGCGCCACACCCAGTGCACGCAGGCCATGAGCAACCTCGTCAGCCGCCCGATCCAGCTGTGCAAAGCTCATGCGCGCGCCCATGCCAACCAGCGCGGTGCGGTCAGGGTCGCGTTGGGCGGTCTGGCGCAGAGCCTCGCCAATCGTCAGCGCATGCCAATCCATGGGTCGCCTCTCTGGATGCCTGGGGTGGTTCGTCGGTGGATCATGGTGACAGTGGTCGACGGTCAACTGCCCGAAAGGAACGTTTGCGATCTGCTCAGTCGCGGATTATACTGACCAGTATTGCAGGTTTATTCCAGCAGGAAACCGCCGCGCAGACGGGGGGAGGAGACGGAACGGAAAGATCGCGCGACACGTATCCGCGGCGCTGTTCCAGGTAAAAAAGTACGGAACGCCACAACAGCCCGGACCACCGGGCGGCAGGCATCGATCAGGGAGATCGTCGGCAGCACGTGCAGGCGGTGTGCGCTTCCGGCTCAGGGCACAACCCCGAGCAAGGCTGCGCACCCCGCCTTGATTTTTTTGCGCTCGGCTGCGGCCGATTGCTCAGCGCGGCAGGTCGCTCGCACCCATCAGGAACAGATCGACTGAACGCGCGGCCTGACGGCCTTCGCGGATCGCCCACACCACCAGCGACTGACCACGGCGCATATCGCCTGCGGCAAACACCTTGTCGATGCTTGTGCGATAGCTGCGTTCGCCTTCGGTTTGCGCACGTGCGTTGCCGCGCGGGTCGCGCTCAACACCAAACGCCTCAAGCACACTGGCCACCGGCGCCACGAACCCCATGGCAAAGAGCACCAGATCGGCCGGCACTTCCACTTCGCTGCCGGGCACTTCGGCCATCTTCATCTGGCCGGTGGTCTCGTCCTTCTTCCACTCCACGCGCGCCGTGACCAGGGCCTTCACCTGCCCTTTACCATCGTCCCGAAACGCCTTGGTGGTGATCGACCAGTCGCGATCGCAGCCTTCTTCGTGCGAGGAAGAAGTGCGCATCTTGGTGGGCCAGTACGGCCAGGTCAGCGCCTTGTTTTCCTGCTCAGGCGGCTGCGGCATGAGCTCGTACTGCGTGACGCTGGCCGCACCCTGCCGGTTGCTTGTGCCCACGCAGTCGCTGCCGGTATCACCGCCGCCGATCACGACCACATGCTTGCCGGTCGCCAGCAATTGGCCGGCGACCTGGTCGCCCGCCACCAAGCGATTCTGCTGGGGCAGGAATTCCATGGCGAAGTGCACGCCCTTGAGCTCACGACCCGGCACCGGCAAATCACGCGGCTGCTCGGCACCGCCAGTGAGCAGCACCGCATCGAATTGAGCCTTCAGGGCATCCGGGTCGATGGTCTCGCGCGCCAGATTAGTGACCGACGCATCCAGGGGCTTCTTGCCAATGAAGACACCGGTTCGGAACACCACGCCCTCAGCCTGCATCTGATCGACGCGCCGGTCGATATGTGACTTCTCCATCTTAAAGTCGGGAATGCCATAGCGCAGCAGACCGCCGATGCGGTCGTTCTTCTCGAAAACGGTGACATCGTGCCCGGCTCGGGCGAGCTGCTGCGCAGCCGCCATGCCAGCCGGCCCCGATCCCACCACAGCCACGGACTTGCCAGTGCGCTGCGCGGCAGGTTGCGCACGGACCCAGCCCTGCTCCCAGCCCTTGTCGATGATCGCGTGTTCGATCGACTTGATGCCGACCGCATCGTTGTTGATGTTCAGCGTACAGGCCGCCTCGCACGGTGCCGGACAGACGCGGCCGGTGAACTCCGGGAAGTTGTTGGTCGAATGCAGAACGTCGAGCGCTTCACGCCAGTTCTGGCGAAAGACCAGATCATTCCAGTCGGGGATGATGTTGTTGACCGGGCAGCCGTTCTGACAGAACGGAATGCCACAGTCCATGCAGCGCGCACCCTGTCGCACAGCCTCGGCATCGTCCAGATGCAGAACGAACTCGCGGTAATGACGCAGCCGTGCGTCGGGCGCTTCGCTCGCTTCGGAAAGACGTTCGAACTCTAGAAATCCGGTGACCTTGCCCATCTTGCGTCGTCCTGTGCGGAAGTGGTGTCAGGCAGGCTGGCGGGTGCCTGCTGCCGCGGCGCGCGCAGCGGCCATTTCACCCAGTGCACGCCGATATTCATTGGGGAACACCTTCACGAAGCGGGCGCGCTGCGCGGGCCAGTCGGAAAGGATTTCACGTGCACGCACGCTGCCGGTGTGGCGAAAGTGCGCCTCGATATGGCGCTTGAGCAAGGCCTCGTCGGTCTCGCCCGCTGCACCGCGACGCGCCGCATGCCAGATGGCTGCAGGCACCTTCGCAGTCTGCTCGGCGCTCGTGAGCACTGGCTCCAGGCTCACCATAGCCGGATTGCAGCGGCGCGTGAAATCGCCGTCTTCATCCCAGACATAGGCCATGCCACCCGACATGCCGGCAGCAAAATTGCGGCCGGTCCGTCCCAGTACCACCACGGTGCCGCCGGTCATGTATTCGCAGCCATGGTCGCCGGTGCCTTCGACCACGGTTGCTGCGCCCGAGTTACGTACCGCGAAGCGCTCACCGGCTACGCCGTTGAAGTAAGCCTCGCCCTCGATCGCGCCGTAGAGCACGGTGTTGCCCACGATGATGTGCTCGGGGCCATAGCCCCGAAAGTCGTTGGCGCAGCGCACGATGACCCGGCCGCCCGACAGACCTTTCCCGACATAGTCATTGCCCTCGCCCACCAGATCAAAGGTAATGCCGTTGGCCAGGAACGCGCCAAAGCTCTGACCGGCCGTGCCATTGAACTGGATGTGGATGGTGTCGTCGGGCAGGCCGGCATGCGTGAGCTGGCGGGCAACCCGCCCGGACAGCATGGCGCCTACGGTGCGGTTCACATTGCGGATCGGCACAATGAAACTGGTTTTTTCGCCACGCTCCAGTGCAGCCACGGACTTTTCGATCAACTGATGATCCAGCGCACGCTCCAGCCCATGGTCCTGGGTGGACACGGCAAAGCGCGGCACATCGGCCGGCATCTTCGGTGCGTGGAAAATCCTCGTGAAGTCCAGGCCGCGCGCCTTCCAGTGCTCGATGCCTGAGCGCGTGTCCAGCAGGTGCGTGGCGCCGATCAGCTCATTGAAGCTGCGGATGCCCAGTTGCGCCATCAGCGCGCGCGCTTCCTCGGCCACGAAGAAGAAATAGTTGACGACATATTCGGGCTTGCCCGCGAACTTGCGACGCAGCACCGGGTCTTGCGTGGCCACGCCCACCGGACAGGTGTTCAGATGGCACTTGCGCATCATGATGCAGCCTTCGACCACCAGCGGCGCGGTGGCAAAGCCGAATTCATCTGCACCCAGCAGCGCGCCCACCACCACGTCACGGCCGGTCTTCATCTGGCCATCGGCCTGAATGCGCACACGGCCACGCAACCGGTTGAGCACCAGCGTCTGCTGGGTCTCAGCCAGACCCAGTTCCCACGGGGTGCCGGCATGCTTGATCGATGACCACGGCGATGCGCCAGTGCCTCCATCATGGCCGGCAATGGTGATGTGGTCGGCCTTGGCCTTGGCCACGCCGGCCGCCACGGTGCCCACACCTACTTCAGAGACCAGCTTCACCGAGATCGAGGCGGTCGGGTTGCAGTTCTTCAGATCGTGAATCAGCTGCGCGAGGTCTTCGATCGAATAAATGTCGTGATGCGGAGGCGGGGAAATCAGGCCCACGCCCGGCACCGAAAAACGCAGCTTGGCGATGTACTCGGACACCTTGTGGCCGGGCAACTGACCACCCTCGCCGGGCTTTGCGCCCTGAGCCATCTTGATCTGGATCTGGTCAGCACTGGCCAGATACTCGGCGGTCACACCGAACCGGCCTGAGGCCACTTGCTTGATGCGAGAGCGCAGCGAGTCGCCTGGCTGCAGCGTGATGTCACGCTCGATCGTGCCGGCGCCCAGCAGGCTCGCCAGCGAATCGCCCGACTTGATCGGGATGCCGCGCAGCTCGTTGCGGTAGCGCAGTTCGTCTTCGCCGCCTTCGCCGGTATTCGATTTGCCGCCAATGCGGTTCATGGCCACGGCGAGCGTGACATGCGCTTCGGTCGAAATCGAACCCAGGGACATCGCGCCGGTGGAAAAGCGCTTCACGATTTCAGCGGCCGGCTCGACTTCGTCGATCGGGATCGCACGTGAGGGATCGATGCGGAATTCGAACAGGCCGCGCAAGGTCATGTGGCGGCGCGACTGGTCGTTGATGATCTGCGCGTATTCCTTGTACGTCTGGAAGTTGCCGGCCTTGGTGGCGTGCTGCAGCTTGGCGATCGCGTCAGGCGTCCACATATGCTCTTCGCCGCGGGTACGGTAGGCATATTCGCCGCCCGCATCCAGCGCATTGGCCAGCACCGGGCTGTTGCCGAAGGCCTCACGGTGCATGCGCAGCGCCTCTTCAGCCACCTCGAATACACCAATGCCTTCCACATTGGACGCCGTGCCGGTGAAGTACTTGTCGATCAGGTCGCGGTTCAGGCCGATGGCTTCGAAGATCTGCGCACCGGTGTAGGACATGTATGTGGAGATGCCCATCTTCGACATGATCTTTTGCAGACCCTTGCCGATGGCCTTCACATAATTCTTGATCGCCTTGTCGGCCGACAGATCCGGGCCCAGACCGGCATGCATTTGCGCGATGGTCTGCATCGCCAGGTAGGGATGAATCGCTTCGGCGCCATAACCGGCCAGCAGGGCGTAGTGATGCACTTCGCGGGTCGAGCCGGTTTCCACGACCAGGCCGGTGGAGGTGCGCAGGCCGGTATTGATCAGGTGCTGGTGGATGGCCGAGGTGGCGAGCAGCGCAGGGATGGCGACATGATCAGTATCGATGCGCCGATCGGAGATCACCAGGATGTTGAAGCCACTGCGCACGGCATCGACCGCGCTGGCGCACAGCGATGCAATACGCGCCTCGATGCCTTCCTGGCCCCAGGCCACCGGATAGCAGACATCCAGCTCATAGCTCTGGAACTTGCCATCGGTGTAGCGGCCGATATGGCGGATGCGGTCCATGTCTTCTTCGGACAGGATCGGCTGCGAGACTTCCAGACGCAGCGGGGGGTTGATGTTGTTGATGTCGAGCAGGTTCGGGCGCGGCCCGATGAACGACACCAGGGACATCACGAGCTGCTCGCGGATCGCATCGATCGGCGGATTGGTGACCTGTGCGAACAGCTGTTTGAAATAGTTGTAGAGCGGCTTGTTCTTGTCGGACAGCACCGCGAGTGGTGAATCGTTGCCCATCGAGCCGATGGCTTCCTCGCCGTCGCGGGCCATTGGGGCCATCAGGAACTTGATGTCTTCCTGGGTGTAACCGAACGCCTGCTGACGATCGAGCAGCGGCACCGCCTGCACCGGGCGGCTGGTGTTGCTTGAGGACTCGTCGCTGCCCTGTGTAGCGGCGAGTTCGCTGGTGGCCACTTCTTCCAGGCGCACCCGCAGGCGATCGATCCACTGGCGGTAGGGTTGGCTCGCCGACAGCTGGTCCTTGAGTTCCTTGTCATCGATGATGCGGCCTTTTTCCAGGTCGATCAGGAACATTTTTCCAGGCTGAAGGCGCCATTTCTTGACGATGCGCGATTCGGCAATCTCGGGCAGCACGCCCGACTCGGAGGCCATCACCACGATGTCGTCGTCGGTGACGATGTAGCGTGCGGGGCGCAGGCCGTTGCGATCGAGGGTCGCGCCGATCTGTCTGCCGTCTGTGAAGGCGATGGCTGCCGGGCCGTCCCAGGGTTCCATCATCGCGGCGTGGTACTCGTAGAACGCGCGGCGATGCTCGTCCATGAGCGTGTGCTGTTCCCACGCTTCCGGGATCATCATCATGATCGCCTGAGCCATGGGGTAGCCGGCCATCACCATCAGCTCCAGACAGTTGTCGAAGCAGGCGGTGTCAGACTGGCCCGGATAGATCAGCGGCCACAGCTTGGCCAGGTCGTCGCCCAGGACGGCCGAGCTCATGACGCCTTCGCGGGCGCGCATCCAGTTGTAGTTGCCCTTGACCGTGTTGATCTCGCCGTTGTGCGCGAGCATGCGGTAGGGGTGGGCCAGTTCCCAGGCCGGGAAGGTGTTGGTGGAGAACCGCTGGTGCACCAGCGCGAGCGCAGATACCGTGCGGGCATCCTGCAGGTCGCGGTAGTAGCGGCCGACCTGGTTGGCCAGCAGCAGGCCCTTGTAGACCACGGTACGGGTCGACATCGAGGGCACGAAATATTCCTTGCCGTGCTTCAGACCCAGATTGCGGATGGCGTGGCTGGCGGCCTTGCGGATGATGTAGAGCTTGCGTTCGAGCGCGTCCGGCACCATGACGTCTCGGCCACGGCCAATGAAAATCTGGCGAATGACCGGCTCGGACTCGCGCACGAGCGGGCTCATTTCCATGGCGTGATCGACGGGCACATCGCGCCAGCCAAGCACGCGTTGGCCTTCGGCGCGCACGGTGCGCTCGAGTTCCTGTTCGCACGCCAGTCGCGAGGCATGCTCCTTGGGCAGAAACACCATGCCCACGCCGTACTCGCCGGGCGGCGGCAGCGTGACGCCGGCCGCAGTCATCTCGGTGCGGTAGAGATCGTCGGGGATCTGGATGAGGATGCCGGCCCCGTCACCGAAGAGCTCGTCCGCGCCGGTGGCCCCGCGATGGTCGAGGTTGATGAGGATCTGCAGACCCTGGCGCACGATGGCGTGGCTTTTCGCGCCCTTGATGTGGGCGACAAAGCCGACGCCGCAGGCGTCGTGTTCGTTGTTGGGGTCGTACAGGCCTTGGGCCGCGGGCATCGCCATCGCGCATCTCCAATAGAACGAACCGCCGAGAATAGTGCAGCGCAGCACCCCCAACAAGCCTTTTAATTTGGGGTCAGAACACAATTTAATGACGAATGTCAGGCTAAATTGACTTATTAGGGTCAGATCACATTTATTTGGTCATCCGCCACTTTGGGCCACCTATTGGAGCCATGTGGCGTCGCTTACGGCGCTCTAACACCGCGCTGTCTGAATGCAGCAGTGGACTCATGGCGCGGTCCAGTCGGCATGGGGCGCGACCCTGCCCGGAGGCTTGACGGGCCACCGATGGCTACGCGATCGCGGCGCGCTGGTGATCGCGCCGGCTTGGCACAGGACGCGGGACTCAGCCATCACAACCCTTAAATTGTGATCTGACCCCAATTAAATTAGGGGTGGCGGCGAGGGCGGCCGACTGGGGCGGGGAGCAGGCGGACCTGATGGGTCGACTCGACCCCGCGCTGGAAGACATCGGTAGCCATCGGTTTGCCCGCGAGCGCACGTCGGGTGAGCCACGCCTGCTCGGCCGCAGGGGGCAGCGAGGCCTCGTCGAACATCTGCCGATAGGCCGACTCGCGCTCGAATGGAGTATTCCCAAGCGCGAAGATGGTCGGATGCGTGCGCAGGCGCGGATCGGCCGCCATACCCGCGTAGTGGCGATGGCTGGACCACGGCCAGTCGGCGGCCTGCTCCACCATGCCCGCCCTGACAGGATTCAGCTCGATATAGCGCTGGCAGGCGAGCAGATAGCGGTCGGCCTCGATCAGCGACGAACGAAAACGCCCCTCCCACAACGTGCCACTGCGCCCGTGACGACGGTTGAACGCCCGCACGTAGCGACGCCCGACCGCCTGCATCGTCAACGCGAGCGAAGTCTCCTGCGCGGGGGTGCAGAGCAGATGCACATGGTTATCCATCAGCACATAGGCATGGATATCCAGCCCGTGCATCTGCGCCGCTTCATGCAGACCATCCAGATACCGCAGACGGTCTGCATCATCCATGAACACGGCAAGCCGGTTATGGCCCCGCTGGATCACGTGATAGGGATACCCGGGAACGACCTGACGCGGCAGCCTGGCCATGATCGATCAGGTCTCGTCCATCGAGAACAAGCGACGATGCTCCCGGATCGCATACCGATCTGTCATCCCGGCAATGTAGTCGGCCACCGTCCGATGCAAACGCTGCTCGGCCTTGCGACGGTGATCGTCGGGCAGCAGTCGGGCATCTTCGATGAAGGCATTGAACAGCTCGGTCACGATGCGCGCCGCCTTGGAGGTCATCCGCACGACCTGCGAATGCCTATACAGGTTCTCGAAGAGAAAGTGCTTGAGCGCACGCGCCCGTGCACCCACCTCAGGCGAAAACGCGATCAGCGGCCCGGCGTGGCGCACTGCCTGCGCATCACGCGGATCAGCCGCTGCGATGCGCGCCGCGCTGCAGGCAGTGAGATCAACCACCAGCTCGTTGATCATGCGTCGGATGGTCTCGTAAACCTGGCGTCGCTCGCTGACCTCGGGGTACTGGCAGACCACCGCATGATGGTGGCGCCCGAATAGTTCGACCTGCGACAGCTGCTTCACCGTCAGCAGGCCGGAGCGCAGACCATCGTCCACATCATGGTTCACGTAGGCAACTTCATCGGCAAGGTTGGCCAGCTGCGCCTCGAGTGAGGGCTGCGTGCGTTCGATGAAACGACGGCCCAGCTCTCCCAGACGTACAGCGTTGGCCGCCGAGCAGTGCTTGAGCACGCCCTCGCGGGTCTCGAAGCACAAGTTCAAGCCGTCGTAAGCGCCGTACCGCTCTTCAAGCTCATCGACCACGCGCAGCGACTGCAGATTGTGCTCAAACCCGCCCCACGGCTGCATGCAACGGTTCAGGGCGTCTTGCCCAGCATGACCGAAGGGGGTGTGCCCGAGATCATGCGCCAGCGAAATGGCTTCGGTCAGATCTTCGTTGAGCGACAGCCCTCGTGCGACCGTGCGGGCAATCTGGGCCACTTCGATCGAATGCGTGAGTCGCGTGCGAAACAGGTCGCCTTCGTGGTTGACGAAGACCTGGGTCTTGTATTCGAGTCGCCTGAACGCGCCGCAATGAACGATGCGATCACGATCACGCTGAAAAGCGTCGCGCCCCTGCGCAGCGGCTTCTGCAAAGCGGCGCCCGCGAGTGTGCAGGGGATCGGCAGCCCAGGGGGCACGGGCCTGCAAGGGGGCGGGGCCTGCCGTCATCGGTGCGCGCTACAGCCGACCTCAGGCACAGCAGGCTGCAAGCGTGCGCACCAGCGGCTCATCGGCCACCTTCTGCACCCTGGCCGCACCGAGTCGCTCGAGCAGCACAAACTTGGGCGTGCCCTGCTCGGCCTTCTTGTCCACGGACATGAGCTCGATGTACCGCTGCGCCGGCCAGTTCGGACCAGCCACCGGCAGCCCTGCCCGTGCGACGGTTTCCCGCAGGCGCTGCAGGACATCGGGCGCAATCAGCCCCAGACGCACCGACAGATCCGTAGCCATCACCATGCCAGCCCCCACCGCTTCACCATGCAGCCACTCGCCGTAGCCCATGCCGGCTTCGATCGCATGTCCGAAGGTATGGCCGAAATTCAAAATGGCGCGCAGCCCGCCTTCGCGCTCATCACGCTCGACCACCGAGGCCTTGATCTCGCAGGAACGGGCGATTGCTGCGGTGAGAGCGGCCGGATCGCGGGCCTGCAGACGGGCGAGATCATTTGCCACTTCCTCGAAATAGGCGGCATCGGCGATTGCGCCATGCTTGATCACTTCGGCGAGGCCGGCCGCCAGTTCGCGCTTGGGCAGCGTTTGCAGCGTATCGACATCGATCAGCACACTGCGCGGCTGATGAAACGCACCGATCATGTTCTTGCCAAGCGGATGATTGATGCCGGTCTTGCCGCCCACCGATGAATCGACCTGCGCAAGCAAGGTCGTCGGCACCTGCACAAAATCGATCCCGCGCTGGTAGACCGCCGCCGCAAACCCGGCCATGTCGCCCACCACGCCACCGCCCACCGCGACCACCAGCGAACCGCGATCAAAACGCGCTTGCAGCATCGCGTCGAAGATCAGGTTGAGCGCATCGAAACCCTTGTTTGCTTCGCCTGCGGGCAGCACCACCTGCACCAGCGACGCCGCCACTTCGCGCAGCGCCGTACACACCTTCGCCGCGTGCAGGTCGACCACATGGCTGTCAGTGACCACCGCCACCATGCGACCGGCTGCCAAAGGGCGCAGCAGTTCGCAGCGATCGAGCAGTCCGCTGCCGATGTGAATGGGGTAGGAGCGCTCATCAAGCGCGACATGCACATTACGCATCAGGTCTGGAGGGCGGTAAAGGTGAAGGAAGGTCGGGCACCGAGGCTTCGGATGTGAGTGCCGGCAGGCGCGCAACGATCGCATCCACCACACGCTCAACCGGCTGGCGTCCTGTATCCACGGTCATGTGTGCTGTGTCGCGATACAGGGGCTCGCGCTGCGTGACCAGTGCTTCGATCCGCGCGCGCGGATCGGCCGTGCGCAGCAGCGGGCGCGTGGTATCTCGACGCAGTCGATGCCACAGATCGCCAACAGAGGCGCGCAGGTAGATGACCTGGCTGCGCTCATGCAGGACCGCGCGATTAGCCGGGTCGAGCACTGCACCACCACCGGTTGCCAGCACGGTCGCCGTGCGTCGGGTCAGTTCGTCGATGAGTTCGCACTCGCGCCGGCGAAACCCCGCCTCGCCTTCGAGTTCAAAGATGGTGGTGACCGGTACGCCGAGCCGCGCTTCCATTTCGCGATCGGCGTCGACAAAGGACCACCCCAGACGACGTGCCAGGCGCCGCCCGACCGTGGTCTTGCCGGCACCCATCATGCCGACAAGGCTGATCATCCGCGGGGATTTCGGGGCATCCATGGCCCCAAGGATACTGGATGACCTCAGGTGTGCAGGGCACACCCTACGGCGACCCGGGGGCTGTGCTCAGCGCGCCATCGCGGTATCGGTGATCACCCGCGGCGTCAGGAACACCAGCAGCTCGGTCCGGTTGGTGGTTCGTGCCGTGTTGCGAAAGAGCCCGCCCACGTAGGGCACGTCACCCAGAAACGGCACCTTGTTGACGCGGTTGATCTCGGTCTGCTCGTAAATGCCGCCGATCACCACAGTACCGCCATTTTCCACCAGCACCTCGGTCTGCACCGCGCGGGTATTGATGGCGAAGCCCGCCGGCGTGAGTTGGCCCACGGCATCACGGTTGACCGCCACCTTCATGATGACCGTCCCTTCCGGCGTGATCTGCGGCGTGACTTCAAGCTTGAGCACCGCCTTGCGGAACTGGATGACCGGCGCTGCCAGGCCACCCGCCTGAGTCTGGTAGGGAAGCTCAGTGCCCTGCTCGATCACGGCCTTGGTCTTGTCACCGGTCAGCACGCGCGGGCTGGATACCACCTTGCCGCGCTGATCGGCTTCCAGGGCGGAGAGCTCCAGGTTGACGAACCGGGTCGCTGCCGAGCCGAACAGGCTGATCGCAATGCTGGTGGGCGAAATGCCGTTGATATTGGCTGCCGGCAGATTCACGAAGTTGGTGTTGTTGATGCCGGTGGGCCGACCCAGGCCCGGCGCATTGATACCGGCCAAATTGCTGCCCAGCTGCGAGGACAGGTCGCCCACGCCTTGAAGGTTGCCGGACAAGGTGGAGTACAGGTTGCTGCCCAGCACCGGCGTACCGGCACCGTAGACCGGTACATTGACCGCCACCGGCTGGCCGCTGACCGGGTCAAGCTGCGAGCTGGTCCGGGCGATGGTGCTGCGGATGTCGTTGAAACCCCATTTCACACCCAGATTGCGCGAGAAGCCATCGTCGGCCTCGACAATGCGGGCCTCGATCAGGACCTGCCGCACCGGTACATCGAGCTGGCCGATGATGCGGCGGATCTCATCGAGCCGCGAGGCGGTATCGCGAACGAATACCGAGTTGGTGCGCTCATCGGCGACCACACTGCCGCCCTTGGACACCAGCTTTTGCTTGTCGTCGCTCAACAGCTTCTGAACCGCGTCAGCCTTCTGATAGTTGAGCCGGAAGGTCTCGACCCGTGTGGGCTCGATCTCGGCAATCTGCTGACGCGATTCCAGATCAAGCTTTTCCTGGGTGGCCAGTTCTTCGCGAGGCGCCACCAGGATCACGTTGCCATTGCGACGCATGTCGAGATTTTTCGACTGCAGAACAATATCGAGCGCCTGGTCCCAGGGCACATCCTTCAGGCGCAGCGTGAGATTGCCACTGACCGACTCGCGCACCACGATATTCAGGTTGGTGAAGTCGGCGATCACCTGCAGCAAGGCGCGCACGTCGATGTTCTGGAAATTCAGCGACAGCTTGTCGCCGCGATAGCCCGGACGCGAGCCACCGCCCGACACCGCACGGCTGGGGTCTTCGCGCGTAGCCTTCACCTCGATCACGAACTGCGTGTCGCTCTGATAGGCGTTGTGCTCGAAGGTACCGGCCGGCTCGATCACCATGCGGGTGTTCTCGCCTTGCTGGAAGGTGCGCACCGATTTCACGGGCGTGGCGAAATCGGCCACATCGAGTCGGCGACGCAGGTTGTCAGGCAGGCGGGTTTTCTGAAAATCGACGACGATCGTCTGCCCCTGCTGGCGAATGTCGACCCCGGTCTGCGCATCGGACAACTCGACCACGATGCGACCTTCACCGTTGGTGCCGCGACGGAAATCGACATCGCGCAAAGCATGGCCAACCGACGCATCGCCCTTGGCGAAGGTGAAGCCCGCAGCGGGCAACGCTGT
>DGIT01000096.1 GCA_002386465.1 Burkholderiales bacterium UBA4615 | reverse complement strand
GGCATGCGGACAGAGCACCGCGCAAATCGAATGGCTGGCTCATGAAGACCGGTCTCCTGCGGCGATTCAATAGCGCCGCTTGAGCCTCAATCTCACCACAGACTTACCCAACCGGTCACGGTCTGGGGTCTTGCTGGCCATCTTCCCACAGTCTGTCCTGGACAAATCCTTGGCCACCAGCCGCCTAAGCCTGGCCGCCCACCCTCCGTCGGGCAGCACCGATTTGCCCTGCATTTACCCCCCTTTTCCCGTTGTCAGTGTCAAGCGATGTCGACACAATTGCCGACACGATGTTGTTGCAATTTATGAAAGCGCCGCTCAGCCATGACTCGAATTGATCACACGGGACGACTGCTTCGCCTCAGTGGACCTGCCACCGCACTGGTGCTGGCCGTCGCGCTCCTCAGCCAGTGCGCCGCATGGCTCCTGACCGACGCCGCCTGGTTGCAATGGGCCGGACTGGGCGCCACGGCAGCCGCCCTGGCCTTGAGTCTCGCGGCCTGGTGGTCGAGCCACGCGTCTCAGGCGAGTGCCAACGCGGGTTCCAGCAGTGCGGACCCGAGCGCGGAGGGCGACATTGCCACCTTCGAGGCCATTGCCCCCCGCCTGGTCGATGCCTTCTCGGTGTGGTCGCGTCATCTGCAGACCGCGCAGACCCAGACCCGCGACGCCACCGAGCGCCTATTGGGCGGCTTCGTCTCGATCATCCAGCAGCTGGATCGGATCATCAGCAGCGGTGCTCAGGAAGCCGCTGCGGGCGGCCAGGACTTGCGTGCGCAGGTGTTGACCAGTGCCGAACGTGACCTCAAGGAACTCCTCACTTCGCTTGACGACATCCTGCACGCTAAGGACCGCGTGCTGGGCACGATCCGCGAACTCGATGGCGCTTCGAAGGGTCTGATGGGCCTGGCTGATGTGGTCGAAAAAATCGCACGCCAGACTAACCTGCTGGCCCTGAACGCCGCGATCGAAGCAGCACGCGCCGGTCAGGCCGGCGCGGGCTTTGCCGTGGTGGCCGGTGAGGTACGCAGGCTGTCGGCCGAATCCGGAAACATGGGCAAGCAAATCGGCGAGCAGGTGCGCCATTTCGGCGCGCAGGTCGACGCCACCATTCGCGACGCCGCCACGCAGGCCGAGTCAGACCGCGTGGCTCTCGACACCAATGAGCAGCGCGTACGCACCGTGATCGACCGTGTGGACGAAGCCGTCGAGTCCTTGCATCAGCAGTCAGAAGAAACCCGCGCCCTGTCCGCATCCATCCGCACCGAAGTCGAAGAGCTGATGGTGGCCTTCCAGTTCCAGGACCGCGTGAGCCAGATCATTGATCAGGTGGTGCAGGCGGTCGAAGGTATCGGCGCCCATGTCGAGCAGGCAACGCGCACGCGGCGTCTGCCCAGTGCGCAGACCTGGCAGGACACGCTGTCACGCGGCTATTCCACCGAAGAGCAGCAGCACAACCACGCGTCCCCTCAAGCACGCAGCACATCTGCCCAGCCAGCCTCCGAAGTCACCTTCTTCTGAGCGAGCCATGAAAAAAACCATCCTCATCGTTGATGACTCCTCCTCGTTGCGCCAGGTGGTGAGCCTCGCACTCTCGCGCGCAGGCTACGACGTGCTTGAAGGCTGCGACGGCCAGGACGCGCTGACCAAACTCGACGGACGAAAGATTCATCTGATCGTGAGCGACGTGAACATGCCGCGCATGGATGGCATCGCGTTTCTGACCGCGGTCAAAGCGCATCCGAACTACAAATTCACGCCGGTGATCATGCTCACCACCGAAGCAGGCGACGCCAAGAAGGACGCAGGACGAAGCGCAGGCGCCAAGGCCTGGATCGTCAAACCCTTCAATCCGCCGGTACTGCTCGACGCAGTGTCCAAGCTCTGCCTGCCCTGATCGTCTCAACCGCCTACCTGCGTTTCTGAAGGAATACACCATGGACATCGCCGTCGACCTGAACGCCGAGACGACCGACACGCTGACGCACGAACAGGTGGCGTTGAGCCTGCCCGCCGAACTCGGCATCTATGCCGCAGCCGAGATGCACCGCGACATGACGAGCGTGCTGGACGCCCTGACGGCGCATCCGGAACAGGACGCATTGAACATTGATGCACATCGGGTCGACACGCTCGACGCCTCCGGCGTGCAATTGCTCGTGGCGTTCACCGGCGAGTTGCATGGCCGCGGCATCTCGGTGCGGTGGGTCTCGCCAAGTCGCACGCTGCGCGACAGTGCGCAACGCCTTGGCGTATCCGGCATGCTGCATTTGCATGCTGATTCGTCCGCAGCCTGAGGTCGCACGTCATGAGCCTGCCTAATGGCGACGACGATGATTTTCTGCGCGACGCATTGCCTGCGTTCATCAGTGAATCAGTCGAACTGCTCGACCAGCTTGAGCAACTGCTCCTGGAGCTCGAAGCCAGCCCTGGCGATCGCGAGCTGCTGGATGCGCTGTTTCGCTGTGCCCATACGATCAAAGGATCCGCAGGCCTCTTCGGGCTGGACGATATCGTCCACTTCACCCATCACGTCGAGACCTTTCTGGACGCGCTGCGTGCCGGGCAGGTCGCTCTGAACCCGCACACCAGCCAGTTGCTGTTGCGCAGCGCAGATCAGGTGCGTCGCCTCATCGCACACATGGGCGCCCACGATGTCGCTGCGTCCAAGGATCTGCCCGACGAACGCGACGCGCTGATTGGCGCCTTGCACACCGCCCTCTCAGGCAACGACGCCGGCACACCTGCCGTTGCACAGTCCGCCTCGCCATCAAGGCCGCCCATGACCGATCACGACACGCAAGCTGCTGCACAGCAAGCCACTGCCAGCGGGCATCATCTGCATCTGCATTTCAAGCCTGACACCTTTCGCGATGGCTTCGATCCGCTGGCGATTCTTGAATACCTGGGCACCCTGGGCGAAGTCGCTCAGCTGACGATCGATTGCAGCCGGCTGCCTCGATTTGCCGATCTCGATCCCGAAAGCTGCCACCTCGATGTCAGCCTCGATCTGATCAGTGCGCGCAGTACGCAAGACATCGTCGCGGCCTTCGATCTGGTCCGTGAAGACTGCGATGTGCGGGTCACACCGCTGGGCGAGTGCTCCAACGATGGTAGCCAGGGCGCCGGTGCAACGGCCACCACCGACTCGACCTCTGCTCACGCAGTAACGTCCCCTGTGGAGCCCGGCAGCCCGGCGGGCGCCACCGCTTTGAATGCGCCCACCGCTAGCCAGCCGTCGGCCCCGGCTGCAGACCGGCGTGCCGGCCAGGAGCGTCGCGCAAATGAAGACGCACGCTTTCTGAAAGTGCGGGCAGATCGGCTCGATGAGGTCATCAACCTGCTGGGTGAACTCGTGATTGCCGGTGCCGGGACCGCATTGCTGTCGCAGCGCACCGGCGATTCCGAGCTGATCGAGTCAAGCCATCAGCTCGGACGACTCATCGAAGAGATCCGCAACGGCACACTGCAATTGCGAATGGTGCAAATCGGCGAAACCTTCGGACGGTTCCGTCGCGTGGTTCATGACCTGGCCGCGGAACTGGGCAAGGACGTACACCTGGACATCCAGGGTGCGGACACCGAACTCGACAAGTCAGTCGTCGAGCGCATGACTGATCCGCTGATGCACCTGGTGCGCAACGCGTTGGACCATGGGCTGGAAACCCGCGAGCAGCGCGTGGCAGCCGGCAAGCCTGAAAGCGGGACGCTGCGCATTGCGGCCAGCCATGACGCCGGCGGCATTCTGATCAGCATCAGCGACGACGGCCGTGGCATCGACCGGGGACGGGTGCTGGCACGCGCCCGCGAACGTGGCCTGGTCGCACCGGGTGTCACGCCAAACGATGCCGACCTGCTGGCACTGATCTTTGAGCCTGGCTTTTCCACCGCCGAGCAGGTGACCAACCTGTCCGGACGTGGTGTGGGCATGGATGTCGTGCGTCGCAACATCGAAAGCCTGCGCGGTCGTATCGATCTGCACAGCGAGCAAGGCCATGGCACGACCATTGATGTGCGCTTGCCACTCACGCTGGCGATCATTGATGGATTCCTGGTTGGCGTGGGCCCGTCCAAGTTCATCTTCCCGCTGGAAGCGGTGGTCGAGGTCATCGAAAACCGACCCACCGAAACCGATCTCAATGCGCAGGGCTGCAGTGTGGTCGAGTTGCGCGGGCAGGTGCTGCCTGTGCTTAGCCTGCGCCGGCTCTACGGTATCGAGTCACCCGAGCCCGACCGCAGCAGCGTGGTCGTGATTCAGTCGGGCGGCCGACGTTACGGCGTGCTGGTCGATCAACTGCTCGGCCAGCACCAGACCGTGATCAAGCCTCTCAGCCGCATGTTCCGAAGCCTGCGCGGCATGTCGGGCTCATCCATTCTGGGCAACGGCGAAGTCGCACTGATTGTCGACGTCACCTCACTCAGCCAACTTGCGGAGCACCCGCCCGCTCAACGTTCTCACCTGCCGGCCGCCGGCGCTTCCTCAACGAACGCTCTCATCTGAACCAAAGGACACACACCATGAATCAGCATTCCCCCTCCTGGATGGCGCGCCTCGTTGCCGGCGCTGAACTCAAACACGCCGCCGATACCGTCTCCGTGCAACAGCACGCCCTGCAGCAGGCCGAGCAGGCGCTCGCCGAGCAGCAGCGCGCACGCGCTGAAGCCGAGGCTGCACTGCAAACCGTGCAGGCCAAGCTCGCCGAGGTCGAGTCGGAGCTGAAAGTGCGCACCGACATCATGAACGTGACGAGCATCGTCTCGGAAGCCGACAAGAAGGGCGACATCGTCTCGATCAACGAGAAGTTCATCGAGGTTTCCAAGTACAGCCGCAAGGAGCTGATCGGCGCGCCGCATAACACCACGCGGCACCCTGACATGCCCAAGGAAACCTTCAAGCAGATGTGGTCCACGATCGGGCGCGGCGAAATGTTCCGCGGCGTGATCAAGAACCGCGCCAAAGATGGCACGCCCTACTACGTGGATGCAGTGGTCGCTCCGATCCTGGGCGAGAACGGCAAGCCCATGAAGTACCTGGGCGTGCGCTACGACATCACCGAAGCCGAGCTTGAGCGCCACAATGCCCGTGGCATCCTCGACGCCATCAATCAGTCGTATGCCTTCATCGAATTCGATCTGAGCGGCACGGTCCTGAACGCCAACGAGAACTTCCTCAAGGTGCTGGGCTACACACTGCCGGAGATCGTGGGCAAGCATCATCGCCTGTTCGTTCCGCCCACCTTTGCAGCCACGGAAGCCTACGCACAGTTCTGGCGTGACCTGAATGCAGGCAAGGCTAAGAACGATGTCTTTGCACGCGTCGCCAAGGACGGACGTGAAATCTGGATTCAGGCGGTGTATGCCCCGGTGTGCGACGAAATGGGCCGTGTCGCCAAGATCGTGAAGATCGCCACCGACGTGACCGCCGAAGTGGTGGCCAACCGCATGCTCAAGGAAGCGGTGGAACAGGCCCGTCAGGTCACCAGCGCAGCACGCGACGGCGACCTCACGCAGCGCATTCCTCTGGAAGGCAAGACCGGCCCGATCGGTGAGTTGTGTGCAGGCGTCAATACGCTGATGGAAACCACCTCGGTGATTTTTGACGATGTCGGTCGTGTGTTTGGTGCACTGGCTGCTGGCGACCTGTCGCAGCGCATCAGCCGCGAGTACGACGGCACCTTTGGCAAGGTGAAGGAAGACGCGAACGCCACCTCCGAGCGGCTGGCCGGCATCATCGATGATGTGGGTCGCGTGTTCTCGGCACTGGCCAACGGCGATCTCACGCAACGCATTACCCGCAACGCAGAGGGCGTCTTCGAGCAGGTCAAGCAAGACGCCAACAGCAGCAGCGAAAAGCTCGCCAGCATCATCGAAGAAGTGCGTGCTGCAGCCGACGCGCTCACCGGTGCGGCCAATCAGGTGAGCGCCACCGCACAGTCGCTGTCGCAATCCGCCAGCGAGCAGGCCTCTTCAGTTGAAGAGACCACCGCCTCCATTGATCTGATGTCGGCGTCCATTTCGCAAAACAGCGACAACGCCAAGGTCACTGACAGCATGGCGACCAAGGCCAGCAAGGAAGCCGGCGACGGCGGCGAAGCGGTGCTGCAGACGGTGACAGCAATGAAGCAGATCGCTCAGAAGATCAGCATCGTCGATGACATCGCCTACCAGACCAATCTGCTGGCGCTCAACGCCGCGATCGAGGCCGCTCGAGCCGGCGAACACGGCAAGGGCTTCGCAGTTGTGGCGGCCGAGGTGCGCAAGCTGGCTGAACGCAGCCAGGAAGCCGCCAAGGAAATCGGCGATCTGGCCGGCAACAGCGTGAGCACCGCCGAGCGTGCCGGCAAGCTGCTGGGCGAAATCGTGCCGTCCATCCAGAAGACCTCCGAGCTGGTGCAGGAAATTGCTGCGGCCTCGCAGGAGCAGAGCCAGTCGGTGACGCAAATCGGCGGCGCCATGGGTCAGCTGAGCAAGGCCACGCAACAAAATGCGTCGGCTTCCGAGGAATTGGCCGCCACATCCGAAGAGCTGTCGGGTCAGGCCGAGCAACTGCAGCACTCGGTCGCGTTCTTCAATCTGGGCGGACCAGCAGCGGCTGCCCCTGCCGGCCGTTCGGACTTCTCCGAGCGTCGCAGCACGGCTTCGCCGATGCGCGGCGCTGCACGGCCTGCACCCGAGGCAGCTGCACGCGGCGTGCGGGCTCCTGCGGGCGCCACCGGCACACACGGCAATTTCCGCCCCTACTGAGCAGGCCGACATCATGAACCAGCCAGCTGACCAAGCCACCTTCGAAGGTGGCGCGCAATACCTCACCTTCGCGCTGAGCGATGAGGTCTTCGCCATGGACATCCGTACGGTGCGCGAAATCATCCAGTACGGTGCCATGACAACCGTGCCCCTCATGCCAGCCTTCGTGCGGGGCGTCATCAATCTGCGCGGCGCCGTAGTGCCTGTCATCGATCTGCAGGCGCGCTTTGGGCGCCCTGCCGCCGATGTCAGCAAGAAGACCTGCATCGTCATCTTCGACTCGATCCGCGATGGCGAGCGGGTCGAATTGGGTCTGATGGTCGACGCCGTGAGCGAGGTGATCGAGATCGCTGCCGATCAGATCGAGCCGCCTCCCAACTTCGGTACCGCCGTGCGCCGCGACTTCATCCAGGGCATGGGCAAGGTGGCGGGCCGATTCGTGATCGTGCTGGAGCCCGACAAGGCCTTCGACGTCACCGAGATGGCCCAGTTGTGTGAATCGGCGCAAGCCGCTGCCACGGTCTGACGCGCCATGCATGCACTGCGTGACGACACCTATGGGCGCATCTGCGAGCTCATGTACGGCGCCATCGGCCTGTCGCTCAATCCGAGCAAAAAGCCGCTGGTGTCGTCACGTCTTGCACCCCGCATCCAGAAGCTGGGTATGGATGGCTTCGAGGATTATCTGTCGCTGATCACCAGCGACACCGATGGCGGCGAGTTCCAGATGGCGGTGGACCTGCTCACCACCAACGAGACCTACTTCTTTCGCGAACCGGCGCACTACGATCTGCTTGAGCAGGAACTGGCCCGCACACGGCCCCGCAAGCTGTCTGTGTGGAGCGCAGCCTCATCGTTCGGCGACGAGGCTTACAGTACCGCCATGCTGCTGTCCGACCAGCAACAGCTCGGTCGCATCGGCAGCGACTGGTCGATCCTGGGGACGGATATCAGCGACCGCGTCCTGCGCAGTGCCATGGAGGCGGTGTATCCGGAAGACCGGCTGCGCAATGTATCGCCTGAGCGCCTCAAGCGCTATTGCCTGCGCGGCGAAGGGCCCTATGAAGGTCTGATCAGCCTGCATCCCAAGGTGCGCGAGCATGTGCGCTTCGGGCAGCTTAATTTGTGCAAGCCGATTGAAGACATCGGTCCCTTCGATGTGATCTTCCTGCGCAATGTGCTGATTTATTTCGATGCACAGACCAAGCGCGAAGTGGTCGACCGCGTGCTCACGCAGCTCAAGCCTGGGGGTCTCTTTTTCATCGGCACCGCCGAAGGTCGGGTGCCCTGCAATACGCCCCTGCAGTCGCTTGCGCCAGGCGCCTTTCGCAAGGCGGCCGCGTGAGTCTGCGAGGCCTGCACGGCACGCCACGGTCAGCCAGTGGCGAGGTCACCGTGCTGCACCCGGGCGACGTGGCCTGCGGGGAACGCGGTGAGCGCTTCGAAACCCTGCTGGGCTCGTGTGTGGCCATTGTTCTGACCGACCCGCGCCGCACGCTTGGGGCCATGTGCCATGTGGTGCACACCTCACCCGCGCCGGCTGCGCATCAGGATGACAGCGCCTGGGGCGACGCCGCCCTGCGCAAGGTCTACGGCCTGCTGCAAGTGCGCGGGATTGATCCGCGGCAGTGCGAGGCCTGGGTCTACGGCGGGGGCAATATGTTCCCCGACCGGTTCACGGGTACGCATGTGGGTCAGAGCAACGCACAGTGGGCACTCGACACGCTGCACGCCGAAGGTATTCGGGTCATCGATGCGGACCTGGGCGGTGCGCATTACCGCAAGCTTGCCTGGAGCATCGGTGCGCAGCCGCCTCAGGTGGTGTGCGTTCCGGTCTGAGGAATTGAGATGGCAATCAAGGTCTATGTGGTGGACGATTCGGCCGTGGTGCGGCAAACCCTGCTGCATCTGTTGCAGGGCGATCCGGAGATCGAACTCATCGGTAGCGCCCCCAACCCGCTGATCGCGGGCCCGGCGATCGCCAAGAATCGACCCGATGTGCTGCTGCTCGACATTGAAATGCCCGGCATGGACGGCCTCACGTTCCTGCGTCAGATCATGGAGCGCTCGCCGATTGCCACGGTGATCTGCTCCACACTCACAACCGCTGGCAGCGGCGCCGCGCTCGAAGCCCTGTCGGCTGGAGCCGTTGCGATCGTGGCCAAACCCCGCCTGGGCCTCAAACAGTTCCTCGAAGACTCACGCCGCGAACTGGTGCGCACACTCAAAGCGGCGGCCCTGGCGCGCCCGCGTGCTGCCATGCCGTCACGTGCAGCCGCGGGCCCCAGCCCCTCTGCTGGCCCTGCCGCCGGCGCAAGTGCGCCCGCACGGCCTGCTGCAAGGCCGGTCATTGCCGGACTGCATGCCCTGTCGGTCAACAAGCCTGTGGCGATCGGCAGTTCCACCGGCGGCACGCAGGCGCTCGAACAGGTGCTCACGCAATTGCCGGCCGATGCCCCGGGCATTGCCATCGTGCAGCACATGCCCGAACGCTTCACGGCCATGTATGCCACGCGCCTGGATGGCATTTGCGCCATGAATGTGCGCGAAGCCAGGACCGGTGATCGCATTGAACGCGGCGTGGCGCTGATTGCGCCGGGCGGCAAACACATGCAAGTGCGCAAGCAAGGCGGTCAGTATTACGCCGAGGTGATTTCCGGGCCGCCGGTGAATCGCCACTGCCCTGCAGTCGATGTGCTCTTCAAGACCATGGCCGAATGTGCTGGCCCCGATGCGCTGGGCATCATCCTGACCGGCATGGGCGATGACGGCGCGCGCGGCCTGCTGGCCATGCATCAGGCCGGCGCGCGCACGCTTGCACAGGATGAAGCCAGCTGCGTGGTGTTCGGCATGCCCAAGGAAGCGATCAAGCTGGGCGCTGCGGATGCTGTGGTGCCGCTGGATCGCGTCGCCAGCGAGATTCTTCGCTTCGACTCTCGAGGCTGAACGGCTCCACAGCCCTCGCGACGCACCGGCTGCCCGCACTACGCACCCCGCACTACGCGGCTGGATCGGGCCGGCACAACACCGCATACCCACTCGGGATATTCACTGCCTGACGGACACGCATGCCCATCAGAGGCGGCGGCGCTATGCGAAAAGTCCGCGCAGATGATGACATCCGTCTCATATCAGACCTGTGACGTGTACCGCCCGTCACCACACGACCGGTCGCCTCGACGCCCAACGGATCATCACCAACCGTTTCCAAATCACGGGCCTACGGGCCATGGCACAGCGATTGCCAGGAGACACGTCGTACTGCTCCGATGTTTTCGGACGCAACCCATTGCATTCATCGGAAAGGAGTGACCAAGTGAAGCGGGCGCGACTGTCGAATTTCGCACTGTTTGCCATGCCAGTGCTGATCGCCGCAACGCTCAGCACGCAGGCAACGGGGCAGACGGCCAGTGAGCCGCCCACACCGGTGATCAATCACGCAGCCATTGACCGCATATCGGTCAAGCCGGCAGCCAGTCCCGCAGTCCGGGGCAAACCTCGCACACACAGCACCTGGTGCCGTGCAACCGGCTCGCAGCCCGCATCAAAGATGGCGCCTCGCGGCGGCCAGAGCTACGGCGCTGGCGTGCTGACGAGAAATCAGATCAGCTCGTGCGCGGCGCGTGCACCCGCTCTGTGCGCGCTGGCGTTGACGGTTTATCGGCCTTCGTCGCGCCCCACGAACCACGGGTGACTTGAGCGCGGCGACAAATAGGCCAGCACCTCAGGCTCCAGATCGGCTGGGCGCAACGCGCGCTCGATGCGTACATCGGGCGCCTCGCGCAAGTCCACCATCAGGGCCTCGGCACGCGGCACTGAAGGGTCACCCACCATCACAGTGGGGCGCAGCGTGTCCTCGGGCAGCACCGCCGTGACCAACCCCACCGCGCCGTTGGACAGCTGCACCAGCGTGCCCGGGGGCCAGACGCCCAGGGCGCGGATAAACCGCTGCAACAGGCCGCTGTCGAAGGCCTGCACCTCTCGGCGGTACATCGCCGCCAGGGCTTCGGCCGGGGTCAATGCGCGGGCAGTATCGAAGGGATGGCACAGATTGTCGAAACGGTTCGCGATCGCCACGATGCGCGTAGACAAACCGATCGCGTCGCCCGACAGCCCATCCGGAAAACCGTTGCCATCCATGCGCTCATGATGACGGTGCACGATCGCCAGCACCTCGGTATCGGTGATCCCCAGATTGCGACACAGATCGACCCCATGGTCCACATGCAGCCGGTAGGCGGACTCTTCATGGCGTGTGCGCTGCTCGGGGTCAAGCCGTTGCAGCCGTTGCGGCAACATCGCTTTGCCCAGATCATGCAGCAGCGCGCCAAGGCCCAATCGCCCCAAAGCGGCTTCGTCCAGATCGAGCACGCGCCCGAGCAGCAGGGACAGAATCGTCACATTGAGCACATGATGGCGTGACGCCGCATCAGGTACTGCATCATTCATCAGGTTGACCACCGCATGCGGGCTGCTCAGCAGGTCGGTCACGATGTCACCCACGAGTGTTTCAGCACGCTGATTGGCTTCACGCGGGGCTGTGAACAGTTCGCCCATGAGCTGACGCACCGCATCGACCGAGCGTCGGTAGTTGCGTTCGCATCGGGCCAACTCCACACGTCGGGCGGCCACCCTCACGGCGCGCGCCGCGCGCTCGCGTTCGTCGTCTTGCGCAGTGGATGGCACCGGTTCAGTCGAGAGGCGGCTGGCTGCAGCACGTGCAGGCCCCGGTGACACTTGCGGTGTGCGTCCCGGTTCATCGGAGACCCTCGCAGGGTCAGGGCTTGATGCGCTTTGGGCACCGTCCGTCGAGAGGTCTGGCGGTGCCTTGGCAGGGTGAGGGTCGAGCGGTGTGGCAGCAGTCGGGGGCGCAGGCGCCGCGTCGTCGGCCGGCAGGTCCAGGGGTTGCTCGGTCGATCGTGACGGCCAGTAGTCGATATGCGTGATCCCCATCGCACGGATCCTGGCGATCTGTGCAGGCGTGGAGACGCGAAACGAATTGAAGAGAAAGTCGTGATCGATCCAGCGCTCGCCCAGCGAGATGTACAAGCCCGGGCGGATTTGCCGGATATCGATGCGCACCGGACCCTGGCTCATCAGCCCTGCACCGCCGCACGCTTCGCTGCGAAATCGATGAACCAGTCGATTGAACCGGGGTTGGCCATCGCCGAGCGATTACAGGCCTTTTCGGGCGGCTGCCCAAGAAGGATTTTCTTCACCGGCACCTCGAGCTTCTTGCCAGAAATAGTGCGCGGCACCTCGGCAATGGCAAAGACTCCGTTAGGTACATGGCGCGCCGAGAGCTGCGTGCGGATCGCATCCATCAGCCGCTGTTGCAGCGTGACATCCAGTGTGATGCCTTCGCGCAGCACTACGAACAATGCCATGTACGAATCCTTGCCCAGGTACTCCAGGTCAATCACCAGCGAATCGGCCACCTCATCAAAGCCCTCAACCACGCGATACAACTCGCTCGTCCCCATGCGGATGCCGTGGCGGTTGATGGTGGAGTCGGAGCGCCCGTAGATCACGCCAGTGACCGTTTCGGGGCGGCGGATGAGTTTGAGCCAATCACCGTGGCGCCATACGCCCGGGTACATGTCGAAGTAGCTCTCGAAGTAACGATGCCCCCCGGTATCGCCCCAGAAATACAGGGGCATGGATGGCAGCGGCTGCGCGCACACCAGTTCGCCCACTTCGCCAAACACCGGCGCGCCGGCATCGTCATAGGCGTACACCGCGCAACCGAGCCCGCGTGCCTGCATTTCGCCCGCGTAAATCGGCGCAATCGGACAGGTGCCCAGAAACGCGGTGTTGGGATCGGTGCCACCCGAAATCGATGCCAGCAGAATGTCCGGATGCACCTGAGCGTAAATCCACCGATAGGCATCTTCAGTGAGTGGCGAGCCCGTAGCACCCACCGTGCGCAGCGCCGACAGATCAAAGCGCTCCGACGGACGCATGCCGTTCTTGATGTTGAGCTGCACGAAAGCAGGCGACAAACCAAAGAACGTTGCACGCTCCTGCGCGACGAATTGCCACAGCGTGTCCAGGTCGGGATAGCCTGGGTTGCCATCGAAAAGCAACACGGTGCTGCCTGGTATCAGCGCCGACACCGTCATGTTCCACATGATCCAGGTCGTGGACGTGAACCAGAAGAACCGGTCATCCTCGCCTAGGTTGCAGTGAAGGCGCATGGCCTTCAGGTATTCAATCACCGTCCCGCCGTGGCCATGCACGATCGGTTTGGGCATGCCGGTGGTGCCCGAGGAATAGACGATCCATAAGGGATGATCGAAAGGTACCGGGCGTGGCTTGAACGCTGCGGGCTGCGCCAGTGCAGCAGTCCACAGCACCACAGGCACATGGCGGGCAGGTTGATCTGCCTGAGCGGGCAAGACGACGGACTCGCCGAGCGATGCCGCGTCGTTCAGATACGGCACGAATACGACCGCCTTGAGAGAAGGCAGCTTGGCGACCAGTTCGCGTACCACATCCTGGCGGTCGAAATCCTTGCCTCCATAGCGATACCCGTCCACGGCAATCAGTACGGTGGGCTCGATCTGAATGAACCGATCCAGCACACCGGCTGACCCCATGTCGGGCGCGCAGCTCGACCACACCGCACCACTGCCTGTCACCGCCAGCAACGCGACCATGGTCTCGGGGATGTTCGGCATGTACGACACGACACGATCACCCTGCTGCACACCCAGCCGGGCCAGTGTGGCCGCCAACGCACCCGACTGGGCTGCGAGCTGACCCCATGACATTTCGCGGCGCGCGGTGCGTTCGGAACGAAAGATGATGGCGGGGCGGTCTGACCAGCCGGGCTTGCTCGCATGGCACAACATCTGGTCGGCGTAGTTCAGCGTGGCCCCTTCGAACCAGCGTGCCCCAGGCATGCGACGCTCAGCCAGAACGGTGTGATACGGCGTGACCGCACGCAAGCCGCCATAGGTCCAGATGCTGGCCCAGAAGGCCTCGATCTCGGTCACCGACCACTGCCACAAGGATTCGTAATCGGGGAAGTCCAGCCCGTGTTCAGTGCGCAGCCAGCGCATGTAGTGGGTAAGGTGTGCGCGCTCGATGCGCTCGGCCGAAGGGCGCCACAGCGGCGTATCGGCGCTCGGAATGATGGGGCTGAGTTCGGATGCAGTCATGGTGTCGGTCAGGACGGATCGGTCGAGGGTCGAGGGTCGAGGGTCGAGGGTCGAGGGTCGAAGGTCGAGGGTCGAAGATCGAAGGTCGAGGGTCGAAGGTCGAAGGTCGAGGGTCGAGGGTCGAGGGTCGAGGGTCGAAGGTCGGGTGTTGTGAGGCGGCGGGACGGCGTTCAGAAAAACGCGCGGCCCACTTCAGCAGACAGTGGCATGCCCGCCGCATGCGCACGTTGCACGATCGTCCAGCAATAACGGTAGGAGGCACGATCCTGGAGTTCATCATCATGGCGGATCGGGCCCCAGCGCGCCGCTTGCGCGGCCAGCAGAATGCTTCCTGCGCGCTCAACTTCATCATGGGCCGGACGCATCGCTTCAATGATCGGCAGGATTTGCGAGGGGTGGATACTCCACTTGCGCAAAAAACCGAACTGCTCGCGGGCGCGGCGCGCATCGACGCCAACAGCCTGCGGGTCGCGCAAAGCCAGCGACACGCTGTGCACCGGAACCACTGCATGGGCCAAGGCCGCAGCAGAGATGGCCGTCTTGGCGCGCACCAGCAGCGGATGCTCGAACTGCAGCGGAGAACGCATTGCATCAAACCCCAGCGCTCCATGGTGCGCACTGACAAAATCCATCAGCCCGAAGATCAGTGCTTCGACCTCGGGCAAGGCAGCAATTTCGGCCGCCTGGGCCAGCGCGCCATGGGTCTCAATCAAGACCTGGACCGGAAGCGGCGTCGTTCGCCCGGCACGCTGCGCCTGCTGCGCGATCCAATCAATCATGCGCGCCACATCACCCACCCCTTCGGGCTTAGGCAGGGTCAGGTAAGCAATATGCGGCGCCGCTTGCGCGAGCAGCACCACCACATCCTCGCGCCAGTGCGCATGCGTGACGTCATGAATGCGCACACCGATGCGTCCGGCCGGATCCGTGGTGGCATTGAGCAGGCGCGCCACCATGTACGCATGCTGGCGCTCTTCGCCCACGGCGGCACCATCTTCGCAGTCGCAGGTCAAATCGAACGCCCCGTTCAGTTCACGCTGCAGGGCGATTGCCTTGAGCATCATTTTTTCGTTGCCAGCGATGTGATCGCACGGCGCAATAACCGGCATCTGTCGGCCCGGTTCGTGCAGCGCATCGCGAGGGTGAATTAATGGCTCGGCAGCAGGCGAAGGAGGTACAGACATGGCCAGGAAGATCACAACGACTGTGAGGTGGATGACGTTAACACGGTGCGCCGCGTGGGCGCCGTGCGCACGCCTGCGGGGTACACTGATGAACCTGCGATGCGGCCCGCGTTCGAACAATTCTGCTTGAACGCGGTCCAGATCCGGTCCCAGGCCGGCCTCTGACGCGGCTGTGATCGCTTATGCAGCACGCGAGCTAGACCTGCCTTTCTGCCGACCCACTCTGCCCGGTGCGCGCAACGGGTTTCCTGAACCATGATCGATTCCCTCATCCCCTGGCTACACCAAGTGAACCGCTCAATGTGCTCACGTGCAGCGACAACGTGCATCGGCTTAGCGCTCATCGGCCATGCGGGTTTTGCGCGCAGCGAGTGGCTCGCACCGGGTGATCATTTGCGCGTCACATTCGGGCCGAAGGTGATCCACTTCAATCCTTCACCTGAACATGCCGCCCACAACAATCTCGTATCTGCGGAGTTTCTGACAAAGCGCTGGACTTTCTGGAGGGCTGACCGCTCGATCATCGGCTTCGCAATGTTCGACAACTCCTTCGGTCAGTTCTCGCAATATCTGAATTTCGGCCAGGAATGGGACCTGTGGCCCGTGGCTGGCGGCAATGTTTTTGGAAATGTCACCGTCGGGCTTATTCACGGGTACAAAGAACCCTACGAAGACAAAATTCCGTTCAACAAATACGGTATCGCGCCAGGCATCTTGCCCACTCTGGGCTGGCGCCGAGGCCATTTCTCGCTCACTGCAACCCTGCTCGGCTTCAATGGCCTGCTCGTTGGAGCCGGCTGGTCGTTCGACCTGCGCTGAATGCGGGCCAGATCTTCACGCGAGCTCCTGACGCGAGACGCTGACGCCAACTTCGATGCATGAAAGCCCAGGCTCGCTGGGCTTAGGACCTAAGTACCTGCAGCCTGACTGACTTGCTGAGGCAGGCACTTGGGGCCGTTGAGCTCAAGGTGTCACTTCAAGGCGTCACGCAACTGAAACTCGATGCTTCGTTCTGGTTGCCGATACCCTTGTAGCGAGCCACAGCCGGGTACGGGCACAAGAGACGTTGCATCTCGATTCTGCGCGTCGCCGGTCGTTCGTCGGCATAACGCGTTGCCACCATGGACTGAGGCGCTACGCCATCTTCGACCCAGCGCTCCAGCGCCTTCTGGACGTCGTGCGTCGCGTCACGCGAGGGCGGAAGCTGTTGTCCAACCCCACCGAAGCTGTTTGCGCCCGGCCCGAGGTAGCAGTGCGCCATACCAGGGACCATGAACAACCGCGCGAATGTGCGGGTGGCGGCCGGGCCACCCATCGCACCCATCACTTGCTCGTAGTAATTCGGCGTGTTTTCGGGTTGCAGGACTTCATCATCCCAGCCCTGATAGAAGATGATCTTGACGCCACGTTGGCGCACGGCGCTCAGATCAGGACTCGCAGCATTCAGCAGTGGAGTTGCTTTTTCATCGGCCAAGGCCATGCCACGATCGAAATCGAAGCTGCGCCAATCCCACTGGCTGTCGCCATAGATGATGTTGCGGTAGTAGGCGACGCCCAGCGTGAGCGGATAACTGGCCGATACGTTGGGCGTCATCATCCGCGCCCATGAAGACTCACTGCCCTGAGCCCAGCCCGGGTAGAGCTTCTCGCCGGTGCGCGGATTGACCGGCCCCTGATAGAGGGCGCGCATGGCTTTCACTTGCGGTTCGGTCAGGCAGTTGGGTGCATCGGCGGCCTTGCAGCTGAGCACGCCGGGGTCAAACCCGCACTTGCGCGGATCTTCGATCAGCCCGTCCTTCAGACCATCTCGGGCATCGCAATGGTCTAGGACCGCCTGACGAATCATCGGCAGCTTGGTGGGCGGGATATTCGCCCCCGGCTCCGCGAGTGCACGCGCGGTCCACAAAAAGCCGGCGGTGGCACGCTGGGTCAGATTCCATGGTGCGCCGATAACGAATCCGTCGTAATCCTGCGGATAGCGCTGGGCTTGAACAAGGGCCTGGCGCCCACCATTCGAGCAGGAATTAAAGTACGAGCGCACAGGGGGCTGGCCATAGTAGGCCTCGATCAGACCTTTGGCAGCGACGGTGACCAGGTGCTTGGCCCGGTGCGCATAATCCACCACGCGCTCAGGATGCCCGATGGCCCAGTAAGGGTCACTCGCACGATGGCCGGTATCTGTGGACGCTGTGGCATAGCCCCGCCGCACGATTTCATCGAGCCCACCATCCAGGCCGTTGCGCGTGTAGTTGAGCGCACCTGCAAGACCGCCCTCGCCCGAAGACATGAATCGGCCATTCCAGTGGTCGGTCGGAAGCCAGACCTCGAATCGAATATCCGAATCGCCTGTAGGGCGACTCACCCCTTCGACGCGACACATGTTCGGCAAGTTGCTGATGCGTTGATTGTTCGAGGTGACGATGGATCCCGCCGTGACCGCTGTCGCCGCGGTGACCGTGGTGTTGCCTTCGAACTTGAGGTTCGAGCGTGCGAGGTTCTCGCATGCGACCTTGGGTGAGTACACGCTTGCGGCTCGCGTGGCAGATTGAGCGGCAACGGGTGGATTCGCAGTGTCGCAAGCCGCCAGAATTATCAGGGCAACGTAGACGGCAAGTCCGCCGGAAAGCCGGCGTGTGTAACGGTGTGTTGTCATGTGGGTCTCCCAG
>DGIT01000097.1 GCA_002386465.1 Burkholderiales bacterium UBA4615 | reverse complement strand
GCGTGCTACAAGCGCGCCGCGTTAGGAAAAAAGAGCGACTCGCCGCCGATCCGAAAATCCGCAATCGCCTGTTGGCCTGCAGGCGAGATCAGCCAGTCGATGAAACGCTGCGCCGCCTCACGCTTCACATGTGGGTGGCGCGTCGCGTCGACCGCCATCACGCCATAGGGGTTAAAAAGACGCTTGTCGCCTTCGAGCAGCACCTGCAGGTCACCCCGGTTGCGAAAGCTCAGCCAGGTGCCGCGGTCTGCCAGCAGGTAGGCGCCTATGGCGGCGGCGGTATTGAGCGCTGGGCCCATCCCTGATCCGGTCTCCTTGTACCAGGATCCACGCAGGCGATCGGGCGCGATACCCGCCTCACGCCACAGGCGCAGTTCTGCCGCGTGGGTGCCGCTTTTGTCGGCGCGCGACACGAAGGGTGCCTGGGCCGACTCAATCCGCTGCAGGGCGTGCGTCGCATCCTTCAGACCCGCGATCCGGGCCGGATCGGACTTGGGCCCGACGAGAACGTAGTCGTTGTACATCACGTCATAGCGGCGGGTTGCAAAGCCTTCTGCAACGAATTTGTCTTCGGCCACCCGGTCATGCACGAAGACCACATCGGCGTCGCCGCGGCGCCCGATGTCCAGCGCCTGTCCGGTGCCCACCGCCACCACCCTGACTTCAATACCGCTGGTGCGCGTGAACGCCGGCAACAGTTGCTTGAACAGGCCCGACTGCTCGGTAGAGGTGGTGGAGGCCACGACAATAAATGCCGGCTGAGCATGTGCCGTGGTCAGCACGCATGCCGTAAGGACTGCATTCAGTACCCATCGGATCAAACCCGCACGCATGGAGCACCCCTGGTTGCTTTCGACATTGTCTGTGGCCTCCTTCATCATAGCGCTCTGAACTGAACGGATTGTGGCTCCAGCCCATGGCATTTTCAAGCTTGTTCAGCCTGCTCGACGACATCGCATCGATGCTCGACGACGTGGCCACGATGACCAAAGTGGCTGCCGGCAAGACCGCAGGCGTGCTCGGCGACGACCTCGCGCTGAACGCTCAACAGGTTTCCGGGGTTGCGGCCGACCGGGAATTGAGGGTGGTGTGGGCCGTTGCCAAGGGCTCATTTCGCAACAAGCTGATCCTGGTGCCGGCTGCCATTGTGATCAGCTTGTTGTGGCCGGCAGCTGTGACCCCACTGCTGATGGCAGGTGGGCTGTATCTGTGTTTCGAAGGCATGGAGAAGCTTGCCCACAAGTGGATGACGGGCCCGTCGCAAGCCCACGCCGAGCATGAACGGATCCACTCGGCCGTAGCCGATCCCGTCATCGACCTGAACGCCTTCGAGCGCGACAAGATCGCCGGTGCCATTCGCACCGACTTCATCTTGTCTGCCGAGATCATCGTGATTGCGATGGGCACACTGGGGTCTGCTGATCTACCCATGCGCATCGCCGTGCTGAGCACAGTCGCCCTGCTCATGACAGTCGGCGTGTACGGACTGGTCGCCGGCATCGTCAAACTGGATGACGTTGGACTGCATCTGAGCGCGCGTCCCGGAACCGGGCACAGCGATCGCATCGTTCGGTCAGTGGGTCGCTGGATGGTCTTGGGCGCCCCGTGGCTCATGAGAGGGTTGTCGGTCGCTGGCACGGTCGCGATGTTCCTGGTCGGCGGAGGCATCCTGGTGCACGGCGTGCCCGCCCTGCATCACGCACTGGGGCACATCGGAGAAACACTGCACACCCTGCCATTCGGCTTGTCGGCGCTTGGTGCGCTCCACGAGCTTCTGTTGAATGGGGTCGTCGGGATTCTGGCCGGCGGGGCCGCGCTCGCCATATTCACGATGGCGGGTTGGGTGACACGCACCGACCGGTGAGGGCTCTACCGAGTCGTTGAGTGCAGCCGCGCACAGGGGCAACACCACACCCTGAGCGACGCACTGCTGATGGTGCCGGGAGAGGGATTCGAACCCTCACGGTATCGCTACCGGGGGATTTTGAGTCCCCTGTGTCTACCATTTCACCACCCCGGCTGGGCAAGCAGATGCGAGCATACCGCAGGCGGGCGCTTTGCCGTGGCGCCGGGTCAAAGTCGCAGGCTCACCCCCGCATGCAACATGAAGCCGACCTTGCTGGCATCGAATGTGGGCGCGGCCATGAGATGCACGCGCCAGACGTCCGTGATCGGCCAATTCAGGTCTGCCAGTAAGCCTGGCACAAGGGGGCTGCGCGCATAGCCGGTGGCCAGCGCGGCATGCATGTCGAGGTGCGGCAAAAGGGCCCAGGTCCAGCTGCCATACAGACTGGTGCTGCCTTCGCTGTTGCGATAGATGCCCAGGCCCCACCCGTTTCCAAAGGCATAGCCCAGACCAAAGGTGCGGGCGTTGGTTGCGCCATTGGAGTGATAGCTGGGGCCATGCAGCAGCACGCTTTGCGCATGAGCGACTCCGGCTGCCAGGGCAAGCAGCACTGCAACGACTGGCTTCACGAGAGTCCTTTTCAAGCGCGAACGCAGCGCCTGATCCTGATGACTCCGTGCGCCCTGGCTGTGCAGGGCCTCAATGCTTCAGCGTAACGAGGCGCGCTCCCACCAGCTGCTGAGCAGGGCCCTCACAGCGCCAATCACTGGCGCCCTGACGGCCTTCTCAAAGGGCCCCCCTCTGCAGAACCCTTCCGCAGACTCGGCAAGCTGCCGTGCATGGCCGCGCTGCCGCGCGGCGTGCGGTCAAACCGGGCGAACCTCGGTCGACAACCGACCTTGTGCATGACGGGGATCGACACCCGACACCACGTTGACCACATATTCGGCGATGTTCTTTGCGTGATCGCCGATTCGCTCGATGGACTGCACCACGAAGACCAGCGCCAGCGATTCCTGAACGGTTGATGCGTCAGCGCTCATGCGGGCGACGAGTGCCTTGATCATGTCGTCACGCAGGGTATCCACCTCGCAGTCACGTTCGGTCATCAGCTCAGCCGCCACCGCATCCTGGCGCATGAAGGCATCGATCGCGCTGCGCAGCATGTCGACCGCAATATCGGCCATCGAGAGGATAGGCTCGAAGGGAATGGGCATGGCTCGGTCGGCAAAAATCTGCGCCTTGAGCGCAATTTTCTTGGCCTCGTCGCCAATGCGCTCAAGGTCGTTGACGCTGTGCAGAATAGCGATGATTTCGCGCAGATCGACCGCAATCGGCTGGCGCCGTGCGATCACCTGATTGCAGCGCAGGTCTGATTCGATATGAAACTGATTGACCTGTCGCTCATCAGCCATGACCTGGGCCGCCAGACGCAAGTCGCCATGGCGCACGGCGTCGACGGCGCGAATCACCTGCCGCTCAACCAGCCCGCCCATCGTGGTGAAGGCGCTGCGCATGGCATCGATGTCGGTGTCGAATTGCTTGAAGGTATGGTCGGTCATGAAACACTCGTGATCGGGTGGGGCCGGGCCGCACTCAGCCGAAACGGCCGGTGATGTAATCCTCGGTGGCCTTCTTGGCCGGCTTGATAAAGATCCGGTTGGTCTCGCCAAACTCGATCAGTTCACCCAGGTACATGTACGCCGTGAAGTCGGAAATGCGCGCAGCCTGCTGCATGTTATGAGTGACGATCGCAATGGTGTAGTCG
>DGIT01000082.1 GCA_002386465.1 Burkholderiales bacterium UBA4615 | reverse complement strand
CGGGATTCAGCGTCCACCTGCCGACCCCGGCACCCCGCCCGTCGAGGCTGCCTGGACCGCGCGCGACAACTTGGCTGCGTCGGCCTGGGGCAGTGCCATGTACGTCCCGCCAAGCTCGGCGGCCAGTGCTCGACCCAGGGCCTGAGGCTGGGGCGAGGTGTCGATGAGCATGCAAGGGTGGGCTGCCAATCGCACCCGCCGGGCGGCCAACCGCGCATCGGCGTCGGCCTGTGCGCGGCCTCCGGTGCCATTGCGGGCGACGTTGGCCCGGCCATCGGTCAGCAATACGATCACCGGGGTTCCGCCGCGCCGTGCCGTGGCGTCGGCCAGGTCGGCCACTGCATCGATGCCTGCCGCAAGCGGTGTGCCGCCGCCCCCTGGCAAGCCGGCCAGGCTGCGCTTGGCGCGGGCAAGCGAGCGGGTGGGTGCCAGCAGGACTTCGGCTGCGCGCCCGCGAAACGCCACGACCGCTACCCGGTCACGGCGCACATAGCAGTCGGCCAGGAGCAGTTCGACCGCACCCTTGGCCTCGGCCAGTCGGTGCAGGGCGGCGGAGCCGGACGCATCCACGGCAAAGATCGTCGTGGTCTCGCGCCGCTCGCGCAGCCGCGCGATGCGGAAATCCGAGGCGCGGATCTCGACGGTTGCCACACGCGTCGCAGCGCGTTGCGCACGGCGGATCGACTGCCATGGGGCCGCCGCCCGCAGGGTGTCGATCAGCGCCAGCCGACCCCCATCGCGGGGCTGACCGGGTCGTGTTCCGGCCGGGCGCCCGCGCAGCCGGCCCTCGCGCTGGGCGCCCATGCGGCCACCGCCGCGACCATGGCCGCTAGGGATCAACCCGGCCGACAGCAGCGCGAGCAGGCCCTGCGGGATGGCGGCCCGGGCGGCATCGAGCACGCGGTCTTCGAGTGCTGACTGGGTTTGCGTGGCGGGCGGATCGTCGGGTGGTGTACCCGGAGAGGCACCCTCGGCCTCTTGCGCAGCCGGGTCGGCTGGTGGCGTGTCCTCTTGCGAGGTATCTGGGGGTGCGGCCTCGGTCTGCGACGGGGGCGGCTCGGCCTCATCGGCCGGTTCAATGTTGTCAGCCGGGTCCTGCGGCGGCAACCGCGTGGCGCGCGGCCCAAGCACCAGGCGTGCGGCGAGCGCCGCGTCGCTCGCCTCAACGTGCATGCGACCGTCGAGTGCTGCGGCCGCCCGGGCGGCGCGCACCGCAAACACTGGGGCACGCAACGAATCGATCCCCAGCGCTTCGGCCGCTGCACACAGGGCTTCCAGCGTGGCGTCATCGACCGTGACCTCGGCCAGCCGGGCCTGCGCGTCCAGAATGGCCTGCGCCTGCGGTGCTACGTCAGATTCGTCTTCGTCGGATCCCGCGATGGCAGACGGTGTGAAAGCCGTGAGATCGACCCGGAACGCCAGCCGCTCGAGCAGACGCGCAGGCGGTGACTCTTCGCTTCCTGCCTCACGGACACCTTCATCGAGCGCGACGATGCCGATGCGCGCCGAGCGCACCTCCTGCAGTCCGTCGCGTGCCACCGTGATGCGCCCTTCATCCAGGGCCGCGCCGATGCGCGCTGCCATGGCATCGCTCAGTCGCTCGGCCATGGCCAGCACCAGGACGCCGCCATCCGCCTCAGCCAGCAACCCGGTCTGCGAAACCGGGCGACCGGCCTGCAAGGTGGCAGCCAGATCCAACCCGCCCAGCAGCCGATCGTCGCGCACATGGGCCGGCACGCGCCGCATGGGGCGATGCGCCGGCAGCAGCGCGCGCAGCTGCGCCAGCCATTGGTCGCGCACCGGACCGTGCCCGGCCTGCAGCGCTACGCCCCCCAATCCGTGCGGATCCACCGCCAACAGGGCAGCGGCCTGCACGGCATCGGCCCAGCGGGCCAGGATGCTGTCGGAGGGCAGGTCGTCGCTCAGTGCCACGGCTCAGTTGCCCAGCAACTCGCTGACGGCGCGCTCAACGCGCACCCCTGACCCGGTGTCGTCCAGCGGATTGCGGCGCAGCCGGTGGCGCAGCGCGGGCACCGCCACGCGTCGCAGCTGCCCCACGCTCACAGCGTTCTGCCCTTCGAGCGCAGCCAGCGCGCGCGCTGCGCGCATGAGCGTGAGTTCGCCGCGCAGTCCGTCCGTGCCCAGCGCGATGCACAGACGCGCAGCGTTTTCCAGGATCTCATCGCCAACCGCCACGTTGCCCAGCCGGTCACGCGCCCGCACGAGGTTGCGTCGAATCTTGTCATCAGCCTTGGCCCACTGCGCCACGAAGCCCTGCGGATCGCGTTCAAACGCGTCGCGCCTGCGCACGACTTCGATGCGCGCCGGCAGTTCGCGCGGCGTGCTCACCTCAACCGACAGGCCAAAGCGATCGAGCAGCTGCGGGCGCAGTTCGCCTTCCTCCGGATTGCCGCTGCCCACCAGCACGAATCGCGCCGGATGTCGCACGCTCAGACCTTCCCGCTCAACCAGGTTTTCGCCCGAGGCGGCTACGTCGATCAGCAGATCGACCAGGTGATCCTCCAGCAGATTGACCTCGTCCACATACAAGAAACCGCGATGCGCACGCGCCAGCAGCCCCGGCTCAAATGCCTTTACTCCCTGCGACAGCGCGCGTTCCAGGTCCAGCGCACCCACCACCCGATCCTCGGTGGCGCCCAGCGGCAGATCCACCACCGGCACCGGCACCAGATGCGACTTGCGCGCCTTGTTCTGCGCGCAGACCGGGCAGGCGCTGGCCTGAGCTTGCGGATCGCAGTGATACGGGCAGCCGATCACGGCTTTCATGCGCGGCAGCAGCGCGGCCAGGGCCCTGACCGCTGTGGACTTGCCCGTCCCCCGATCCCCCAGCACCAGCACACCGCCCACCGATGGGTCGACCGCGGCGATCAGGATCGCGAGTTTCATCTCATCCTGGGCCACGATCGCAGAGAACGGAAAGGCGAGGGGGGGTGCCGGGATTGCCGCCCGGGCTGCGGGGTCCGTCGCCGCCATGTCCTGATTTCCTGACAAGTTAAAGTGTCCAGCCCGATTCTAGTCTGCGGTCACCATTCAGTCGCCCTTGGCGTGGCTGCAGCCCTTCGACCCCCATCGTTTCCGGAGCGCATCGTGCCCCCATCCGTTCCTCAACCCGCGCCCTTTCGCCTGCACGTTCCCGACGCCGAGCTGACTGATCTGCGTGACCGGCTGGCGCGCACCCGCCTGCCCGACCAGCCACCGGGCGAGCCCTGGGCCACGGGCACCGATGTCGGTTTCATGCGCGAGGCGCTGGCACACTGGCGCGATCGCTTCGACTGGCGCGCCCAGGAGGCGCGTCTGAACGCCTGGCCACAGTTCACGGTCGAGCTGTCCGGTATCCGGGTGCACTACCTGCATGTGCGTGGCCGCGGCGTGCCGGGCGGGCCGCCCTGCACACCCCTGCTGCTGTCGCATGGTTGGCCCGGCTCGGTCTTCGAGTTTCTGGACCTGATCCCGCGGCTCACCGACCCCGGAGCCTTTGGCGGTGATCCGGCAGACGCCTTTGACGTGGTCGCGCCCTCACTGCCAGGCTATGGCCTGTCCTTCACACCCGGGCAAAAGCGCTTTGCACTGGACGACATTGCGCGCACTTTTCATGCGCTGATGACCGAGGTGCTGGGCTATCGCCGCTTTGGCGCTCAGGGAGGCGACTGGGGCAGCTTCGTCACCTCATGCCTGGGCGCCGAGTATCCGCAGTCGACCCTGGGCATTCATCTGAACCTGATGCCGCTGCGCCGTGACGTGAAGCCCGGACCCGATTTGCCCGAGGCCGAAAAGCGCTACCTGCGGGAGCTCGATCACTTTCTGAAGGAAGAAACCGGGTATCAATGGATCCAGGGCACGCGCCCGCAGACCCTGGCCTACGGCCTGAGTGATTCGCCCGCCGGGCTCGCCGCCTGGATCTTCGAAAAATTCCGCGCCTGGACCGACTGCGATGGGGACCCCACCCGATCGATCCCACTGGACACCATGCTGGCCAACATCAGTCTGTATTGGTTCACCGGTGCCATCGGTTCATCGTTCTGGCCGTACTACGCCCGCATGCACGCCCCCTGGCCGATCCGCGAGGGCAGCATCAGCGTGCCTACTGGCTATTGCGAGTTTCCGAAGGAAATCCTGCGTCCACCGCGCTCCATGGCGCAGCGCGTGTACACCGATATCAGGCGCTGGAGCGTGATGCCGCGCGGGGGGCACTTCGCAGCTCTTGAGCATCCTGAAGTGCTGGCGCAGGAGATCACCACCTTTTTCCGACCGTTGCGCGTGGCCTGAGCGTAGAGCGGGCAATGCCCTTCGTCTTGACAGGAGTCAAACGCTTGTATTAAATCCAACGCCCGTTCTAATTCAAACAAGCGTTTGGTCTCCTCGCTTCCTCATCAGCCTGTCCGCAGCGACGGCATCGATGCCCGCCAGCGGCTGCTGGCGGCCGGGCTCAAGCTGTTTGCCGAACAGGGTTTCGAGCAAACTTCGGTGCGTGCCCTGGCACGCGAAGCTGGTGTGAACCTGGCCGCCGTCAGCTACTACTTCGGCGACAAGACCGGTCTGTACCGGGCACTGTTCACCGAAGCCTGTCCGGTCAGTCCGCACGATCCGACAGCCTTTGCGCAGGCCCGGACGTCTTCCGGGCTGAGCGACGCTTTGCATCATTTCTATGCCGACTTTCTTGAGCCGCTCAAACGGGGCGACGAGATTCGCCTGGTGATGAAGCTGCATTTTCGCGAGATGGCCGAACCCACGGGTGCCTGGGCCCAGGTGCTCGAGACCGACATCCAGCCGCAGCATCAGGCGATGTTGCGGCTGCTGACCCGCGCGCTGGGGCTGCCCCGTCCCGACCTCGATGTGCATCGGCTGGCGATCGCCATTGCGGGGCTGGCCGTCCATGTCTTCGTCTTTCATGAGGGCGTCAAGACCCTGAGCCCATCCTTGCTGGCCACACCGCGAGCCATCGACACCATGGTCGATCGGCTGGCCGGCTATGCGATCTCCATGGTCGAGGGCGAGCGCCAGCGTCGCGCCGGAGCACACACTGCATGAACCTTTCGCACACTCTTCATGTCGTGCCGCGCATCCTGACGATGGCCACGCTGCTGGCCACGCTGGTGGGCTGCGGGATGCTGCCTCGCGTGGGCCCCGACTATGCCGGGCCGCCGCAGGCCCGCTCACAGGCCATGTCTCAGGCTGCTGCCAGCGGCGCGTCGGCCCAGTCCGAGCCCTTCCAGACCTGGCAGGCGCCTCTGCCTCACGG
>DGIT01000024.1:21331-40726 GCA_002386465.1 Burkholderiales bacterium UBA4615 | reverse complement strand
GGTCTGCCGGATCTGCTGGCCGACCGTTTCATCCAGGGGCAACGTCTGGTGCTGGATACTGCCTTGCGCGCGCCGCTGGCTCAGGTGGCATGCGGGCCAGTGCGGGTGTATCGCGGCAACGCACTGCTCGGTATTGCGCAGTTCGCGCCACCGGGGCTGTTGGCACCCAGCAGGGTGCTGGCGGCTGCGTCCACCTAGAACCGTGTTGCCGCCGCTCGAGCCTTTTCTGCGACCGCTGCGCTTGCAGCGACCGCGCCCCGTTCCACATGATTCATTTTGAAGTTTTTGAACAGGACTCACCCCATGCAGGCCATCCGTAACATCGCGATCATCGCCCACGTTGACCACGGCAAGACCACGCTGGTCGACCAGCTGCTGCGTCAGTCGGGCACCTTCCGCGCGCACCAGCAGGTGGCCGAACGGATCATGGACTCCAATGATCTGGAAAAAGAACGCGGCATCACCATTCTGGCCAAGAACTGCGCCATCGAAGTCGACGGCACACGGATCAACATTGTTGATACGCCCGGTCACGCCGACTTTGGCGGCGAAGTGGAGCGCGCGCTGTCGATGGTCGACTCGGTGCTGCTGGTAGTTGATGCGGTGGACGGTCCCATGCCGCAAACGCGCTTCGTGACCCGCAAGGCGCTGGCGCTGGGCCTCAAGCCGATCGTGGTGGTGAACAAGGTCGACCGCCCGGGCGCGCGTCCGCACTGGGTCATCGACCAGGTGTTTGAACTGTTCGACAAGCTGGGCGCGACCAACGAGCAGATGGATTTTCCGGTGGTGTATTGCTCGGCGCTGGCAGGCTTTTCGGTCAAGGAAATCGAGGAACTCGATGCTCTGCCGCGTGGCGACAACGGCATGCCGGTGGGCACCATGCGTGCCTTATATGACGCGATCCTCGAACACGTGCCGGTGCGTGCCGACGATGTCACCGGCCCGCTGCAGATGCAGATTCTCTCGCTCGACTGGAGCAGCTATGTGGGCCGTATCGGTGTGGGGCGGGTCAACCGCGGTCGCATCACGGCCGGCGCGCAAGTGGCTGTGTTGCACGGCCCTGATGCCAAGCCTGTGATGGGCAAGGTCAATCAGGTGCTGCGCTACAAGGGCCTGGAGCGCATTCCGATGGACGAGGCGCTGGCCGGCGACATCATCGCCATCACGGGTGTGGAAGGCATTGATATTGGCACCACCATCTGTGCGGTAGATACCCCCGACGGTTTGCCTTTGCTGAAAGTGGATGAGCCGACCCTCACCATGGAATTCATGGTCAACACCAGTCCGCTGGCCGGGCGCGAAGGCAAGTACGTCACCAGCCGGCAGATTCGTGATCGGCTCGAGCGCGAACTGCAGCATAACGTGGCGTTGCGGGTGGAATTTCCCTCGGACAGCGACACCTTCGTGGTGTCTGGCCGGGGTGAGTTGCACCTCACCATCCTGCTCGAGAACATGCGCCGCGAAGGCTACGAGATGGCCGTGTCGCGGCCCAAGCCGAAGGTGCGCACCAATGCGAGCACCGGCGAACGCCAGGAGCCTTATGAGACGCTGGTGGTCGATGTGGAAGACCAGCATCAGGGCGCGATCATGGAATACCTCGGTACCCGGCGCGCCGACATGACCAATATGGAGTCGGACGGCAAAGGCCGTGTGCGCCTGGATTACCGGGTGCCGGCACGCGGTCTGATCGGTTTTCACAGCGAGTTTCTGAACATGACCCGCGGCACCGGAATCATGAGTCATGTCTTTGACGAATACGGGCCGCTGGCTGGCGCAATTGAGGACCGTCGCAACGGCGTGCTGATCAGTGGCGATGATGGCGAGGCGGTGGCGTACGCCCTGTGGAAGCTTGACGACCGCGGCCGCATGTTCGTGAGCCCGGGCGAAGAGCTCTACGAAGGCATGATCATTGGCATCCACACCCGCGACAACGACCTGGTGGTCAATCCGGTCAAGGAAAAGAAGCTCACCAACGTGCGTGCTTCAGGCAAGGACGAGGCGATCGTGCTGACGCCGCCGATGCAGCTCACCCTTGAGAAGGCAGTGGAATTCATTGCCGACGACGAGCTGGTCGAGATCACGCCTAAGTCGATTCGGCTGCGCAAGCGCTTCCTGAAGGACCATGAGCGCAAGCGCGCCTCGCGCGAGGTTGAGGCAGCCTGACGTCCACCGCCCATTGGGTTAGCCCGACGACCCCGGGTCAGCCCGACCCGAGGCCGCCCCAGGCTGATTTCGCCAGGGGAAGCCAGGGTTTGCTTACTTCCCGACCAGGTATAGCGACAGCGCCGGAACGGTAGCGACGATCATCAGCCAGAAGAGCATGATGATTACAAACGGTAAGCAGGCTTTGGTGATCGTGACGAAGGATTCCTTGAAGGCGGCCATGGCCACAATCAGGTTCAAACCAACCGGCGGGGTCAGGTAGCCAATCTCCAGGTTGGCAATCATGATGATCCCGAAGTGGATCGGATCGAACCCCTTGGCTACGGCAAGCGGCTCCAGCAGCGGGGCAAGGATCAGAACGGCGGACCCCACATCCATCAGACAACCGACGATCAACAGCAGCACGTTGATCATGATCATCAGCACCCAACGGTCCTCGATGGTTCCCACCAGGGCTTGAACCATCTGCTTCGGAGCGCCGGAGTGATCAAGGATGGTGTTGAGGCTGCCCGCGATACACAGCAGCGGCAGCAGCGTCGCCAGCAGCTTGACCGTCTCGATGACCACCTCGTAGAAGTCCTTGAACCCCATCTCGCGGGTCGCGAAGTAGTGCTTGACCTTCTGCAGGGCGCTTGCGTGAGCCGGCGCCGGGCTGGCACCCTCACGCTCATGCACCAGGAACTCGATCAGCAGCGCATAGGCCAGGCCCATTGCACCGGCTTCGGTTGGGCTGAACCATCCTAAGTAGATGCCACCGATGAGAATGAAGGGCAGCATGATCGCGAAAATGCCGCCGAAAAACGATTTGAGTGCCGCAGCCAGGGTGAGTTGCTGTCGGGGCAGGTAGCGGTTGATGTAAAGCGCGTAGGCTGAAAAGAGCAGGGTCAACAGCAGACCCGGGCCAATGCCTGCCACGAAGAGCTGGGCAATGTTGCGCTCGGTCATGATGCCGTAGAGGATCAGCGGAATCGAGGGCGGGATGATGATGCCCAGTGTGCCTGCCGAGGCCACCGAGCCCAGCGCAAAATTCTTGTTGTATCCACTGGCAACCAGTGCCGGATACATGATGCTGCCGATCGCCAGCATGGTGACGATCGAGGAGCCGTTGATGGCTGCGAAGGCCGCGCATGACAGCACGCAGGCAATGCCAAGCCCCCCTGGGATAGGGCTGGTCAAGGTGGCCATGATCCCGATCAATCGCTTGGCGATCGATCCCTTCGACATGATGTTGCCGGCCAGCATGAAGAGAGGGATCGAGAGCAGCACTTCGCGATCCACCGTGAACCAGAAGTCCTGGATCAGATAGTCGATCTTGCTCTTCGCAATGAACATGTGGATATAGGCGGTGGCCACCGCCAGCACCAGCACCAGACTCTGACGCAGCAGCAGCAGCAGAACGATCAGAGCGAGCAGAATGAGCCATTCCATCAGTGCATCTCCCCTTTAGGCTCGGGCCGAAGAGCCGGATAGGCCGCGAACGCCAGGTGTCGTAAGGCTGAAGAAAGGAACATCCAGGGAAGAATGATCTGGATCGGCCACAACTTGATGGGGATGGCCATGCCGCGCTCACCCAGCCCGTACGAACTCTTCACGAACTCGATGGCATACACGCCCAGCGTGATGCAGATCAGCGCAGACACCACGTCGGAAAGCCGCTCCATGTGGGGTTCCCAAGACGCTGGCAGCCACTTGTCCATGAACTGCGGACGCAGGTGCCCTCGCTCGGCAGTCACGACGGCAAAACCGATCAGGCCCGCGATGGCTGTGGCCCACACCGCAAAGCGCTGGGCTCCAAAGATGCCGTTACCGAAAAACTCACGCGCGATCACGTCGGCGACCAGGGCGCCCGAGCCAGCGACCAGCGTGATGGCACAGACCGCCAATTCGATCCAGAGCAGGCCTTTGAGCAATCGTTTAATCATGTCCATGGTGCGTTCCTCACCCTCACCAGGGCACTGGGCCCGGTATTCATCGAACCATCCGGCCAACAGACCTCCAGGACCAGGCGGGTCCGCCCGCGCCATCCGATGTGCGCTTCCCGATCGATCGCTTCAGCGTGCAAGGCTGTTACCCGTGGGGTGTGCAGTCGAGCCAATCAGGTGACTGCGAAGCACAGGCGCAAAAGTCTTGAGCCAGGGGGCTTGCCCTTGCGCGCGCACGCCACAAGCTCGCGGCCGATGGTCGCTGATCCGGTGCATGGAGTTCTCCTCATCGCCGCCAACGGCGTGCGAATGATGTTCTTTTTTTTACGGCTGGAACCGACTGTAGCGCGTGCGCCTACGGTCTGTACGTCCGAGGTTCAGAATACCGCGCAGTCCGGTACTTGTCTAACAGCGAATGTTCCAGGGCTGAATCGGGTGGAACTGTGGATCAACAGCGCACTGTGAATCAACAGCGCGCTCGACCAGCCGAGGCTCCTGCGAGGGCCCCGGCTCGTAGTCGATCCTTGTTTACTTGCCGCCGCGGGCCGCAAATTCCTTTTTGCCGCGCTGGATCGCGTCCCAGAGTTCCTGGGCCGAGCCGCCGGCTTCCTTGACCATCTGATCCTGGTTGGGCAGCACGAGCTTGGACCATTCGGCCCGTTGTGCCGGGGTCAGTTCGTGGATGACGCCGCCCTTTTGCTTGAACTCGACCATCTTGGGTTTGATGCTCTCATCGACTTCGCGACGCATGCGCGCGGTGTCAGGCGAGGCAGACTGCACGACCTTTTTCATCTCGGGGCTCAGCCCGTCCCAGACGCGCTTGTTGATGATGAAGGCTGAAGGATGGTGCAGGTGGCGGGTCATGACGTAGTGCGGTGCGCTTTGTGCGGCCGGTGTGGTCACGTAGTACGGAAAGGGCAGGTCAGCGGCTTCGACCAGACCGCTTTGCAGCGCCGGAAAGAGCTCTGACAGCGGCATCTGTACGCCATTGACGCCCAGCGAGGTCCAGTAGATCTTGGAGGACGTCGCCGGTCCCACCCTGACCTTCATGCCTTTCACATCTGAGGGAGTCAGGCAGGGCTTCTTGCAGACCGTGTCGTTCCAGCCCACTTCGCTGATGGCCAGCAGGATCAGACCTTTCGCTTCGTAGATTTTGCGCAAGACCGGCAGTGCATGATTGTCGGTCACGTAGTCACGCTCGGCATCGCTGGTCCAGAGGTAGGGCGTGGTCATCAGACCCGCCTCGGGGATCAGCGGGGAGATGCCGGCCATGGAAATGCCCGCCATCTCGACGCGTCCGCGCACGATCTGTTGCGCGATTTCCTGCTCGCTGCCAACGAACAGGCGTTCAGTCTTGATCGTGCCTTTCGAGCCTGTATTGATGTTCGCGACGGTTTCATCCACGAAGCCGATCAGGGGCGAGCCAGGCTGGGCTGCAGACACCATCTTCCAGTTCTGCTGAGCCATTGCGGGGGTGTGGATCAGCGCGGCGAAAGCCGTCGTGGCGAGCGCCGATGCGAACCATCTGTTGAGCTTCATGCCGTGTCTCCTTGGTCGATTTGAATGCGCCGGACGCTTCATGAGCGCCGGTCTCAGTTACTTGCGCACCAGACGTGGTACGGGATCGTAGCGTACTTGATCGGCAGATCTGCGTCGCGTGATGCCCCTGGCGCCATGTGGAAAACGGTTCTTTCACACCTGCTGGTGCGAGCGTGCGGCCGCATCGGGCGGGCGCCGCCCCGCTGAGTGTGTTGCGCAAGGTCAAGGGCTCGGGCACACTCGGCCGCGAGGTGTACGAGATCGATAGGGTTCCTCGTTGCACGTCACCATCCTGTACGCGGCACAGACCGCCTGTCTTTCCAAAACAAGGAGACTTCATGAAGATGTTCAGACGCCTCGCGCTGGCACTCGGCGCCAGCGCATTGACGCTGGGTTTGAGTGCGCCCGCATCCGCCAAGGAAACCTGGAAGCTCGCGACGGCCGCTCAACCGGGCAGCGTCCTGTACGACATCGTGATGAAGTTCATCAACGATGCAAACAAGGTGATCGGCCCGGATTTGGCCATCGAGTACCTGCTTGTGGGCAACGAGCAGGAGACCCACCAGCAGGTCGTTCGGGGCCGGCTGCAACTCGGTGCGTCGTCTTTTGCCGGCGGTGCCATCGCGGTGCCTGAAGGCGCGGTCTTCAACACCCCGTACCTCTGGAAAAACGATGAAGAGCGCATCTGGGTGACCGACAATCTAGGCGTCCCGATCGCCAAGCGGCTCTACGCCGAAAAAGGCCTGGAATTGCTGCTGGTGGCTGACGTTGGATGGAACGATGTGGTCTGTACGACGGCCTGTCTGACGCCCGACAGTCTGAAGGGCCAGAAAATGCGGGTCTCTCCTTCACCTGCCTCCCGTGTTTTTTTCAAGTCGCTCGGTGCGAACGGTGTGCAGATGCCCCTGACCGAGTTCTGGCCAGGCCTGCAGAGTGGTCTGGTTCGCGGTGGCGATCTCCCGTTCCTGTTTTATGTGACCACGCCCGCTGCGCAGAGTGCCCCGCACTACGTCGTGACGCGTCACTATCACCATCCGTCAACCTTCATCATGAACAAGGCGCTGTTTGATGGCCTCAAGCCTGATGTGCGTGCCAAGCTGATCAGCGCGCTGCCGGACGTCAATTGGGCGCGCAAGCAGGTGGCTGATACCGAAGGTCCGAAAATGAAGGAGTTCCAGGCCAAGGGCGGGTTCGTTCACCACCTCACGCCCGAGCAGCGTGAGGCCTGGGCGAAGGTGGCCCGGACCGGTCATCAGGAAATGGTCGAGTCGATTGGGGGCAAGGCTAAGGAGTTGTATGACGCCCTGAACCAGGGTAAGAAGACCTGGTCCGACAAATTCGAGAAGAAGTAAGGCATGCCGATGCCAGACGGGACCGCTTTGGCACCGTCTGGCGGCATGACGGCTGACCAGGCCGATCAGTGCAGGCCGAAAGCCGCTGCCGATGCGGCCATGAACTCAGGCGGCAAGCGGGACGGGCTGTCGGCCTCAAATGTGACGCGCAGACGCTGGCGCATGCATCCCACCACGCCGTCCCAGACGGCTCTGCGCGCACGGGCCTCGACCTGATCGCGCTGGGCTGGTCTCGACATCTGCTCAGGGTCGATGCGGTTCCCATGACCGTTGCCATGGCCATTGCGATGCGCATGCCGCAGGGCGTTTGAATCGAGGCGGCTACGCGGGATGCGTGCGCCACTGCCCAGATCGGTTGTGAAGAATACCAACTGCGCCTGCCGTACCAGGCTGCGGTCTCGCTCGGTAAAGCCCGGCGCGCTGCGTTGAGGGTGTGCCAGTGCACCGGCACGGTCATAGACCGCACCCACCGTTCCGAAGCGCCCGATCAGTGATGGGGCATCCATCGGCGAGCAGAACCACTGCACGGCGCCCTTGAAGCGCTCGGTCATGCGGTGATCGATGGCCAGACGCCCCTGCCGGGTCTGAGAAGCGGCGTGGGTCTGGCCTCGCATCCAGGCTTCCAGCAGGGTCGCAATGGTTGCGCGCTGCACGTCGTCACCACCTTGCAGGGTGATCGGCAGCAGCGGAATGGCGCGGCACACATTAGGATGCGGCTCACTCCACTGCAGTGTGGGCACATCCAGTGCGCCGTACATGGGCGGCTCCACAAAGAGCACGGGGTGATGCATGGACAGGCGCGAAAAGATCTGGCGTGGCCGTTCCGATCCGGGGCCCCAGCGCAGGTGTGAGTGGACGATCAGGGGCAGGGTTCGCGCCGGCTCGGGGCGCAGCAGCTCACCGAGTGGTGGCACCGGACACGCCGTGCTGGGGGTGTCCGTCAGGCGGTTGAATGGGTAAGGCAGTGCGCGCGTACGCAGTTCAGGTGAAGCAAGTGTTGTTCGCATCATTAAGGTCTCCCGCAAAAACCGGGTCATTCAGACAGACCACCCGGTTTCCTGCGAGCAGGCAATCGGCATGCCCGTGCGCACTGCGCCTGCTCAGCCGCCTGGAGGATGCCACCGCGCAGCTGGACGCGGTTTGAGTGGGCCTGTTGTGCCCCTGGTTAACCTGCGAAGCGACCCCTTGGGGATGGACCCTCTGGTTCATCAGGGGTGTGCCTATCGGGGCAATTGTGTAGCGGTACCCGACTGAGGGAGAATGTCGCCTCTTTGGGGAGACCACGATGAATGCACTGACACGAGCTCAGGACTTGGCCGACGCCATGCCACTCGACCAGATCGACCTCTCGGATGCAGAACTTTTTCGCACCGACACAGTCTGGCCCTTCCTGGCGCGCCTGCGTCGTGATGAGCCGGTGCACTGGAAAGAGGGCGGTGTACTCGGCAACTTCTGGTCGGTGACCAAATACAAAGACATCGTGGCGGTGGACACCAATCATCAGGTGTTCTCTTCCGATGCCTACCTGGGCGGTATCACACTCTTCGATCCGGCCGAAGGCATCGAGATTCGCCCCAGCTTCATCTCGATGGACCCGCCCAAGCATGACGATCAGCGTAAGGCGGTGAGCCCGATCGTGGCGCCGGGCAACCTCGCTCAGCTCGAATCGACCATCCGTTCGCGGGCAATCAAGATCATTGAAAGCCTGCCGGTGGGTGAGACCTTCAACTGGGTTGACAAGGTCTCGATCGAACTGACCACGCAGATGCTGGCCACACTGTTTGATTTCCCGTTCGAAGACCGTCGCCTGCTCACGCATTGGTCGGACGTGGCTACGGCCATTCCGCCGCTCACGCATCCGAAGTCCAAAGAGTTGCGGGCTGCGCGCGATGAAGAGCTGATGAAGTGCCTGGGTTATTTCACCCGGCTGTGGAACGAGCGTGTGAATGCGCCACCGACGAACGATCTCATCTCCATGCTGGCACATGCGCCGGCGACGCGGGACATGAAACCGCACGAGTTCCTGGGCAACCTGATTTTGCTGATCGTGGGCGGCAACGACACCACCCGCAATTCACTGACCGGCGGCATGCTCTTCATGAACCGCAACCCCGATCAGTACGCCAAGCTGCGCGCGCATCCCGAGCTCATCCCCAGCGCGGTCTCCGAGATCATCCGCTACCAAACGCCGCTGGCGCATATGCGTCGCACGGCGCTGATGGACACCGAGCTCGGAGGCAAAAAGATTCGCAAGGGCGACAAGGTGGCGATGTGGTACATCTCGGGCAACCGCGATGGTGATGTGATCGAAAACCCCGACCAGTTCATCATCGACCGCCCGCGTGCACGGCAGCACCTGAGCTTCGGTTTCGGGATCCATCGCTGCGTGGGCAACCGCCTGGCCGAGATGCAGTTGCAGATCGTGTGGGAAGAACTGCTCAAGCGCCACCCGGTGGTCGAGGTCATGGGTGAGCCCACCTTTGTGCCGTCCTGCTTCGTGCACGGTTATTCCGAGCTGCCCGTCCGAATCCCCGGCTGATTTCTGTCGAAAAAATCGTCATCGTGAATGATGCAGTTGTCATCGTCGGCGGCGGCCATGCCGCCGGAGCGTTTGCCGCGGCCCTGCGCCAGGCCGGTCATACCGGCCCTGTGACCATCGTGGGGGCCGAGCCGCTCGCGCCGTACCAACGCCCGCCGCTCTCCAAAGCCTGGCTCAAAGGCGAAGCCTCCTCAGACGATCTGCTGCTGCGACCCGAGTCGTTCTATGCCGAAAAGTCAGTGACGCTGCGCTTGTCCACGCGTGTGAGTGGCATTGATGCGACCGCCCGCATTGTGACGCTTGAGAACGGTGAATCGCTTGCGTATGAGCAACTGGTCATTGCCACCGGCTCGCGCTTGCGCCAGCTCGATGTCCCTGGCGTACGCAGTCAGGGCGTGCTCGAGCTGCGCACCGCTGCCGATGCTGAAGCGATCAAGGCCCGCATCAGCCAGGGCGTGCGGATGGCGATTGTGGGTGGCGGTTATGTGGGGTTGGAGGTGGCCGCATCGGCCCGCTCGCTGGGCGCCGAGGTGACGGTGATCGAGCGTGAGCCCAGACTGCTTGCGCGCGTAGCCAGTGAGCCGCTCTCGGCCTTTTTCGAACGCCGGCATCGCGAGCAGGGGGTGCAGTTGATGCTGGGCGCCACCGTCAGTGCCTTCGATGCGCAGGACGGCCGCCTGACCGGCGTTCGGCTTGCGAACGGACGCAGCCTTGCGTGCGATGTGGCCGTGGTCGGCATTGGGGCGCTGGGCGAGGATACGCTTGCGAAGGCCGCTGGCCTGACCTGCAGCGATGGCATTGTGGTGGACGAACAGTGCAGGACGTCTGACCCGCATATTCATGCCATTGGAGACTGCACACGCCGTCCTGTGCCGCGCTACGGCCTGCAGCAGATGCGCCTGGAGAGTGTGCCCAATGCGCTGGAGCAAGCCCGTCAGGCGGCGGCGGATCTGTGCGGCAAACCTGCTGTGAAATCCGAAGTGCCCTGGTTCTGGTCGGACCAGTACGACGTGCGACTGCAGATCGTTGGGCTGCCTGTGGATGTGGCGCAGCGGGTGGTGCGCGGCGATGCTGCGGCCGGCAAGTTTGCGGTGTATCACCTGGACGCCCAGGGTCGGCTGCAGTGCGTCGAGGCGGTCAATGCGCCTGCCGAATTCGTGGCGGCGCGGCAGTGGGCTGGCGCTTCCATGGTGCTCGATGCAGCACGGATTGCCGATGCTTCGATCGCGGTCAAGGACATTCCTGTGAAGGCGCCTGTCGCCTGATTTTTCGGTCTCTCCCTTTTTTCTTTTACAACCGGACGCTTCTTCATGCCCAAGGTCACTTTCATCGAACACAACGGAACCCACCACGTGGTTGACGCCGTCGCGGGTCAGTCGCTCATGCGCGCTGCGGTCGACAACAACGTGCCTGGGATTGATGCGGATTGCGGCGGCGAATGCGCATGTGCCACCTGCCACGTTTATGTTCAAGCCGATTGGCTGGCCCGCACCGGCGAGCAAAACGACATGGAGCGCAGCATGCTCGGCTTCGCTGCGGTCACCCAGGACAATTCGCGCCTGTCCTGCCAGATCAAGATGAGCCCTGCGCTGGATGGACTGGTGGTGACCTTGCCAGAGGGGCAGCACTGAGGGACCATGCTCAGTGACAGCACTGAGAGACAACACAGAGGGTTCGCGTTGACGCTCCGTACCAGACGCCCGCATTGAGCGAAGAGCCCTGCCGTTTCAGACGCTCACGACATATTTTGCGTGGCCCCAAGGCTTCGCCCCACAAGGAGACTCTTTGATGAAAGCAGCCGTTTTCCATGCACCGAACCAGCCTCTCACGATCGAGGAGGTTGAGATCGACAACCCGGGCCCGCGCGAAGTTCTTGTGCGCACCTCGGTCGCCGGTCTGTGCCACAGCGACCTGCATTTCATTGAAGGCAAATACCCTACGCCCATGCCGATCGTGCTCGGCCATGAGTCGGCCGGCATCGTGGAAAAAGTCGGCCGCGATGTGACCTACGTGAAGCCGGGCGACCCGGTGATTACCTGCTTGTCGGTGTTCTGCGGCCATTGCGAGTTCTGCCTGACCGGCCACATGTCGATCTGTCAGACGCCCGAAGTGAAAATGGCGCCCGGCAAGGCCAAGCGTCTGCGCTGGAAGGGCGAGCAGCTCAACCAGTTCGCCAACCTGTCCTCGTTTGCCGAGCAGATGCTGGTCCACGAGCACGCGATCGTGAAGGTCGATCGCGACATGCCAATGGATCTGGCAGCCCTCATCGGCTGTGGCGTCATCACAGGCTATGGGGCTGCGGTGCACACGGCGAAGGTTGAACCGGGTTCCACCGTGGCGGTGGTGGGCTGCGGCGGCATCGGCCTGGCGGCGGTCAATGGCGCGCGTCTGGCGGGTGCCGGGCGCATCATTGCGGTCGACAAGGACCCGGCCAAGCTCGAACTGGCCAAGACCTTCGGAGCCACCGATGGCGTGCTCGCGGGTGAGGACGCGGTCAAGCAGATCATCGAACTGACCGCAGGCGGCGTGCACTATTCGTTCGAGTGCATTGGCCTGAAGCAGACCACCGAAATGTGCTTTGCCATGCTGCGTCCGGGCGGCACGGCCACCATCATCGGCATGATCCCGGTGGGCACCAAGATCGAGCTGCACGGCCCCGATTTCCTGCGTGAGCGTCGCATTCAGGGCTCGATGATGGGCTCCAACCGCTTCCGTGTGGACATGCCCCGGCTGGTTGAGTTCTACAAGCAGGGCCGTCTGCCCATCCAGAACCTGATTTCAGGTCGCCTGAAGCTCGACCAGATCAACGAGGGCTTTGCTGCGCTGGCCAAGGGTGGCGTGGCACGCAATGTGATCGTGTTCGATCAGTAAGCTTCAGTCAATCAACCCGACCAGGGCTGCAGTCAGGCAACTGGCGAGCAGCCCGGCGGGCAGCGATTTCATCGCGAGTTCGCTCAGCTCGCCGCGTCGTTCAGGTGGCATGATCGGTCGCAGTCCGCCGATCATGATCCCCACGCTGCCGAAGTTGGCAAAGCCTGCCAGCGCATAGGTCATCAGCAAGCGGCTGCGTGCTGACAGTTCAGTAGCCGGCAGGTTGGCCAGTTCTGCAAAGGCCACGAACTCGTTGAGCACGGTCTTTTTGCCCAGAAGCGTGCCCGCGGTGGCGGCTTCGGACCAGGGCACGCCGACCAGCCAGGCCAGCGGTGCGAAGCACACACCGAAGATGCGCTCGGCAGACAGCGGCGTACCGGCCACATCGGGCAGGGCCTTGAGGCCGATATTGATCATCGCCACCAGGCCCACGAAGACGATCAGCATCGCGATGATGTTGATGACCAGCTCCACACCTTCGGCAGTGCCGCGTGCCAGCGCGCTGATGGCGCTGTCGTGTTCAGCATCGCGTGCGAGTGGCGCCTGTTGCGTGGACAGCGCAGTGGGGATCATGAGCGCCGACACCACCAGCGACACCGGAATGGCAATCACCGAGGCCGCCATCAGATGCGAGAAGGCATCGGGCAGCAGCGGTTTGAGCAGCGTGGCATAGAGCACGAGGATGCTGCCCGAGATCGTGGCCATGCCGCAGGTCATGGTCATGAAGAGCTCACCGCGCGTCAGGTGCGGCAGGAAGGGCCGCACCACCACCGGGCCCTCCACCATGCCCACGAAGGCATTGGCCGCTGCAGACACGCCGACCACACCGCTCAGACCCATCGTGCGGCTGAGTGCCCAGCCAAAGACCTGCACGATGCGTCCTATGATGCCCAGGTGAAAGAGCAGGGCAGAGACCGCTGAAATGAGCAGCACCACGGGCAAGGCCTGGGTGGCGAGCACGAACATCGATTGCGGGTGCGAGACGGTGTAGGGCGTGGGGCCGCCGCCCAGATGACCAAAGACCAGCGAGGTGCCGGCCCGCGTGCCTTCGAGCATCACGTCGAGCACGTGATTGGCCCACAGCAGCAGGGTCTGAGCACCGGGGGCCCAACGAAAGAGGAGCGTCAGGGCGAGCCCAAAGAGCAGGCCAGTCCAGACCGTTCGCCACACGACGTGGCCACGCTGTTCGCTGAAGGCCCACGCGATGCCGAGCAGCGCGATGATGCCAAAGGCGCTTTGAACGATCTGCATCGTCTGGGGTCCAGCAGCCGTCGGGTGATAATCCGACATCGTACCTGTTGCTGGAGAGAGACTTGAACATCGAAAAAGTCGTTTTCGGGTTCTTTGTAATCCTGTCGTGCACCCTGAATTTCGCGTTTTTTCTCGGGGACATGAGCAACCCCGAGATGCATGCGGCGGGCGAACTGTTTGCAGCCGTCGTGGTCAACCTGATCACCCTGGTCCTGAAGTTTGGTGACCGGACCCATCTGGGCGCCACCCATCTGGCGACCAGTCTGGCGGCTTGCCTGCAGTTGCTGGCGGCCTCGGCGCTATGGATGTGGCGGGTCCACGGTCAGGGCGCCACCCTGGACAGCGCCACCGTGTCCACGATCACCTCCTTGTCGGGGGCTGCATTGGTGGCGAACCTGATTGCCGTGGTGCTGCTGATCGGTGACACCCTGCGTCAGGCGCGCTGAGCCTGCTGGTGTGTGCTTGCTTGAGTCTGATGATGCGCCTGCGCTGAGTCCAGTTCATGGGTGACATCCTGTTCATCGTGCTGCGCCGGCTGCGCGCGCCGCTCATTGCATTGATCGTCATTTATGCGGTGGCCATTGCAGGCATGGTCGCCATTCCCGGGGTTGATGCTCAGGGGCGTGTGTGGCACGTGTCCTTCTTTCATGCCTTTTACGTGGTCAGTTACACTGCGACGACGATCGGGTTTGGCGAGATTCCGTACCCGTTCACCGATGCGCAGCGCCTGTGGGTGATTGCCGTGATCTACCTGTCGGTGATTGGCTGGGCCTATGCGCTGGGCACCGTCTTTGCGCTGTCGCGTGATCCGGTCTTTCGTGCGGCGGCTGCACGCTCGTTTTTTGTGCGGCGGGTCGCGCACCTGAGTGAGCCCTACTGTGTGGTGTGCGGCTACGGAAGGAGCGGTCAGGAGATCGTCAAGGCACTCGATGCGTTGCGGGTACGGGTGGTGATTGTCGACATCGACGCGGGACGTCTGGATCCGGTGGCGGTGCAGCCATTCTTGCGTGTGCCACTGGTGCGCACCGGCGATGCCCGTCGCCCGGAGGTCTTGCGCGACGCCGGAATTGCACGGCCCGAGTGCCGGGCAATTATTGCGATCACCGGCGATGACGAGGCGAATCAGGCGATTGCGCTGGGTGCGCGCGCGCTCGATCCGTCCACGCTGATCATCGCGCGGGTCACCGACCCGGTCATCGTCGCGAATCTGGCTGAGTTCGGCGGCATCCAGGTGATCGATCCTTATCGCACCTTCGCCGACAACCTTCGCCTGGGCGTGGCCGCACCGGAAGTGCTGCAACTGGAAGAATGGCTCACCGCTTCGCCCGGTTCCGAACGCCCCGCCACGCTGCGTCTGCCCGATGGCCACTGGGTACTGGTCGGTACTGATCGTTTCATTGCGCCGATTGCGCAGGCGCTGGCGGCCTGTGGTCAAACCTCGCAGGCATTGACCGAACTGGGGCTGCCTCATGCTGTGACGGCAGCGACTCCCGTTGCACCAGGCACCGAAGACAGTTTGCTTGGGGCAGGCATCGATCGGGCTGTGGGCCTGGTGGCGGCCACCGACAGCGATACCGCGAATCTTGCGGTGGTGGCCATGGCCCGGCGTGTCAACCCGGTGCTGACCGTGGTCATGCGCCAGAACAAGGCCTACAACCGCTTGCTGGTGGATGCTTCGCAACCGGCGCTGACCTTTGTTCAAAGCGACGTCATGGTCCACGAAGTGCTGCAGGCTTTGACCACGCCGCTGCTTGATCGTTTTCTGGACCAGTTACGCCATGCCGATCCGGCACTGGCCCGCGAAGCGTCCGTCAGTCTCGAGGCCGCCGTGGGGACGCTTGCGCCTGCCGTGTGGACCTTCGAGTGTCATGCCGACAGACCGGGCTTGGCGGGCGCGCTGCAGGACGCCGACCGCCCGCTCACGATTGCCGAATTGATGATCGATCCGCGCGATGGCCAGACGCCGTTGCGTGTGGTCCCCCTGATGCGGGTGCGCCGCACGGTTTCGGCCTGGCCGCCGCAAGCTGTTGCGTCGCGTCGGGGCAGGGGCTGGAGTGCGGGCGAGCCCTTGTTGCGCCATGCCTCGCCCGCGCCTGGAAGCAGACTCGGTTGGCCAGTGAGCGATGCGGATCTGCTCCAGATTCTGCCCGATCCTGCGACTGCACTGGCTGCGGGCGATGCCGTGCTGTTTGCGGGGGCTGAAGATGTCGAGCGCCTGCAGGAGCGCTTCGCATGGGATTCTGGACTGATCGCGTTTGTGCGCAACGGCGTGGAGCCGCCGCGCAGTGCCGTCTTTCGTTGGCTGGCCGCGCGTCGTGCGCGCGCGGCCTCACGGGTCAGCCCGCGACCGTGACGCCACCGTCGGCGACGATCGTCTGCCCCGTGATGAAGGCCCCCGCCTTGCCCGCCAGCATGACCGCCACGCCGCCGATGTCATCGGCATCACCCAGACGTCGCAGCGGCGTGCGCTCTTCGCGGGCGGCTTTGCGCTTGGGATCTTCGTAGAGCGCCTTGGCGAAGTCGGTCATGATCAGACCGGGTGCAATGCAGTTGACGCGAATGTTGTCGGGACCCCATTCGCAGGCGAGGTTGCGGGCGAGCTGCATGTCGGCTGCCTTGGAGATGCAGTAGGCGCCGATTTCAGTGGAGCCCTTCAGGCCGCCGATCGAGGACACGATGATGATGGCGCCGTCTTTCTTGGCCGCCATGTCGGGACGGACCATGGTGGCCAGCCAGTGGTTCGACAGCACGTTGTTGCGCATGATCTTCTCGAAGACCTCGTCGCCCATGTTGGCAGCCGGCCCGAAGTAGGGATTGGACGCGGCGTTGCACACCAGGATGTCGATCGGCCCAAGCGCCTTGCGAGTCTGATCGACCAGCGACTGCATCGCCTCTTTGCTGGAGATGTTGGCGGCAATGGCGATGGCCTCGTTGCCTTCGGCGCGGATTTCCTTGACCACGGCCTCGCAGGCATCGGCCTTGCGGCTCGAGACCACGACGCGTGCGCCATGACGGGCCATGTTGATGGCGATCGAGCGGCCGATGCCTCGGCTGGAGCCGGTGACGATGGCCACTTTCCCGGTGAGATCGAACAGGTTTTTCATGGGGTGTCTCCTTTCTTTGGGTTGGGGTGAGTGGGGGTGGGGGCGCCGAACAGTGCGTCCAGCCCGGCGCGGGCTGCGGCATTGCGTGAGCCCGTGGCGCGCTCCCAGGGATATTCCTCAGCGATGCGATCCTCCCAGAAGGTCGCCGGATTGGGCGCATCGAAAAATCGCCTTGCCACCTCGTCGGGCACAGCCTTGTAGGCACGCACGTCGCCGTTGGTGAATTCGATCTCCAACCGTGAGGCTCGGGCGTCGTAGGTCGCTGCCAGCAGCTGGTCGGTACGCAGAAGGCGTCTTTGCATGGTGGCTCCGAGGGTCGGTGGCGGGGGCAGGTTCGGAAACGGGTGGCGTAGGTGAGGGGCTGGTCCGCGCAGTGGGATCGTGAGCGGCCATCATCGGCCGATCACCTGACCCTCGCGACGCGGGTCGGCTCCCCCTGACAGCGTGCAGGCGCCGGCTGCGGTGCAGCGGCGCATCATGCCTTGCAGCCCGCTGGTCATGTCGATACTGCGCACCTCATGGCCGCGGGCGCGCAGCGCGTCGGCCAGTGCAGCAGAGGTCTGGCCGGTTTCCAGTTCGGTGGGGCCGTTGCGGCTGCCCAGATTGGGCATGTCGATGGCCTGTTGCAGCGTGAGCCCATCGCCCAGGGTGGCGATCAGGGTGCGTGCCACATAGCCGATGATCTGGCTGCCTCCGGGTGAGCCGACCGACATCACGAGGGCACCGAGCGGTTGCAGAGGTGTTGTGGTGGCTGCCGGGCTGCCAGCCCGAGGGGCTGCAGTGCCTGAGCGTGAGGGCCTTGAGGGCGCGCCGATGGCGGGTTGCTCGAAGACCAGCGTGGGAGCCATTGAGCTGCGCGGCCGTTTGCCCGGCTGCACGCGGTTGGCGACCGGTGCGCTGCCCTCTTGTGCTGCAAACGAAAAATCGGTGAGCTGATTGTTCAACAGAAAACCCCGCACCATGAGCCGGGCACCGAACTGGTCTTCAATGGTGGTGGTCAGGGCAACTGCATTGCCGCGCGCATCGATCACAGACAGATGCGAGGTGGCAGGCTGCTCAAGCGAGGCCTCGGGCGTCTCGGCATGTGCCACTCGGTCGGGTTGGCCGGCCGGCGCGCGGCCCATGCTGCGCTCGCCGATCAGCGCGGCACGCTGCTTCAGGTACCCGGAGCTGAGCAGGCCTTTGGGTGGCGACACGAATTCCGGGTCGGCGATGTACTGATTGCGGTCTGCAAAGGCGAGCCGTGCGGCTTCGGCGAAGACATGTACGCCATCCGGGTTGGGCGTGCCGTCGGGCTGCGCGAGCCGCAATCCGCCACTGTGAGCCTCAACGATGCCCAGGATCTGTGCCACCGCCAGTCCACCCGACGACGGGGGCGGCATGCCGCACACGAGATAGCGCCGGTAGGGCGCGCACAGCGCCTCGCGGGCGATCGGTGTGTAAAAGGCGAGATCGCGTTCGCTGAGCAGGCCCGGGTTGGTCGGATGCTCGCGCACGGCGGCCACGATGTCGCGAGCGATTGGGCCGGTGTGCAAAGCAAGGCTGCCCCGTTCAGCGATCTGTCGGAGGGTGTCGGCGTAGGCCGGATTACGCAATAGGTGACCTACGGGCCAGGGTTTGCCGCTGGGGTCGTAAAAGTAGCGCGCGGAGGCAGGGTCACGGGGCAGATGGCGTTCTGCGCCTAGCAGGCGATTCAGCCTGGCGCTGACCTCAAAACCTTCCTGCGCCAGCAGGATCGCAGGTTGAAAAAGCGCTGCCCAGGGCAGCTTGCCGTGCCGTGCATGCGCGGCTTCAAGCATGCGCACTACGCCCGGCACACCGACCGAGCGCCCGCCCACGACTGCGTCAAAAAATCTGATCGGCTTGCCCTCGGGGCCGGTGAACAGTGCTTCGCTCGCGGCAGCGGGCGCGGTTTCGCGGCCATCCCAGGCTTTCACGGCGCGGTTGCGTGCATCAAAATGCAGCATGAACGCTCCCCCACCGATCCCGGACGATTGCGGTTCGGTGAGGCCCAACACCATCTGGGCTGCGATGGCTGCGTCTACGGCCGAGCCGCCCTGCTCCAGGATCACAAAGGCGGCGCGCGATGCGTAGGGATTGGCCGTGGCCACCATCATGTGCGTGCCACGTACTTCGGGCTTGCGCAGATAGCCGCTGGAGGCTTCCGGCTGCGCACGGACCACCGACATGCCGGTCATCAGGAGCGCCCCGAGCAGCAGGGCGTAGAGGCGGTTTGCAGACATCACGACTCGGCAGGCGGATCGACTCGCTACTATACGCGGATGACTTCCCACACCATGCCATCCTCAGGCGCGCCTTCGGGCGCATCCCTTCCATCCGATGCGGCGCGACTGCTGCAGCCCAACGACGATGCTGCACAGCCGATCCCGACGTTTCGGGAGCTGGCCTGCGGCATCTCGCAGGGACTCACCAGCAGCCGCAGGTGGCTGGAGGCAGCCCAGGCGGCTGCGCTGCGACACCAGGAGCTGAATGCACTGTCCTGGGTGGACTGGGCGGCTGCAGCCCGCGCGGCCGACGCGCTGGATGCGCATGCGCGGGCAGGCCGACCGACCGGGGCCTTGCATGGGTTGCCGATCACGATCAAGGACCTGTACGCGGTGCAGGGCATGCCGCTGGCGGGCGGCACGCGGGCG
>DGIT01000024.1:17439-21201 GCA_002386465.1 Burkholderiales bacterium UBA4615 | reverse complement strand
GGCGAAAACGTCTGGACCGGGGATGTGAAAAATCCTCACGACCCGGAACGCCAGGCGGGCGGCTCATCGAGCGGCGCAGGTGTGGCGGTGGCCAGCCGGATCGGCGTGGCGGGTTTGGGCAGCGACACCGGGGGCTCGGTCCGTATTCCTGCGGCCTTCAGCGGCGTGGTGGGCTTCAAGCCCACGTATGGCGCCATTCCACTGGCCGGTGCGCTGCACCTGTCCTGGACCTGCGACCATGCGGGGCCCCTGACACCGACGGTCGATGACGCAGCCTTGCTCTTCGAGGTGATGGCGCAGCGACGCACTGATCATGGCCATGTCGCGCGACGCCCCCGGCTGGCGGTGCCTGCGGCCTGGCTCAAGGGCCGACTGAGTGCATCGATGCGTGCGTGGTTCGAGGGGCATCTGGCTGCATTGCGCACGCAGGCCGATGTGTTCGATGTCGAGGTGCCCGAGTTGTTTCAGGCGTCGGCCGCTTACACCGCTATCGTGCGTGCCGAGGCTGCCTATGTGCATCGGGTGGCCCTGGCTGCGGGCGGCGAGGGCTTTTCGCCTGGGGTGCTGACGCCGATGCTGGCTGGCCAGAGCGTGACCCTGCCGGACTACTTGGATGCCATGGCGCAGCGCGAGCGTCTGCGGGCTCAACTTGATGCGATCCTGCGCGACTATGACGCGCTCGTCCTGCCGACCACCGGCGTGAGTGCGCCCCGTCGTGGACAGACCGAGGTGCAGGTGGAGTCGGGGACGATGACCACGCGTGAGGCGGTCCTGGGCATGACCGCGCCCTTCAGCTACGTGGGCTTGCCGACCTTGAGCCTGCCGTATGGGCGGGTGGATGGGTTGCCCGGCAGTCTGCAGGTGGTGGGTGCGCGCGACCAGGATGCAGCGCTGCTGGCACTGGGGCGGTGGTTCGAGCCTCTGGGCGCGCGCAGCCCTGTCTGAACCGGGAAGACCGCTTCAAATGAAAAACCCGCGGGCGATGCGGACATCGCGCGCGGGCTGAAGGTGCCAACACTGACGCGTGAACCCTGGGCCGCGTCGTAGCGCGGGACCGGGTTCAGCGGTGTCAGCGGGGTGCCATCCGAATGGCGCCGTCCAGGCGAATCGTCTCGCCGTTGAGCATCGGATTCTCGAAGATCTGTTGCACCAGCTGGGCGTACTCGGTCGGCGCGCCCAGACGGGGCGGGAAGGGCACCTGCTGGCCCAGCGAATCCTGCGCTTCCTTGGGCAAGCCCAGCAGCATCGGGGTGAGAAACAACCCCGGTGCGATGGTCATGACGCGGATGCCGTCGCGGGCCAGATCGCGGGCGATTGGCAGGGTCATGCCGACCACGCCACCTTTGGACGCCGAGTAGGCAGCCTGGCCGATCTGGCCATCGAAGGCTGCAACCGAAGCCGTGTTCACGATCACACCGCGCTCCCCACCTGCATTGGGCGCAGCCTTGACCATGGCGGCAGCCGCCAGACGGATCATGTTGAAGGTGCCGATCAGGTTGATGCTGACCACGCGGCTGAAGTCGGCCAGGTTGGCTGGTCCTTCCTTGCCGACGGTCTTGGCGGCGCGCCCGATGCCTGCGCAGTTCACCAGCCCGCGCAGCGTGCCCATGGCCAATGCCGCCTCGACGGCGGCCTGACCATCGGCCTCGGAGGTCACGTCGCACTTGACGAACGTGGCCTTCGAGGCACCCAGCGCCTTGACCTTCTCGGCGCCGGTGGACTCGTTGACGTCGGCAATCAGCACTTTGCCGCCAGCCGCAACCACGGCATCTGCCGTGGCCCCGCCCAGGCCCGAAGCGCCGCCGGTGATGATGACGACCGTATCCTTGAAGTGCATGAGAGTCGTCCTTGCGCTTATTGGGCGGTGACTTCGACGCGGCGGGCTTCGCGCTCGTTGCCCGCATCCATCAGCATCGGCTTTTGAAGCAGCAGACGGTCTTCCGATACGCCTGCTGATTTCAACACTTCCAGGACCATCTTGGCGCGGTTCTTGGCGAGTTCAGCATTCGCGTCGGCACCACCGGTTGAGTCGTGAAAGCCCGAGATCTGCAGCTTGTTATCGGAGCTGGCCTTGGCCCACTCGGCCACTCTGGTCAGCGTAGCGGCCGCATCGCCAGGGATCGAGGTGGCATTGCTGTCGAAGTAGACCACCGCACGATCAGGACGCGCCATGGCACCAGCTGCGCTGCCGGCGGCACTTGATGCGGCCGCATTGGTCGCGGCGCCCGCAGCGGATGCAGCGACTGGTGCAGCAGCGGTCACAGCGGCGGTTGCAGCCGGCGCCGATGCTGCTGCCGTGGCCGTGGCCGTGGCGGCGGCAGGAGCGGCGCCATGACCTGCCTTGTGACCGCTGATCGACGGACCTGCAATCACGGGCACCAGCAGCAGGGCCACGATGTTGATGATCTTGATGAGCGGATTGACGGCCGGGCCGGCGGTGTCCTTGTAGGGGTCGCCCACCGTGTCACCGGTGACCGCCGCCTTGTGGGCTTCGCTTCCCTTGCCGCCGTGGTGACCTTCTTCAATGTATTTCTTGGCGTTGTCCCAGGCGCCGCCGCCGGTACACATCGAGATCGCCACGAACAGGCCGGTCACGATGGTGCCCATCAGCAGGCCACCCAGTGCTTCCGCACCCAGGAACACACCGACCAGGATCGGCACGATCACCGGCAGCAGCGAGGGCACGATCATTTCCTTGATCGCGGCCGTGGTCAGCATGTCGACCGCCTTGCCGTACTCCGGCTGGGCGGTGCCTTCCATGATGCCCTTGATCTCGCGGAACTGACGGCGCACTTCCACCACCACCGAACCGGCGGCACGGCCGACGGCTTCCATTGCCATGGCACCGAACAGGAACGGTACGAGACCGCCGATGAACAGACCCACGATCACGCGGTAGTCAGAGAGGTCGAACTTGTAGGAGTTGCCGGTCGATTCCAGCGCGTGTGTGTAGTCAGCGAACAGCACCAGGGCAGCCAGCGCTGCAGATCCGATGGCATAGCCCTTGGTGACCGCCTTGGTGGTGTTACCCACAGCGTCCAGCGGGTCGGTGATGTTGCGAACCGACTCGGGCATGCCTGCCATTTCGGCAATACCACCGGCGTTGTCGGTGATGGGGCCGTAGGCGTCCAGGGCCACGATGATGCCGGCCATCGACAGCATCGAGGTGGCGGCAATCGCAATGCCATACAGACCGGCGAGCTTGAACGACACGATGATCGCCAGGCACACCATCAGCACCGGCCAGGCGGTGGACTTCATCGACACGGCCAGGCCTGCGATGATGTTGGTGCCGTGACCGGTTTCGGACGCGGCAGCCACATAGCGCACCGGTTTGTACTCAGTGCCGGTGTAGTACTCGGTGATCCAGACCAGCAGGCCGGTCAGCACCAGGCCCACGACTGCCGAGCCATAGATGCGCATGACCGAGTTGCCGCCGTCGAGCGCGTTGTCGGGCATGAGCCACGAGGTGATCGGGTAAAACGCGATCAGTGCGAGCACGCCCGCCACGATCAGGCCGCGGTACAGCGCGTTCATGATCTTCTGGCCGGGTTGGGCCTTCACGAAGGCACAGCCGACGATCGACGCGATGATCGCAAAGCCGCCCAGCGCCAGCGGGTAGGTGGCCGCTGCCATCGGGGCGTTGGTCAGCATGAGTGCGCCCAGCAGCATGGTGGCAATCAGCGTGACGGCGTACGTCTCGAAGAGGTCAGCAGCCATGCCGGCGCAGTCGCCCACGTTGTCGCCCACGTTGTCGGCGAT
>DGIT01000024.1:2252-17359 GCA_002386465.1 Burkholderiales bacterium UBA4615 | reverse complement strand
GCGCCCTTGGTGAAGATGCCGCCGCCCAGACGCGCGAAGATGGAGATGAGCGAGGAGCCGAAGGCCAGGCCGATCAGCGGCTTGATCGCGTCATGCAGGCCTGCTCCGTCAACGCCGTTGCGATTGACGAGCCAGAGGAAGAAACCGGCCACGCCGAGCAGGCCCAGACCCACCACCAGCATGCCGGTGATGGCGCCACCACGGAATGCCACGGCCAGGGCGTCATTCAGACCTCGGGTAGCAGCCTGTGCGGTGCGCACGTTGGCTTTCACCGAGACGTTCATGCCGATGTAGCCAGCCAGGCCCGAGAGGATCGAGCCGATGGCAAAGCCCAGGGCTGTGGTCCAGCCCAGACCAGGCACGAACAGGATGACCAGGAACAGGATCACCCCCACGACGGAGATGGCGCGGTACTGGCGGTTCAAGTACGCCTTGGCGCCTTGTTGGATGGCTGACGCAATGGATTGCATCTTTGCGTTGCCGGCGTCCAGTCCGAGAATCCATCGGCTGGACACGATGCCGTAGAGGACAGCGATCGCGCCGCAAATAAGCGCGAACGTGACCGCGGTGGATGTGGCTCCACTCATGGGGTCTATCTCCGTTCAGGGTGAAAAATGTCAGTTGTTATAGGCCACCCGCCGGGGCCGGCGGGTTCAAAACCTGCGAATGTTCGCCGATTACCGGGGCAATTGGCAAGGCGAACGCCGCACGCGGCGCGACCACGCAACGCAGCCGGCCGACAACACAGCAGCGATCAGGCCAGCGCCGAGAAGGCGCGCGTACGAATTTCGTCGACGCTGCCGAGCCCGGAAATCTTCCGATAGCGCGGTGCATCGGCCTGGCCCAGAGCGGCCCACTTTGAGTAATAGTCGACCAGCGGACGGGTCTGCGAGTGATAGACGTCCAGACGGGTGCGCACGGTCGCTTCCAGGTCGTCGTCGCGTTGGATCAGTTCCTCTCCGGTCACGTCATCCTTGCCCGCGACGCGTGGCGGATTGAAGCGCACGTGATAGGTCCGCCCACTGGCCTGGTGTACCCGTCGCCCGCTCATGCGTTCGATGATGTCGGAGTCGGGTACATCGATTTCGAGCACGTAATCAATCCGCACATTGGCGCTTTTCATCGCATCGGCCTGAGGAATCGTGCGCGGAAAACCGTCGAACAAATACCCGCCCGCACAATCGGGCTGGGTCAGGCGGTCCTTGACCAGGCCGATGATGAGGTCGTCGGACACCAGGCCGCCGGCATCCATCACTTTTTTGGCGGCTACGCCCAGCGGGGTGCCTGCCTTGACGGCCGCGCGCAGCATGTCTCCGGTGGAGATCTGCGGGATACCGAACTTCTCCTTGATGAAGCTGGCTTGGGTGCCCTTGCCCGCGCCGGGCGGGCCAAGAAGGATCAAACGCATGGAAATGACCAGTTAATGAGCATTTGGGGATCGTGCTGACCATAACCGCAAACGGCAGCGAGGGTCAATTTGAGGGCTCGTCCTTCTGTGCTCATCGTTTGGTCGGGTGGCTGCGGGACTGCGCCAGCAGTGCACGCACGCGCTGCAAATCGGCTGGGGTATCCACGCCCGCAGGCGGCGCTTCGGGCGTGCTGAGCACCGCGATGCGATAACCGTGCCACAGCGCGCGCAGTTGCTCGAGCGCTTCGATGGACTCCAGCGGCGAGGCCTGCAGTGATCGGTAATCGTTCAGGAAGGCGACGCGATAAGCATAGAGCCCGATATGGCGTTGCACGGCAGCTCCCTGCTGCAGTCCTGGCGGAAGGGCCGTGGGCAGTTGCCTCGGAAAGCCGGGCAGGGCATCGCGCTCGAAGGGGATGGGCGCACGCGAGAAGTACAGCGCCCGACCGGCCCGATCGAGAACGACCTTCACCACATGGGGCGACAGGTAATCGTCAAGTGCATCGATCGGGTGGGCGGCTGTTGCGATCGCGCAATCGGGACTTGCGGCCAGCAGACCCGCCACTTCGCCAATCAGGGCAGGTGGTATCAGCGGTTCGTCGCCCTGCACGTTCACCACGATTTCGTCCGGCGTGAGCCCAAGCAGTTGGGCGGCCTCGGCCAGACGGTCGGTGCCGGAGGGGTGGTCCGCCCGGGTCAGCAGGGCTTCGATGCCGTGCTCGGCTGCAGCGTCGCAGACCTGCGTCGAGTCGGTGGCGATGGCCACCCGTCTTGCGCCGGATTGCAGGGCACGCTGCGCAACCCGCACCACCATCGGCACGCCGTCCAGATCGGCCAAGGGCTTGTCGGGCAGGCGGCTGGAGGCCATGCGCGCAGGCACCAGCGCGACAAACCCCGACGCAGTGGTCACGAAGCCTCGGGGATCGTGCGAGCCTGCTGCTCGAGCATGACCGGGATGCCGTCGCGGATCGGAAAGGCCAGGCGATCGGCCGCGCAAATCAGTTCTTGCGCGGTGCGGTCATGACGCAGCGGCCCTTTGCACAGCGGGCACACGAGAATTTCGAGCAGTCGACTATCCACGCAGACGTACCTCCAGCCAGTCGAGCATCGCCGCCGGCACTTCGGCCTCGATACGCAAGGCCACGCAGCGAGCCCGCAGACCCGCATCAAACCGCTCGCATTTTACGGCGTCCTTCTCGGTCATGATCAGCCAGCGCGCGGGCAGGGCGGCCAGCCAGGCCGGATCGATCGGCGCATGGTCTGAGAGGGCATGAGGCCGGATGTTCAGTCCCGCTGCGGTGAGCGTGGAAAAGAAGCGCCCGGGCGCGCCGATCCCGGCGATCGCGTCGATGGTTTCGCTGCCGAACTCCCGCGCAAACGCCTCAAGCGACCAGCTGCGCGTGCCGTCGAGCGTACGGATCCCGGTGGGCTGCACCTCGAAGCGAAAGACCCGTGAATGCGACACGGGCGCCGGCGTCCTGGCGCCGTTAAGCACCACCGCATCCATCAGCAAGGCGCTGGCCAGCGGCTCGCGCAGCGGCCCCTCGGGCAGACAGGCCCCGTTGCCTGCCCCGCGCGCATCAAAGACGGCCAACTCCAGGTCGCGTCGCAACGCCAGGTGCTGCAGCCCGTCGTCGCTGAGCACCACGTTGCAGTCCGTACGGTCGGTGATCAGCCTCAAGGCGCCGGTGCGATCGTGTCCGACAGCAACCGGACGCCCGGTGCGCTGTGCGATCAGCACCGGTTCGTCGCCTGCGTCCAGTGCGCTTGACTGCGCGCTCAGCAAGCGGGGGGTGCCCGCTGCGCCGGCGGCACGATGTCCGCGCGCGATGATCCCGACGCGCCAGCCGCGCTGCCCCAGTGCGCTGGTCAGCGCGATCAGGAGCGGGGTCTTGCCGGTGCCACCCACGATCAGATTGCCCACGATCACCACCACGGGGGCGCCGGCAGGCCGGGGCAATGCGCGCGCCTGGGCGATCGCCTGGCGTCGCCGGCTTGCGACACGGGCCACAACCCATGACAAGGGTCGCAGACAGGCGCCGCTCCAACGTCGCGCTGTGGTGGGCGTGCCGAACCACTGGCGATGCAACACGGCTTCGATCCGGGCCCGCAGGCCGGGCGTGGCAGCAGCCGATTCGGGCACGGTCGCCTGGCTCAGGGGCGACGGGCGCCCGCGGTCTGGGTGGCGAAGCTGACTTTCCCCAGTCCTGCCAGCCGAGCGGCTTCCAGGACATGGACCACCGCCTGGTGGCTGGCGCCTGCATCGGCCCGGATCACGACCGTGGGCTCGCCGCGTCCTGCGGCTGCCACGCGGCTCAGCGTCTGGGCGAACTGGGCCGGGTCACGAAAAGGTGTGATGTTCCCGTCGATGGCGTATTGCCCCTGTGCCGAGACCGTGATGCTGATCTCCAGCGGACGTTCCACAGCCGGATCGGCCGAGGCCGACGGCAGGTTGACCTGCAGGGCACTGAATCGCGAGTAGGTGGTCGTGACCAGCAGGAAGATGAGAATGACCAGCAGCAGATCGATCAGCGGGATGAAATTGATTTCCGGCTCGTCGCGCTGGATGCCGCGTCGAAAGTTCATCGGCGGGGTGCCGCTGCCCCTGCTGCCACGGGCGCAGGGGCACGGCGGGGCTCGAGCGCATCGACCAGCCTCGCGGCTTGCTGTTCCATGTCAACCAGCAGGCCATCCACCTTCGCACGGTAGGTGCGGTAGGCGATCAGGGCCGGTATGGCCACCACGAGCCCCAGCGCCGTGTTGTACAGCGCCACTGAGATGCCATGCGCCAGCGCTTGCGGATTGGTGCCGGACGGCGCGCTCGCTCCGAAGATTTCGATCATGCCGACCACGGTGCCGAAGAGGCCCAGCAGGGGGGTGATGGCCGCGATCGTGCCCAGGGCCCCCAGATAGCGCTCCAGCTCGTGGGCCACGGCACGACCGGTCTGCTCCATCGCTTCCCGCATCGCGTCGCGCCCGGCCGCCGCCTGCCTCAGGCCGCTGGCAAACACGCGGCCCAGAGGCGACCCCGCCTCCAGTTTCTGTACTGATTCCGCGGTCGTCTGGCGGGCGCGGTGCTGTTGAATCGTCTGCTCCAGCAGCGTGTCGGGCAAGACCCGCTTGCGCCGCAGTGACATCGCGCGCTCGATGATGAGCGCCACGGCCATGACCGAGGCCAGAATCAGGAACCAGACGGGCCAGCCCGCAGCCTGGATGATCGAGAGCACAGGAACATTCTCCACATTCGGGGTCGCACTGCGTGCCCGCCGCGGCTCAGCGCAGGGCACTCTCGCCTGACCGGGCGCTATCCGGTGCGTTGAAAAACGTCCAGGACAGACCCTGGCAATGAATCAGGCGAAAATAGGTTACCAGCCTATGCGGATCCCAGTGTGCGCGGAGCGGCCCGGCCGGCCCTGCCCGGATGTCCGTCTAGGCGGTCCAGCCCTCGTTAAGGCCCTTCGCGAACGAGTCATCCCCAAAGTATGTGGATAAGTCTGTGGACGACTTGGCGAATCCGGCCGGGTTCCCGCCTCAAGCCTTGTTCGGACCGGGTTGCCGAAAAAATGAACAAAATATTTCAGTATAAAAATCATGTACTTAATACATAGTCAAGCGGGTTTCAGGGAATTAGTCCTGTGCAGGTCGGAAACAAGCGGATTGTGGATAGATTTACCCCGGAAACCCGCATGAATGCGAGCCCCGACCCTTTCGAACCAGCACCTATCCGGGATGTGATCACGGTCAGTCAGTTGAACCGCGCGGCCGCTGCGCTGCTGGAACGCAGCTTTCCGTTGCTGTGGGTGTCGGGCGAAGTGTCTAACCTTACCCGGGCCGCCAGCGGGCATTGGTACTTCACGCTGAAGGACGCTCAGGCGTCGGTGCGCGCCGTCATGTTTCGGGGCCGCAACCAGTCGGTGGCCTTTGCGCCCGCCAATGGCGATCGGGTGGAAGTCAGGGTGCAGGTCAGTCTGTACGAGGCACGTGGCGAGTTTCAGCTCAATGTGGAGGCGATGCGCCGGGCGGGCACGGGTGACCTGTACCAGCAGTTTTTGAAGCTCAAGACGCAGTTGCTGGCCGAAGGTCTCTTCGACGAAAGCCGCAAGCGACCGATCCCGCCCCATCCACGAACGGTCGGGGTGATCACGTCCCCAAAAGCAGCCGCGTTGCGCGATGTGCTCACCACCCTGGCCAGGCGCGCGCCGCAGGTTCGGGTGATCCTGTATCCGGCGGCTGTACAGGGTGCCCAGGCACCGGGGGAACTGCTGGCTGCCCTCCAGGCTGCGGGCCGTCGCTGCGAATGCGAGATCCTGCTGCTGGTGCGGGGCGGAGGGTCGATTGAAGACCTCTGGGCGTTCAATGACGAAGCCCTGGCGCGTGCCGTGGCGGCCAGTCCGATCCCGGTGATCTGCGGGGTGGGCCACGAGACCGATTTCACCATCGCAGACTTCGCAGCCGATTGGCGCGCGCCCACGCCGACTGGCGCCGCCATGCGGGCGGTGCCTGACCGTCTGGAACAGTTGCAGAGTCTGGCCCGTGAGCGCCATCGGCTGATGCAGGCCTGGGCCAGGCGGTGCGGCCAGATCGAACAGCGCCTTGACCTGGCCACCCGCATGTTGCGTGCGCCCTCGCTGCAGTGGTCGCAACGCGCAGCCCGCCTGGAGCAGTGGTCACAGCGTCTGGCGCAGGCCGGGCGGCGCAGCCATGAGTCGGCTGCGGCGCGCCTGCAGTCGGCGAGTGCGCGCTTGCGTGCCCCCTCCCTGCAAGGGAGTGCGGCGACGCTGGATGCAGCCCGCCGGGCACTGGCCACGGCGACCGCAGCCAGGCTTGAAGCGCATGTACGTCGTCTGGATCTGGCCGGCGCCTCGCTCGAGCTGGTCAGCCCCTTTGCCGTCCTGGAACGCGGCTATGCCATGGTCACCGACGCAAGCGGGGCGGTCGTGCGACAGGTGAGTGCGCTGAATCGTGGCGACACGGTGGCGGTGACGCTGGCCGAAGGTCGATTCGATGCGCAGGTGAGCCGCATCGACCCCACGCGTTGAGCGGCGATCCTCGACTGGCCTACAATCGCGCGTCGTCCGGGGCGGGCCTGCGCCGTGTCCCCATTGAGCTCCAACCCACCGAACAGGAACCTCCAGATGGAACACACCCTGCCCGCCCTGCCGTACGCCCTTGACGCGCTTTCGCCGCATATCTCGAAGGAAACCCTCGAATTCCACTACGGCAAGCACCATCAGACCTATGTCACCAACCTGAACAACATGGTGAAGGGCACTGAATTCGAGGCGCTCGGCCTTGAAGACATCGTGCGCAAGTCCTCGGGCGGTGTGTTCAACAACGCAGCCCAGATCTGGAATCACACGTTTTACTGGAACTCGCTCTCGCCCAAGGGCGGTGGTCAGCCTTCCGGTGCTCTGGCCGCAGCCATCAGTGCCAAGTGGGGTAGCTTCGACGCCTTCAAGGAGGCGTTCAATAAGTCGGCGGTGGGCAACTTCGGCTCAAGCTGGACCTGGCTGGTCAAGAAGGCAGACGGTTCGCTCGATATCGTCAACACGAGCAATGCCGCCACCCCGATCACCGGTACCGACAAGCCTCTGCTGACCTGCGACCTGTGGGAGCACGCCTATTACATCGACTATCGCAACCGCCGCCCCGACTATCTGGCCGGCTGGTGGAGCCTGGTCAACTGGGAGTTTGCAGCGAAGAACTTCGCCTGAGCACGCAAGGCCGCTTCAGCGGTCTCATGAAAGCACGGCCTGTTCGGGCCGTGCTTTTTTCGTGCTGCGGTGCTGCGCGAGGGCAGGTCCCCTCCGGCCTCCCTCAGGGCCGAGCAGCGCAGCGGGCTGTCGGGCCCGGGACTATTTCGAGCCAGCGCTGCCGAACAGCTTGGGCTGAACCAGCCGCGCGCCAGGTTTGATGCCGCGCTTGCCAAACCAGCCTTGCTCCATTTCCAGCGCCAGGGTGATCGGGCGCAATGGGCAGTGGCTGACCTCGGTCTGCGGCTGCATGTCCTCGATGTTCACGATCGTCCCGTCGTCATCCAGAAAAGCAATCGACAGCGCCACGAGGGTGTTGCGCATCCAGAAGCAGTGACGCGTCTTATCGGGGAACACGAACAGCATGCCCTCGTTGGTGCCGAGCCGTTCGCGCATCATCAACCCGCGCATCCGGGTGCCAGGCTCATCGGCCACCTCAGCCCGAATCACATGCATGCCGGCACTGATCTCGACTGTTGGCAGTTTCGGGTTCGGTGCGACCGCCTCGCGCGCAGCCTGTGCTGCGACAGGATGCGGGCCCAGCAAGAGCGTCGCGCTCATCAGGCACGCGCTCAGGACGGCGGCGAAACTGCGCAGGGAACGTTTCATGAAATTCGACCTTTCGAACCCGGTGGGTGCAGGAGATGTCGTGTGCCGGATCGGCGCTGCGGCGCACGATAGCCGGATTCGGTTGAAACAGACAGACGCCGCGTTCTGAGGGGGCAGGCGAACCGTCATATAATTCCGCGATCAAAAACGCGTCATCACGGCGCAAACAGGGGAGGACCATCCATGTACAAGCACATCAAGGTGCCGGCTGGCGGCGAGAAAATCAAGGTCAACGCCGACTATTCGCTGACGGTGCCCGATCAGCCGATCATCCCCTACATCGAGGGCGATGGCACCGGGTTCGATATCACCCCGGTCATGATCAAGGTGGTCGATGCCGCAGTCGCCAAGGCATACAGCGGCAAGCGAAAAATTCACTGGATGGAGATCTACGCGGGCGAAAAATCTACCAAGGTCTACGGACCGGACGTGTGGCTGCCCGAAGAGACCCTGCAGGTGCTCAAGGACTATGTGGTCTCCATCAAGGGGCCGCTGACCACGCCGGTTGGTGGCGGCATCCGTTCGCTGAACGTGGCACTGCGCCAGGAACTGGACCTTTACGTGTGCCTGCGCCCCATCCAGTACTTCCCGGGCGTGCCCTCGCCAGTGCGTGAGCCGGAAAAGACCAACATGGTGATCTTCCGCGAGAACTCCGAGGACATCTATGCCGGCATCGAATGGGAAGCCGAGTCCGAGCAGGCCAAAAAGCTGATCGCATTCCTGCAAAAGGAAATGGGCGTCAAGAAAATCCGTTTTCCCGAGACATCCGGTATTGGCGTCAAGCCTGTCTCGCGCGAAGGCACCGAGCGTTTGGTGCGCAAGGCCATGCAGTACGCCATCGACAACGACAAGCCCTCGGTGACCCTGGTGCACAAGGGCAACATCATGAAGTTCACCGAAGGTGGCTTTCGCGACTGGGGCTATGCGCTGGCCCAGAAGGAGTTCGGCGCCAAGCTGCTGGACGGCGGACCGTGGTGCAGTTTCAAGAATCCCAAGACGGGCAAGGAAATCGTCGTCAAGGACGCCATCGCCGATGCGTTCCTGCAGCAGATCCTGCTGCGCCCGGCCGAATACAGCGTGATCGCCACGCTGAACCTCAACGGCGACTACGTCTCGGACGCGCTGGCTGCACAGGTAGGCGGCATCGGTATCGCTCCCGGTGCCAACCTGTCCGATTCAGTCGCCATGTTCGAGGCTACGCACGGCACCGCGCCCAAGTACGCTGGTAAAGACTATGTGAACCCGGGTTCGGAAATTCTCTCGGCCGAGATGATGCTGCGTCACATGGGCTGGACCGAAGCGGCCGACCTGATTATCTCGTCGATGGAAAAATCGATCCTGAGCAAGAAGGTCACGTATGACTTTGCCCGTCTGATGCCGGGCGCCACCCAGGTGTCATGCTCTGCATTCGGTCAGGTGATGATCGACCACATGTGACAGCTGTCGGGGACGTCTTCGGACGTTCCGGGCGGCCTGAAACAGAAAACCCCAGTTCGTTGAAGTCGACTGGGGTTTTCTGTTTCAGAGGTTCCGCTCGGGCTCGCTGACCTGGCGAGTGGCGCGCACGGCGGGCCTCGCTATTTCAGATCAGGGCTGCTCGCGTGGTTCCACCAGGCCAGGTCGGAATGCGAGCGCAGGTCCAGTTCGAATGTCCAGGCCGAGCGGTGCTGGTGCGCGATGTAGAAGTAGGTGTTGGCCACTTCGGCCGGCACCAGCAGGCCATCGTGATCCATGCCTTTTTTCTCGCGCAGCGCCTGGAAGCGCTCCGGGCCGAGCATTTTGCCCAGGGTGTCGGGTGCGTCCACGGCGCCGTCAATGACGATGTGCGTCACATGGATCCCTTTGCTCGCGAACTGCGCATTCAATGACTGGCACAGCATGCGTCGCCCGCCCATGGCGGCTGCATGCGAGTGCTGGCCAGCGTTGCCGCGCATTGCGGCCGTGGCAGACGTCACCAGCAGCGCACCTTTGCCGCGCTGCTCCATGTAGGGAAACAGCACCTGCGCCAGGCGGAACAGGCCGAAGGTGGCCATGCGCCAGCCGACCTCGAAGGCCTTCAGGGTGGTGCTGGCCAGTCCGCGGTCGCCGATCTGCGCCCCCAGGTTAAACACGGCGACTGCAATGGGGCCAACGTTGGCCTCGATGTGGGTGACCAGCTGCTCGATGCTGCCTTCTTCCACTGCATTCACGATGTAACCAGTGGCCGATCCGCCCGCAGCCTCGATCTCGGCCACCAGCTTGTCGAGTCCGGCTTTGTCGCTGCGCCGCGCGAGGCAGGCGTGATAGCCCTCATGTGCGAAACGCTTGGCGACGTTGCCGCCGATGCCAGCGCCAGCGCCGAGGATCAGACAAACGGGTTTGTTCATGGGTGGGCTTCTGATTTGAAAGCGACGGGCGGTCAGGCGGTGGCTTGGTCCAGCGTCGGATAGTCGGTGTAACCCACCTCCGGCGACGGCACCAACGGGCCATAGAACGTCTCGGGCACAGGCGCGTTCAGAGGGGCGCCCGTACGCAGGCGCTGCACCAGATCCGGGTTGGCGATGTACGCCTTGCCGAAGGCGACTGCGTCGCATTCGCCGTCCTGCAGTGCCGCCTGCGCCATCGCGAAGTCATAGGCTTCGTTGGAAATCCAGGCGCCTTTAAAGAGCGGACGCAACTGCGCGCTGAGTTGCGGGGCTTTCTTGGAGTCGCGCGTAAAGATGTACGCGAGCTTGCGCTGATCCAGCTCGCGCACCAGGTGGGTGAACAAGGCCTGCGGGTCGGTGTCGCCCATGGTGTGCGCATCGCAGCGCGGCGCCAGGTGCATGCCAACGCGTTCGGCGCTCCACGCCTGAACCACCGCATCGGTCACCGCCAGATGCATGCGACAACGGTTGGCAATGCTGCCGCCCCAGGCGTCGGTCCGCTGGTTGCTCCCGTCCTGCAGGAACTGGTCCAGCAGATAGCCGTTGGCGCCGTGGATCTCGACACCATCAAAGCCAGCCTCGCGTGCTTGCGCCGCGCCATGGCCGAAGGCGGCAATGATCTCCTGGATCTCGTTTTCCTCGAGAGCGCGGGGCACGACATAGTCGCGCTTGGGGCGCATGACGCTCACCGCGCCTTTGGCCGCGAGTGCGCTTGGCGCCACAGGCTGCGCTCCGCCCAGCACATCGGGATGGCTGATACGGCCGACGTGCCACAGCTGCATGGCGATGCGACCGCCGGCATCGTGCACCGCTTGCACCACCGCGCGCCAGCCGCGCATCTGCTCGTCGGTCCAGATGCCGGGTGTGCCGGGATATCCGACGCCGCTGGGGTGCACCACCGTGGCTTCGGTCAGGATCAGGCCTGCCTGCGCACGTTGGGCGTAGTAACGCTGCATCAGCGCGATCGGTACCCCCTGCGGATCAGCCCGCATGCGTGTGAGTGGGGCCATCACGATACGGTTCGGCAGATGCAGCGCGCCCAGTTGCAGGGGGTCGAAGAGGGAAGTCATATCGGGTCCGTGTAGGTCGTTTGAATGGCGTCATGAGAGCGGCCTTTGAATTATAAACCGAACGGTTCATAATTCCGGCATGGCTCGCCCCATTGAATTCGACCGACCCAAAGCCCTCAATCAGGCGCTTGCGCTGTTCTGGCGAAAGGGCTATCAGGCGACTTCACTGGCGGATTTGCTGGCAGAGATGCACATCGGTCGCAGCAGCTTTTACGCCGCTTTTTCAGATAAGCGCAGCCTGTATATCGAGTGCCTGGACCTCTTTGCAGCGCGTACGCTTGAGATGCTGCAGCGCACCCGCGCCGACATGCTGCCGCTCGATGCCCTGGAGCACTTCTTCGAGCACAACTTCATCGGTGCCCGGGGTGCCGGCAGGTTAAAGGGGCACTGGGGTTGCATGGTGGTGAACACCGTACTGGAAATGGCGGGTGTAGACGACGCGCTCGCCGCGCGCGCGAGTGCTCACCTTGACGACATGCAGCGCATCTTTCAGGCCTGCCTGCAGGAAGCCGGCGCAGGCCCGGCGCACGCCGAGGAGCTGGCGGCCACGCTGATGCTGTTCAACGAAGGGATTCGCGTGTCCAGTCGCCGCCGTCTGCCTGATGCGCGGCACCTGCAAACCATTGCCACCACCTTTGGCCTGATTCGGAGTGTCCTTCCATGACGAACGCTGCAGCGTTACCACCCAAGCAGTTCACCACGGTTCTTGGCCGTCGCCTCGCGCATGTCGAGATCGGCCATGGCGAGCCCATTGTGTTGCTGCATGGCAATCCGACCTCGAGCTATCTGTGGCGCGACGTCATGCCGCCGCTGGCTGGCCTGGGCCGTGTGATTGCGCCCGACCTGATTGGCCATGGCGACTCCGACAAGCTGCCGGCAAGCCTGGGTCCAGGGCGATACACGCTGGAGGGCACCTACGAACTGCTGGCCGCCCAGCTCGAAGCCTTGATCGGAAACCAGCGGGTGACCCTGGTGCTGCATGACTGGGGCAGCGCTCTGGGCTTTCACTGGGCCCGGCTGCACCCGCAGCAGGTGCGCGGCATCGCCTACATGGAAGCCATCGTCATGCCCCTGCCGTCCTGGGACGACTGGCCTGAGAAGGCGCGCGGCATCTTTCAGGGTTTCCGCTCAGCCAAGGGTGAAGACCTGGTGCTCAAGCGCAACCTGTTCATTGAAGGCGTGTTGCCCAGCTCCATCCTGCGCAAGCTCTCAGAAGACGAGATGGCAGCCTACAGAGCCGCGTTCGTCCAGGAAGAGGACCGACAGCCGATGCTGAACTGGCCGCGGCAGATCCCGATCGCCGGCGAGCCGCCGAACGTCGTGGCGCTGGTGCAGGCGTATGCGCAGTGGTTGAGCACCAGCCCGGTGCCCAAGCTCTTCATCAATGCCGAGCCGGGCTCCATCCTTGTGGGTGCGCAGCGCGCGTTCTGCCGCAGCTGGCCGAACCAGCACGAGGTCACCGTGCCAGGCCTGCACTTCATCCAGGAAGATTCCGGTGCGGTCATTGGCCGGGCGGTAGCGGCCTGGCTGTCACAACACGAATAAGGGCACTGCGGTCGTCGACGGCGGCACGCTGAGCACGGGTCGGCCGGAGATTGCTCAGCACAGGGTTGAAGCGCGTCTGATCGCGCTGAACAAGCGCTCGAAGGTCGATCCGTGATTTCGACTGCCTGCCCAAAGCGCGGATGCGCAGAAACCGTGCGGTTGCGTTGACTTCCGCGCCAACGACGTTATTGTCTAGCTTCCAGCACGGGGGCGGCAGCACTGGCCGACCATCCGGCCCATGAATCAAGGAGACGATATGAACCGGTATTTCCGTGCCTCGCTGACCCTGGCGGCTTCGACTGCCCTGTCAGTGCTCATCGCTGCCTGCGGCGGCAGCAGCGCAGACACCACCCCGCGGGTCGCCATCACTTCGGTCAAAGTCATGGGAGACAGTCTGGCCGATGTCGGCACGTTCGGGATCAAGTTCACCATTCAGGGCAACGACACGTACCCAGAGCGGATCGCGCAGCTCTACGGGCTGCCCAAGGGCTGCAACTTTTTTGCCTTCACCGGAACGACATTCGCAGCCAACCCCACGGCCGGCTGTACGAACTTTGCGATTGGTGGCGGCGTGATCAACAGATTCAGTGGCGTGAATCCAGATAACAGCCCTTACTCAGCAGCAGATCCTCGAGTGATCGGTGTGCAATTCTCCACCGCGAACCTGGCTGGCAACTTTGGCGCCAAGGACCTGCTGATCATCGATGGGGGCGGCAACGATGCTGCCGCACTGGTCACCGCCTACCTCACGCAGCCTGTCGACGGCGGTGCGTCCTATGAGGCGCTGCTGTTCACCGTCCTGACGTCCGCGCAGATGGGGGCACTCGGCACGGCGTGTGCCGGTGGCCCCACGGCAGGCTGCCAGGCAGCGCTCGCAGGTGCTGGCGGCACCTACATGACCAGCCTGGCCAACACGTTCTACGACACCATTCAGACCAAAGCGCTCGACAAAGGGGCCCAGCAGATCGCGCTCCTGAACATCCCGAGCATCACTAACACGCCATTGTTCCAGGGCGTTCTGAAGCAAATCGAGACGCAGGCGGGTGCGGCGACGCGTGCTCAGTCCGAGGCGCTCTTCAAGAGCTGGGTCGTGGCCTTCAACACGCAACTGGCCACACGCGCAGCAGGCAACGCCAAGGTCGCACTGGTTGATTTCTATACCGAGTTCAACAATCAGATTGCCACGCCTGCGCAATTCGGTCTGACGAACGTCACCGCGCCGGCTTGTGTCGACAAAGGTTCGCCTGGCGACAGTGAGACCGCGAGGGCTCAAAAAACCTGGGCCGCCTGCACCGATGCCTTCCTGGCCGCCAACCCGCCGGCTGGCGCCACCGGCGGCGCCAACTGGTACAAAACCTGGGCGTTTTCCGATGGTTTCCATCCCTCGGCCTACGGCCACCAGCTGCTCAGTCAGCTGATCTCACGTTCGCTTGCCGTTGCAGGCTGGCTCTGATTCCACGAGGCAGGAGACCCATTCATCATGGCAAAGCCCATTTTTCTCAGCGCAGCAGTGTGTGCCACCCTGTTGGCAGCTGCCAGCGTTCAAGCCCAGCCCGCAGGTTCGGTCATCGTGCGCGCTGGCGGAACACGCATTTCGCCCGACGTGACCAGCGGCGATCTGTCCCCGCCTGCGTTCGCAGGCACGAAATCCGACGTCAAGCCCGCCAACCAGATCTCGGGCGGCGTGACCTGGATGTGGACTGACAACATCGCCTTCGATCTGCCGATTGCACCGGGGTTCAAGCATGAACTGGTGGGCGATGGTGCGGTGGCTGGCGTTGGCAAGATCGGCGACGTCCGGGTGCTTCCAGTCACCCTTCTGGCGCAATACCGCTTTTTTGAACCGCAGGCCACGCTACGGCCCTACGTGGGTGCAGGCCCGACGTATGCAAAGTTCTACGACGCAACCAGCACCATGGCGCTCTCAGGGCTGACTGGCGGCAGCGCGGCCAACCCCACCACCCTCTCGGTGGACTCGCGCTGGGCGTTCACTGCCCAGCTCGGGATGGTCTGGCAGTTTTCGCCGAAATGGTCGCTGGAGGCCGCCATTCTGAAATCCTGGCTCAAGACCACCACGACACTGTCCACTGGCCAGACGATGGACACGAAGCTCGATCCCTGGATCTACACCTTCGGGATCGGATACCGATTCTGAGATCACCACCTCACCAAAGAAAAACGCCGGAAATTCCGGCGTTTTTCTTTTAAGCCCGCCAAGCGGACGAGGTTTACTGTTGGCCCGTGATGTTGGACGCCTGCTTGCCCTTGGGACCCTGAACCACGTCGAACTGCACTTTCTGGCCTTCCTTGAGCGACT
>DGIT01000024.1:0-2220 GCA_002386465.1 Burkholderiales bacterium UBA4615 | reverse complement strand
GTCCTTGAGCGACTTGAAGCCGTTCATCTGGATGGAACTGAAGTGCGCGAAGAGATCTTCACCCCCGTCGTCTGGTGTGATGAACCCAAAGCCCTTTGCATCGTTGAACCACTTGACCGTACCCGTTGCCATGACCCTTCCATCCCTGTGTGTCGGTATTAATGTTGCAAGCATGCGCCCCCGGCCGATCCTCCGATGGGCAACATGGCGGATTCTTTTGCAAACCGGCCGGACTCGTCAAGCTGCGATCCCATTTGGCGTTCCAAACCCGCCCGGAACGTGTCATGCCCCCTCTTGCGACCGTTTGCCAGCGTCCGTGCTTGTGAAACAGACACGTCACCCCAACAAAAGAATCAGGGCTTGCCTTGCGAAGGGTTAATCAGTCGCTAGAATGGGCCTGCCATGGCCACTCAGAACGACCCAACCACAATCCTCGAGAAGCAGGAGGAAAAGCTTAAGCCGCCTCCGATGTTCGAGGTGGCACTGCTCAATGACGACTACACTCCCATGGAGTTCGTGGTGAGTGTGCTACAAAAGTTTTTTGGGATGGGGCGCGAAAAAGCGACCCAGGTGATGCTGAAGGTTCATCGCGAGGGGCGGGGCGTGTGCGGGATTTACCCGCGCGATGTCGCCGCGAGCAAGGTTGAGCAAGTCAGTGGATATTCACGCGAGCACCAACACCCGTTGCAGTGCGTGATGGAGGAAGCATGATCGCGCAAGAGTTGGAAGTCAGCCTTCACATGGCCTTCGTCGAGGCGCGTCAGCAGCGCCACGAGTTCATCACGGTCGAGCACCTGTTGCTGGCCTTGCTGGATAACCCGTCCGCAGCGGAGGTGCTTCGTGCCTGCGCAGCCAATATCGACGATCTGCGCAAGAACCTGGGCAATTTCATTCGCGAAAATACCCCGGTTGTGCCTGGTACCGAGGAAATCGACACGCAGCCCACGTTGGGCTTTCAGCGTGTGATTCAGCGGGCGATCATGCATGTGCAGTCCACTTCGAACGGCAAGAAGGAAGTCACCGGCGCCAATGTGCTGGTCGCCATCTTCGGCGAGAAGGATTCGCATGCGGTGTACTACCTGCATCAGCAGGGCATTACCCGCCTGGATGTGGTGAATTTCATTTCGCACGGCATCACCAAGACGCCGCAGCCCAAAGAGCCCGCCAAGGAAGAATCGCCCGAGCAGGCGGAGGACCAGGCGGCTGCGCAGCAAGGTGCGCTCGAGCAGTTCACGACCAACCTCAATGCTTCGGCCCGTGAAGGGCGCATCGATCCGCTCATCGGTCGCGAAGCCGAGGTCGAGCGTGTCATTCAGGTGCTGTGCCGCCGCCGCAAGAACAACCCCCTGCTGGTTGGTGAGGCCGGTGTGGGCAAAACCGCGATTGCCGAAGGCCTTGCCTGGCGTGTCACTCAGGGCGATGTGCCAGAAGTGCTGTCCGAGGCCACCGTGTTTTCGCTCGACATGGGCGCTTTGCTTGCCGGCACCAAATACCGCGGTGATTTCGAGCAGCGCCTCAAGGCCGTGCTCAAGCAGCTCAAGGCCAACCCGAATGCGGTGCTGTTCATCGACGAGATCCACACGCTGATCGGGGCGGGTTCCGCCTCGGGCGGCACACTGGATGCCTCCAACCTGCTCAAGCCCGCGCTGTCCTCGGGTCAGCTCAAGTGCATCGGTGCCACCACGTTCAACGAGTACCGGGGCATCTTCGAAAAGGACCATGCGCTGTCGCGCCGCTTTCAGAAGATCGACGTCAATGAGCCGTCGGTTGAGCAGACCGTGCAGATCCTGCGCGGCCTGAAGTCACGCTTTGAAGAGCACCATGGCATCAAGTATTCGTCTTCGGCCCTGACGGCCGCAGCCGAGTTGTCGGCCAAGTTCATCAACGACCGTCATCTGCCCGACAAAGCCATCGACGTGATCGACGAGGCCGGCGCCGCGCAGCGCATCCTGCCCAAGTCCAAACAGAAGAAAGTCGTGGGCAAGGGCGAGATTGAGGATATCGTCGCCAAGATTGCCCGCATTCCGCCCACTTCAGTCTCCTCGGATGACCGCAGCAAGCTGCAAAACCTCGAGCGTGACCTGCGCAACGTGGTGTTCGGTCAGGATGCCGCCATCGAGGCGCTGGCAGGGGCGATCAAGATGGCCCGCTCGGGTCTGGGCAAACCCGACAAGCCGATCGGCTCATTCCTCTTCTCGGGCCCCACCGGCGTGGGCAAAA
>DGIT01000011.1 GCA_002386465.1 Burkholderiales bacterium UBA4615 | reverse complement strand
GCCAGATTCACGAGCGGGCTGACCGCCTGATCCAGTGTGGCGCCGGCAGCGGTGCTGCGAAAGTAAAAGCAATCCTGCTTGCCGTCAGAGGCCCGCACCAGCGACGACACGGCTGCGCCCTGCTTTTCGGCCCACTTGCGCAAGGCCAGTGTCGGTTCTCCTTGCGCATCCAGGCCAACGGAGACCGAGGGTCCTTTCACTTCGATGGCACGGTCATCGGCGCGCTCGCGGACATCGTGCACTCTGACGGCCAGTCGACGTGGCGTGGCAAAGACCTCTACAGCGCCCGCTGCGGGCGCCAGGCCCTGCTGGCGCAGCCCGTCGGTCAATGTGGCTGCGAAGGACTCTCCCAGACGTCCCAAGGCCTTGGGCGGCAGCTCTTCTGTGAGCAGTTCGATCAGAAGCGGTGCGTTCATGGCGGGTCAGGCTTTCGCGTCGGCGCGGCAGGCCATGGGGAACCCGAGCCGCTCGCGCGAGGCGTAATAGGCGTGGGCCACCGCACGCGAGAGTGCGCGCACACGGCCGATGTAGCCGGCGCGTTCGGTCACCGAAATGGCGCCGCGCGCATCGAGCAGGTTGAAGCTGTGCGAACACTTCATGACCATCTCGTAGGCCGGCAGGGCGAGTTCGGCTGCGATCAGGCGCTGTGCTTCGGCTTCGTATTCGTCGAAGTGCCGAAAGAGCATGGCCGCATTGGACTGCTCGAAGTTGTAGGTTGATTGCTCGACTTCGTTCTGATGAAAGACGTCGCGGTATTTCACGCCATCGGTCCAGACCAGGTCATAGACGCTTTCGACGCCCTGCAGGTACATGGCCAGACGCTCAAGCCCGTAGGTGATCTCACCGGTGACCGGCTGGCACTTGAGCGAGCCAACTTCCTGAAAATAGGTGAACTGCGTGACTTCCATGCCGTTGAGCCAGACTTCCCAGCCCAGGCCCCAGGCCCCCAGTGTGGGTGATTCCCAATCGTCTTCGACGAAGCGGATGTCATTGCGTGCGGTGTCGATCCCCAGTGCGCGCAGCGAACCCAGGTACAGATCGAGGATCTCGGGGGGAGACGGTTTGAGCACGACCTGATACTGGTAGTAGTGCTGCAGCCGATTGGGGTTGTCCCCATAGCGTCCGTCTTTCGGACGCCGCGAAGGCTGCACATAGGCTGCGCGCCAGGGCTCGGGGCCGATGGCCCGCAGGAAGGTGGCGGTATGGAAGGTGCCGGCACCCACCTCCATGTCATAGGGCTGCAGCAGGGCGCAGCCCTGATCATCCCAATACTTCTGCAGACGCAGAATCACTTGCTGAAAGCTGAGCATCGGTGCGAGGCGGCCGCGCGAATCGCGGCGGGGCTGAGGTAACCCTCAATTGTAGCGAGTCATCCGCTGCAGCGCCCGGAAAACCGCGACGTACACTCAGTGGGCCAGGATGCTTTGCAGCGCCGCGCGCAATTGAACCTGTGCATCGCCCGCATCCTTCGCAGCGACTGACTGACGCCAGGCCACGACGCCATCGGGCCGCACCAGCAGCGCACCCGCCTCGGTGATCTCGCGTAATCGGGCCCAGTTGAAGTAAGGGTCGAGCGCGCCTTCTTCGCCGACCACGAGCACGCGCAGGAATGGGAGGTTCAACGCGCGCGCTGCCTGCGCCCAGGGCTGACCTGCAAGACCGGTCAACAGAGTGAAGCGGCCCTTGCCGACCAGATCCAGTGTCGAGACCCTGCGCCCATCCGACCCCACCAGCCATGCGTGCGGCAACTTGGCGCCAGGCCGTGTGGTGGCTTGCGCGTACAGCTGCCGGTCGCGCTTCCAGACTTCTTCAGGCAGCGCGTCATCGGCAATGACGGCAGGCGACACATAGCGATGGTTGGCCTCAGTGCCCAAGGCATTGAATTCGTAATGCTTCAGGCGCAGTGCTTCAGCGAGCCGCTCGCGCCGGGCCACGCCTTCAGGCCCCGGGTCAGCCAGGCTGGCCAGCCCGGCACGCACAGGCTGCGCGGCGTTCGGATCGCGAAAGCAGGCATTGAGTGGGGCGTAGTCCAGGCGCGACTGATTGGCGCGCGCCACCACCTGCTCCCCCACAGGCGCACGTTCGAGCGAATAGGAGTCGAGCAGTCCCGGGCCTGCGTGTCCCTCGATCACGTAGGCGAGCTTCCACGCCAGGTTGTGTGCGTCCTGCAGACAGGTGTTGGAGCCCAGGCCACTGGAGGGCGGATGCCGATGCACGGCGTCGCCCGCGCAGAACACACGGCCCCTTGCGTAGTCCGGTGCCCAGGCCTGGTTGACGTACCAGATCGACTCCATATCGATGCGGATGTTCAGCTTGGGGTCGCCGACCAGCACGCGCACGCGCTCGATGATCTGCGCTTCGGAGAGTTGCGGCTCGCCCTGCGCCAGATCGAACCCCCATCCGGCGATCCACTGATTCCAGGGGCGAATGGCACGCAACACACCTTGGCCGATTTCACCGAAGCTCGCGCTGTCGGTGACGATCCAGTAGAGGATGCTTGGCCGGTGCGCGGCCAGGTGCGCCAGATCGGCCGAAAACAGTACGTACATGGTGCCGGCGCGTGCGTGCTGTCCGGTGATCGTGAGGCCCGCGTCCTCGACGACGCGCGAGCGTGCGCCGTCAGCGCCCACAAGGTAGCGGCTGCGGATGGTGTACTCGCGCCCGGAAAGGCGGTCGCGCAAGGTGGTGGTGACGCCGCTGTCATCCTGGGTGTGTGTGCGGTACTCGGTATTGAACGCGAGACTCGCGCCACGCGCTGCCGCATGTTTGACCAGCAGCGGTTCCAGATGGGTCTGGGGCAGATCGAGCATGGTGCAGGGGCTGGCCTGCAGATAGTCGCCGATACGCTCTTCCCCTGTGCCCCAGGTACGCAGCCGCGCAATCTCCGGGCCCGCCAGGCTAGTCGTGAAGAGCGTATCGCCCATCCATTCCCAGGGGGTGGCGTACTTGCGCGCTTCTTCCTCGAGTCCGAGGTCGCGCAGCACTTCCACTGCTCGCTGATTGGTGATGTGGGCACGTGGCGTGTCTGCCAGCCAATTGGCGCGCGAGATGGCGTGTACGCGGATGCCCTGGTCGGCCAGCGCCAGGGCTGTGCAGGCGCCGCTGGGCCCCAGACCAATGACCAGGACATCGGTTGCGAATTCGGGTGTCATGATGCTCAGACGCCCTTGGTGTGCATGAAGAGAATCCCGAAGCCTGCGATCAGCGCCGGAATGTCGCGGTACCAGCGCATGGCGCAGGTCAGCCCCTGTCGCGGCAGGGCCGCGCGTGCCACCAGCCAGGTCTTCGATTCATGTCCCGACAGGCCGGCGTCACGGGCGATGCTGGCTTCATCGATTGCCTCAAGGACCTCGAGTTGCCCGCTTTGTAAAGCGTCCATCCAGCGGGCGTCCCATGCAGGATTCAGCGGTTTGAGCGGCGAAGTGCCCGCACCCATTGCCTGTCCGGCCGCGAGCACGCGTTGCATTCGCACTTCGAAATCCTGCGGGCTCGAGACGCTGCGCACGGTGATCCGCTCGCGCACTGCGGCATCGGGATGGTCCAGGGTAGGCACCGGCGGTTCATGCGACAAGCCCCCCGAGCCGATCAGCAGCGTGCGTCCAGGCAAGGTGTCGAGGTAGCCGCCAATGGCTTCGCCCAGCGCACGACAGCGCCGCACGCGCGGCACGCCTGGTTGCGCGACTGCGTTCATGAAGATCGGCACGAGCGGTGGCGACTCCAGGCTGCCCCAGATCAGGGACAGGGTCTGGGTAAACCCATGGTCCACCTGCATGCGCCGCGACACCGCCACATCGAAATCGTAGTCCATCAGATGCGTGGCCAGCCCCAGCGCTGTGTCGCCATCGACATTCAGCGGACCCTGCGGCATGCGAAAGTCGCCTACGGAGGTGGCCTGTGTCCCGATGCAAAACGGAGGCATCAGTTCATTGAAGAAGCTGTTGTAGTGATCAGGGCCGATCATCACGATGCGATCGGGCTGCCAGCCCAGGACCTGATCGCGCATCATCGCGATCGCCTGCTGCAAGTCGGAGTCCACCTCGGGGGCGAGCCGATTGTGGCCCAGCAGCGGGGTGTGAGAGACGCCCAGCCAGGCGCGCGGCAGAGGATTCAGTAGCATCATGCAGCCTACTTTGGTGAGCCAGGACAGTCGGTGCCCAGTGCTTTCATGCGAGATTCAATGATCAGTCCTATCTCAGGCAAGCTTTCGTCATGCGGCAGCCTTAGGACAGCTGGACCAGCCGAAGAACCGGATGACTTCCTCACGCCTGGCCAGTGTGTCGGATTCGCCCAGGGCGATCAGTTCGCGGGTGTAGGTCGACTCAAACAACAAGTAGCTGGCCATGGCTGCACCGCGGGTGTCCTGACCCTGACCTCCCACGCCCGTGGCCCGCAGCATGGCGCGCACGGGTTTGGGCAGGTCGCGGATGTGGGGCGCTGCCAGATCATCAAGTCGCTGACTGGGCGAGATCACCAGCACGTCGATAGGGCGCAGTGACGTTTGCTGACGGGCCTGCTCATCGAGCAGACTGAGTGTGCGATTGATGCGCTCGAGTCGCTCGACATCCACGGCCAGCGCATCAAGAAAAATGCTCGACATGGCATGCCCCGCAATCTGCGCCAGGCTGGGGTAGCCACTGCTCACGTGTCGCTGGGCAGCCGGTTCCTGAAGTCGACCAGCACCGACCACAAGAATGCGCTGAGCACCCATGTGCACCACCGGAGAAATCGGCGCGGTCTGCCGCATCGATCCGTCGCCGAACCATTCATGCTGCCCTTGCAGAGGCAGGCTCATGGCGGGAAATGCGAAGGGTATGGCCGAGGAGGCCAACAGGTGCTCGATCGTGATCGGACCTCGCACAGAGAGTCGATGGGAGCGCGTCCAGGGCGCAATTTCCTGCTCCGAGTGGTAGAAGGTGACATGGTCGCCACTGCTGTAACTGGAGGCGGTAACCGCAAGTCCTTTCAGATGCCCCTGGGCCATCAGATCGGGCAGACGCTTGAGGTCGATCATGCGTCGCAGCAGATCTTCGAGCGGCGTGTTGTCGAGCAAGGAACGGGGTCGGGCGCGTCGCCACCTGGCCAGCGCCCAGCCCAGCGTAAACATCGATAGCCAGCGCGCGCCGGTTTGCGCCACACCGAAGGCGTCGGTGCGATAGACCTGTTCGGCGCGAAAATCGGACCAGATGCTTACCAGCCGCTCAATGCCTTCACGATAGCGGTCGGCATGACAGGCCAGGGCGGCTGCAATGATCGCCCCGGCCGAGGTGCCCGAGATGACCTGATACGGGTTGACTGCGGAGGCACCGCTTTCCTGCCCGATCCGGGCAATGGCCGCCACGACGCCCACCTGATAGGCCGCCCGTGCGCCGCCACCGGTCAGGATGAGTCCTGTGACCGGAGTCTCTTGCAACGGAACAGCGGCGCGCGCGTGCATGCGTGCGAGTGTATCGGGATGATTTCAGATCATCAGCCCGCGCCGACGAGTGGCTGCAGTCCCCAGCAGCGCTGCCAGCGCCATCAGCAGCACGCTGAGGTTGCCGGTTCGCACATAAGGGGTCAGACCTTCGGTACCTTGTACCTGCACATCGAGCAGCCCCGCCTGGTGCGCCGGCAGTACGGCGACCACGCGGCCCTGTGCATCGATCAGGGCGGTCATCCCGGTGTTGGTGGCACGCAGCATCGGACGGCCGGTTTCCAGTGCGCGCATCCGGGAGATTTGCAAGTGCTGCGGCAGTGCGTGTGAGCGGCCGAACCACCCGATATTGCTCACGTTTGCAAGGATCGTGGCGCCGGCAGCACCGCGCACCGCGTCGATGATCTCCTCGCCGAAAAGGTCTTCGTAGCAGATGTTGAAGGCCACTCGCTGGCCTCCGACTGAAAACGGGCGCTGCGTGTCCGTGCCGCGCCCGAAGTCGCCCAGGGGAATATGCATCATCTGCACAAACCAGCGGAATCCCCAGGGCACAAACTCACCGAAGGGCACGAGATGGCGCTTGTCGTAGACGGCGGGCTCGGATGCTGGCGTGCCAGCCTTCGCAGGTGCGAACAGGGCTACGCTGTTCGTGGGGCGCGGCGGGCCTGAGCCAGGCTGGGTGCGCAGCAGCGGCATTCCGATGGCGACTGCATGTCCGCTTGCCACGTGGGTTTCAACGCGCCGCACCAGGCCTTCAGGGGTGTAGTTCCACGGGACGGTCCATGCCGTCTCGGGCAGGATGGTCAGCATCGCGTTGCCCGCTTCAAACCCTGCCAGATACTCCTGCATCGCCCGCTGGGCACGGTCAGGGTCGAATTTAAGCGCCTGCGGCACATTACCCTGCAGCAGCCTGACAGACATCGTCGGGCCGGCTGCATGCGTCCATTGAGCAGGCGAGCTGGTCAGTGGCAGACAGGCAAGTACCACGGCTGCGACCACTGCCCGGGACGCGCTGCGCAGGTCCACTGCGTGGACCGTATCGCGTGAGCAAGGCACAGCCCAGGCAATCAGCGCGGAGACGACCACGGTTAGCGCGCCGATCCCGTAGACACCGACGAGCGGGGCGAGTCCCTCAAGCGGACCGTCGATCTGTCCGTATCCGATCGCCAGCCAGGGGAAGCCGGTCATCACCCAGCCTCGCGCAAGCTCAGCGAGCGTCCAGGCACCCGCCAAGCGCAAGGCCAACCGCCATGGACCGGGTGCATGCAGACCCCGCCAGGCCAGCCAACTGGCAGCGGCAGGATATAGGGACAAGTAGGCAGCAAACAACACGACAGCCGCTGCGGCCATGGGCGCAGGCATGCCGCCCACATCATGCATGCTCACATAGAGCCAGGACAGGCCGAAGCCGAACCAGGCCATCGAAAATGCGCCTGCAATCAGCGCCTGTGTACCGGGCGAGGCGCCTTGCGCAGCGGCGCGTCGCATGATCGCGAAGAGCAGAATCAGCGCCGACAGTGCCAGTAGCCAATGTGGCCAGGGGCCAAACCCCCCCGCATGCAGCGCACCTGCGGCAAAGGCACCCAAAACATGGGCAAAACGGGGGCGCTCCAGGCGCACCCGGTCAGTTGCGCGCATCGGGGTCCGGGCGCAGTCGCTCCACGGCCAGCATCTGGACTGTTCGTGCATCGGCCCTCAGGACTTCGAACCCCAGCCCATCGATTTCGATGCGCTCACCGCGCTTGGGCATGCGGCCAAAGTGGGCTGTGACCAGCCCGCCGATCGTGTCATGCGCATCTTCGTCGATGCGACACAAAAAGTGTTCGTTGAACGTGGAGAGATCGGTCCGCGCAGGCACCCGGTAGCGCGCGCCATGCATGCCCGGTTCCAGCGGCAAGATGTCATCGGGTGCATCGGTGCCATCGAACTCGTCTTCAATTTCGCCCACGATCTGCTCGAGCACATCTTCGATCGTGACCAGTCCGGCAACACCGCCATATTCGTCGACCACCAGCGCAATATGATTGCGGTTGGTGCGAAAGTCTCGCAGCAACACATTCAGCCGTTTGGACTCGGGGATGAACACCGCGGGTCGCATCAGTTCGCGTGCTGATACCTGCCTGCCCGCATACAGTCGCAGCAGATCCTTGGCATGCAAAATACCGATCACATTGTCACGATCGCCTTCGACCACCGGAAAACGCGAGTGCGCCGTGCGAATCGCAAAGGGAACGAATTCGCTGGGCGGCTGCGCGATATCAATTACATCCATCTGCGATCGCGGCACCATGATGTCGCGTGCGGACAGGTCCGACACCTGCAGGACGCCTTCGATCATGGACACAGCTTCTGCGTCCAGCAGCTTGCGGGCTTGAGACTGGCGCAGCAGGTCCAGGAGCTGCTCGCGGTCTTCGGGGGCGCGCATCAGCAGCGCCGACATGCGTTCGAGCAGCGAGGTTTTCAGCCTGCTCGAAGGAGGCTCAGCCATCTGAAACAGTGGGGGTGAAGGAGCCTTCAGGATACCGGATTCGGTCTTGAGACGCTGTGACAGGGCCTTCAGGCCCGACAGTCGCACCCGTGCACCGAAGCGATCTGCCTCTAGCGGTACGGGTCGGCGATTCGAAAGCGCGCAAGGATGCGCGTCTCGAGCGCTTCCATCTCCTGGGCCTGACGTGTGGTTTCGTGATCGAGACCCTGCGCATGCAGACAACCGTGCACCACCAGATGGGCCAGATGGTCATGCAAGGTCTTGCGTTGCGCACGCGCTTCGCGAGCCAGGACAGGCAGGCACACGATGATGTCTGCCTCGATCGGTGTGGCCCCGCGTGTTGAAGCGACCGGGGAGCCGTATGCGAAGGTCAGCACATTCGTGGCGTAATCGCGGCCTCTGAACTGCCGGTTCAGTGCCCGGCCTTCAGTGAGGCCGACCAGACGCAGCGTGAGTCTCGCATCGGCAAGCAGCGCAGCCTGCGCCCAACGGCGCAACTGCGCGCGACTCACCGGACAGTCGCCCGCCTGCTCTTCGAGTTGGATCGACAGCGACAGCGTCGGTTGTGCGTGCCCCTGACCAGATGCGTTTCCGTCTGCCTTGCGGCTGGGCTGTGCACCGGACTTAGCGCGGCTCAGACGGGGCATGCCGCTCATAGGCATCGACAATGCGGGCCACCAGCGGATGGCGCACGACATCGGTGCTGTCAAATTCGGTAAAGGCAATCCCGCGCACCTCACGCAGCACACGCCGCGCTTCGATCAGGCCTGAGGGTTGCCCGCGCGGCAGGTCCATCTGCGTCATGTCTCCTGTGACCACGGCCCGCGAACCGAATCCGATGCGCGTGAGAAACATCTTCATCTGCTCAGGCGTGGTGTTTTGTGCTTCGTCCAGGATGATGAATGCCTGATTCAGGGTGCGACCGCGCATGTAGGCGAGCGGAGCGATTTCGATGGACTGACGCTCGAACATGCGCGCCACCCGATCAAAGCCCATCAGGTCGTAGAGCGCGTCGTAGAGCGGACGCAGATAGGGGTCGACCTTCTGTGCCAGATCGCCTGGCAGGAAACCGAGTCGCTCACCCGCTTCCACCGCTGGGCGCGTGAGCACGATTTTCTTAATGGCGTCGCGTTCGAGCGCATCGACTGCGCAGGCAACAGCAAGGTAGGTCTTGCCGGTGCCCGCTGGTCCGATCCCAAAGGTGATGTCATGCGACAGGATATTGCGCAGGTATTCACGCTGCCGGGGCGTACGCCCTTGCAGGTCGGTGCGCCGGGTGTGCAGCACGGGCACATCGTCTGATGCGGTGGACGGGTCAGCCTGCATCGCTGCGGCGGCTCCTTGAGACAGTGGTGCGGAGGCCTCGCGCGCAACGGACGATACGCCGCGGGCGGGCCGCAATTCCACCAGTCCCAGTTGCAACTGGTCGACCGACAAGGGGCTGGCAGCGCGGGCGTGAAAAAACTCCAGCGCACGGACGGCCTGTCGTGTCTGAGGGCCGCTGCCTTCCACCGCGAACTGATCCGCTCTGCGTGAAATGCGCACGTCGTACGCTTCTTCGATCTGCCTGAGATTGGTGTCCAGGGCCCCGCACAGATTAGCCAGTCGGCGGTTGTCGGCGTCGGTCGGCCTGTAGTGAGCTGTGATCGTCTTCATACGGCGATCAGCGGCACTTCCGCGCGCAGTGAGTGCGGCAGGGCGGCGGTGATGCGCACGTCGATCATCTTGCCGCTCAGGCGCGCGGGTGCAGGGAAGTTCACCACGCGGTTGTTGTCGGTGCGTGCGGCCAGCTCGGAGGCTGATTTGCGCGAGGCGCCCTCCACCAGCACACGTTGCGTGGAGCCCACCATGGCGGCCGAGATCTCACGGGCCCGTGCTTCCACAGCCGCTTGCAGCCGCTGCAGGCGTTCGAGCTTGACCGCAGCGGGCGTGTCATCAGGAAGGTCAGCGGCTGGAGTACCAGGCCTGGGGCTGTAGATGAACGAAAAAGACTGATCGAAGCCCACCTCGGCGATCAGCGCCATGGTGCGCGCAAAGTCGTCTTCGGTTTCGCCGGGAAACCCGACGATGAAATCGGAGCTGATGCAGATGTCGGGCCGCGCAGCACGAAGCCTGCGGATGATCGACTTGTATTCGAGAGCGGTGTACCCGCGCTTCATGGCTGCAAGAATTCGATCGGAACCCGACTGAACCGGCAAATGCACGTGCCCGGCCAGTTTGGGCAGGCGGGCATGGGCATCGATCAAGCGCTGGCTGAACTCGCGCGGATGCGATGTGGTGTAGCGCACCCGCTCGATGCCGGGCATATCGCAGACATGATCCAGGAGCGTGGCGAAATCGGCTGTTTCGCCAGCATCGCCGAATGCGCCCAGGTAAGCATTGACGTTCTGCCCCAGGAGCGTGACCTCAAGCACCCCTTGCTGGGCCAGTTCCGCGATTTCTGTGAGGACGTCCTCAAACGGTCGGGACACCTCTTCTCCGCGCGTGTAAGGCACCACGCAAAAGCTGCAGTACTTGCTGCATCCTTCCATGATGGAGACAAAGGCGCTGGCCCCTTCGACGCGTGCCGGTGGCAGGTGGTCGAATTTTTCGATGGAAGGGAATCGGATGTCGACCTGTGAGCGACCGCTGCTGCGTCGGGCTTCGATCAGCTCGGGCAGCCGGTGCAAGGTCTGCGGGCCGAATACCACATCGACATAAGGCGCGCGGCTGATGATGTTGTCGCCTTCCTGGCTGGCCACGCAGCCCCCGACGCCAATGACCAGCTCAGGGCGCTGGCGCTTGAGTTCGCGCAGCCGGCCCAGGTCTGAAAAGACTTTTTCCTGAGCCTTTTCGCGCACCGAACAGGTGTTGAACAGCACGATGTCGGCTTGTGCCGGATCGTCGGTGGTTTCGATGCCGCCCGGCTGCGTCTGACCGAGTACGTCGACCATCTTGGCCGAGTCGTACTCGTTCATCTGGCAGCCGAAGGTGCGAATGTAGAGCTTGGTGGCCATCAGGACAGGGAAGGTTTAGCTGGCATCAGGCTGCGCGGCGGTCGCTGCGCTGCTGCCAGCGGTCGGCCAGCCCGAGGCGATTGGCCGCACTGATCAGTGCCCGCAGCGATGCCATCACGATGCTGCGATCGATCCCGACACCGAATTTCGAACCCGGCAAGCCTTCTGAGGTGGCCTCGATGAAGGCAACGGCTCGCGCGTCGGCGCCCGAATCGATGGAACGCTCCTCGTAGGAGTCGACGCGGATCGGCAGACCGATCGCATTGACTGCGGCATCGATCGGGCCATTGCCTTCGCCTTTGAGCACGTGCGTGACGCCATCGATCGAGACCGTGAGGTCGATCTGATGGCCGCTGTCATGTCCGACCATGCGATGCGACAACAGCCGCACGCGCGCATCTTCCGGGAAGTACTCGCGCGAGAACAGCGCCCAGAGGTCATCGGCATTGACTTCGGTGCCATGCTCGTCCGTGTGATGCTGGACGACAGAGCTGAATTCCACCTGCAGCCGGCGCGGCATGACCATGCCATGGTGACGCTCGAGAAGGAAAGAAATCCCGCCTTTGCCTGACTGACTGTTGACTCGGATGACCGACTCGTAGGTCCGGCCGAGATCCGCCGGATCGACCGGCAAATAAGGGACCTCCCACAGCGCATCGGGCTTTTGGACTGCGAAGCCTTTCTTGATGGCGTCCTGGTGCGAGCCCGAGAAGGCCGTAAAGACCAGGTCACCTACATACGGATGACGCGGATGGATGGGTAACTGCGTGCAATGCTCAACCGTGCGTGCCACCGCATTGATGTCGGAGAAATCGAGACCTGAATCGATGCCTTGCGAATACAGGTTGAGTGCCAGCGTGACGAGGTCGACGTTGCCGGTACGTTCGCCATTGCCAAAGAGGCAACCTTCGACCCGATCGGCGCCCGCCATCACGCCCAGTTCAGCCGCAGCGACTGCTGTGCCGCGATCGTTGTGCGGATGCAGCGAGATGACAGCTGACCCGCGGTTGGGCAGATTGCGGATCATCCATTCGATCTGATCGGCATAGATGTTGGGCGTGGCCGATTCCACGGTGGCCGGCAGGTTCAGGATGACCGGGCGCTGAGGAGAGGCATCCCAGGCCTGCATGACCGCGGCGCATACATCGCGCGCGAACGGCAGTTCGGTGGTTGAAAAGACTTCCGGGCTGTATTCAAAGCCCCAGTGCGTCCCGGGCCGGGCGTCGAGTTCGCGGCGCACCACGCGGGTCATGTCGACAGCGAGCTGCAGGCATTCCTGCTGTGTCATGCCGAAAACAATGCGGCGAAACACCGGGGCGGTCGCGTTGTACAGGTGTACGGTCGCGCGCTTGGCTCCTTCAAGTGACTCAATGGACCGGATGATCAGTTCTTCGCGAGCCTGTGTCAGCACGCTGATGGTCACATCGTCCGGGACGAGCCCCTCCTGGATGATGTGGCGCACGAAGTCGAAGTCGGTCTGGGAGGCCGCAGGAAAGCCCACCTCGATTTCCTTCACCCCAATCTTGACCAGCGTGTCGAACATGCGCAGCTTGCGCGCCGTGTCCATGGGTTCGAAGAGCGCCTGGTTGCCGTCGCGCAGGTCGGTGGACAGCCAGCGCGGCGGACGCGTGATGGTGCGTGACGGCCACTGGCGATCAGGCAGATCGATGGCAGGGAACGGAACGTATTTTCCGACGGGTGACTTCATCATGATGCGGGACTCCAGGGCTGCGGTGTGATTGGCAACCGGGTCGCGGGGCGGGGGAAAGGTACCTGGACGGTCTGGCTTGCCCGGCACCCCGCGTTCGGTCGGGGTTCGGTGGGCCGGATACTGCGTCGGTTGCTGCGTTGAGACTTGATTTCAGCGCAGCCGCGCGGTCCGGCCCCTGCGTAGTAGCAGGGACGGATCCAGGGCGAGTAGCCGACGGGCAGGCTGATGAGCGAAACGCATCCCGCGAATCTATGCGTCGAGGCATGCGTTTGTCAACCCTGGCCCGCTGACCCGGGTGCAGTGTCGCCGCGCGGCCCGGCCGGTCGGCCGCCGCAGTCCGACCATCTGGCTGCGCCTGTTCGGTGCTCCGATCGGGCGCAAGCTGGGTCGGCCGGAACCCGCCCAGTACCGGTGCCGCATGTGCTGGCGGCCATGCTGTAACCGTGGGCGCCCGTCCGCAAGGAATCTGACATGGACCGTCTCGCGTTGATCAATGCGCTGCGCATCGCCTCTGTGGCCTGCGTCTGCGCAGCCATGCCCTGGCCAGTAAACGCCGGTAAATTGACCGGTGAGCCGGCCGCATCGCCTTCGGGGCACTCGGGCACGAGCCTCGAGCGGCTTGCTGCAGCGCCCGGGACGCTGCGTATTGGTGAATTCGATATCGTGACGGGCTCAGGTTCTAATGCGCTGCCGATGACGCCCCGGCGGGAACCGGCAAAGGCGGCCCCGGTACGCACTGCTCAAGAACCCCGGCGGTCCGCAAACACGACTGCAGCCATGCTGCCCGATGCCGGATGCGCTACGCTGGGCCCGTCCGCCAGCAGCAAGCTGCGTAGCGCACGACCTGAAAGTAGCGTCGGCTGCTGGTGATTTGGCAGGGCCCGTGACGGGGCGCTGTGCTGTGACTCACCGCATGAGGGCGTTCTGTGACCGTTGGCATCCATTCCAGCTTGCTGCTGCCCTGCGGGGCGCTGATTCCTAATCGTTTGTGCAAGGCGGCTCTGACTGAAGGTCTGGCCGACGCCATGAATCGCTCGACCCCGCAACTCGACCGCCTGTATCGGGCCTGGTCAGAGGGTGGCTCGGGGCTGGTAGTCACGGGCAACGTGCAGGTCGATCGCCGTTATCTTGAGCGACCAGGCAACGTGGTGATCGATCGCAATGGTGGGATCGATGCGCTGCGCCGCTATGCTCAGGCGGGGACGGTGGCGGGCAATCACCTCTGGATGCAGGTCAATCATCCCGGGCGCCAGACGCCGCGTCATGTCTGCACCCAGCCGATCGCACCCTCAGCAATCGCCCTGAAAGTGGGGGGCGATCATTACGTGCCTCCGCGTGCGATGCATGCGCACGAAATCGACGATGCCATTGCACGGTTTGCACACGTGAGCGCCATGGCGCGCGCAACCGGTTTTACCGGCGTACAGATTCACGCGGCGCATGGTTATCTCATCAGCCAGTTTCTGTCGCCGCTGGCGAATCAGCGTACCGATGAATGGGGCGGGTCGCTCGTCAACCGCGCGCGGTTTCTGCGCGAGACCGTACGGGCCTGTCGTGCGGCTGCGGGAGACGATTTTCCGATCGGGGTGAAGCTCAATTCATCTGACTTTCAATTGGGCGGATTCAGTCACGAAGAGTGTCTGCAAGTCGTGCGCTGGTTGGGCGAAGATGGGGTCGACTTGCTCGAGCTTTCCGGCGGCAACTATGAGCAGCCCAGCATGATGGGTGTGCGTGGTACGGCCGGTGCAGCCCAGAGCTCGCAGCCTGTGGCCGAAAGCACGCGCCTGCGCGAGGCGTATTTCCTCGAATACTCCAAAGCGGTGCGGGCTGTGGCGTCCATGCCGGTGATGATCACTGGCGGCCTGCGTACCCGAACGGCCATGAACGAAATCCTGGCGTCCGGCGAGGCAGACATGATCGGCCTGGGCCGACCGGTGTGTGTCGACACGGATCTGCCCGCGCAACTCATTGCAGGCCGAGTCGAATCGGCCCAGTCGTATGAGCGTGGAATCGACCCGCCCAAGGCTGGTTTGGGGTGGTTCTGCCTGCAACTCATGAAAATTGGCCGCGGAGAGCCGCCCGACCGCACCCTGAGCGGTGCGCAAGCCATTCGCGACTACGTGGACAATGAGCAGCAGGCTGCGCAGGCCCTGATCGGACGCCCTGCGGCACACTGAATCCTACGGGGAGGCGCACTCGGGGCCGATGGCATGTTGCCGGTATCCTCTCGTGCCAGGCTGCATCTGCCCGCCGAGACGATCCGATGAATCGACCTGAATTGCCCGTGGAAACTCGCCTCACCGCTCTATCACATGGTGGCGACCGATCCTTGCCTTGGCGCTGGTCGGCATGCCGATCAATGTGCTCTTCACGCCGACCATCGGGCGCATTCTCGAAGGCGGCGCCTCGGTGTGCCGCGCGGCCGGCATTCCGGTGACCGGTGGCCTTGGGGTTGGTGCATCCTGATCGGGTCAAGCGCAATGCCGATGCTCAACCCGGTGACGTCCTCGTGCTGAGCGATCCCCAGACCAGCGGCGGTCTGCCGGTCGCCTGTGCGCCCCAGACTGTTGAGGCGGTGCTGTCGGTCTTTGCCAGGCACGGCTTCGATTCCGCCGCGGTGGTTGGGCGGGTGCAGGGCGCCTTGCCTGGGGAGCGGCCTCGCTTGCGCGTCAGTCAGTAACTGTGAGTTAGACTCGCGCGGGCTCAGGCGACCGCGACACTTTTCCCCATGACCGGCCGCCTGTTCGAACGCCGTTCCTGCCAGAGCCTTGCTGGCCAAACGAGACAAGGGAGATGTCATGCTTTTTTCCCGGTTGACCGGCCTTGCGGCCTTTGGATTGGCAGCGGCCTCCGCCCTGGCCCAACCCGCGCCAACGACGGCCCCGCCGCCTGTGGTGACCGCTACATCCGCACCCAGTGCAGCGCCAGCCAATGCGGCCAAGACCTATTCTCAACAGGATCTGGACCAGTTGCTGGCGCCGATCGCGTTGTACCCCGACTCGCTGCTTGCTCAGGTCCTGATGGCCTCCACATATCCGCTGGACGTGGTCGAAGCGGCGCGCTGGTCCAAAGCCAATCCGACAGTCAATGACAAGGCCCTGGAAGACGCGATGCAGCAGCAGCGCTGGGATCCCTCGGTCAAGGCACTGACCTCGGTGCCGCAGGTACTGCAGCAGATGAACGACAAACTCGACTGGACGCAGCGTCTGGGCGATGCCTTTCTGGCCCAGCAGACCGATGTCATGAACACGGTGCAGTCGCTGCGGGCCAAAGCCCAGGCCGCCGGCAACCTGCAGTCGACGTCGCAGCAGCAGGTCAGGACCGACATGAGTTCCGGCAAGACCGTTTATGTCATCGAGTCGCCCAAACCCGACGTGGTCTACGTGCCCACCTACAACCCATACACCATCTATGGGCCGTGGTGGTATCCGGTGCCGCCGTTCTACATGTACCCGCCGGCGTATGTCTATCCCCCGGGGCTGGCCTTCACCACCGGCGTCTTCGTGGGCGCGGCGATTTGGGGTGGATGCAACTGGGGATCGAGCCGTGTCGACATCAACATCAATCACTACAACCAGTTCAATCGCACCACGATCAACCAGAACAACTGGGAGCACAACGCGGCCAACCGTCGCGGCGTCGCCTACGGTGACAGCAGTGTCGCCTCGCGCTTCGACAAGGGGGCTGACCAGCGTTCCGCTCAGCGTGAGCAATTCAGGGGACGGGTCGGCGATGACGGCACTGGTCTGAAGGGCGCTCAGGGCAGCCTTGGTGGTGCCGCAGGAAGGGGGGCGGCGGGGGGCAGCGCCCTGGGTGGTGCCGACGGCATTCGGGACGCGGGTCGAAGCACTGGGTCTCGTGACTTCGGTGGAGGCTCGAGTTCGCGTGACTTCGGATCACGTGACTTCTCCAACAGCTCAAGTCGTTCCGGCGGCGGGTTCAGCGGCGTCAGTTCAGGTGACGCGATGCGCGGCGCCAGCGCACGCGGCGGGGCAAGCCGCGGGGCGATGGGCGGCGGCGGCGGACGTCGTCGTTGAGCGCGGGCCAATACGTGGAGACCAATCGGATGAATACCTTGCACCCCCTGGCCGCAGCCCTTGCCATGCTCACTGCGGTGGCGATTGCGATACCCCCTGTGTCCGCCCAGCCCTCGACGCCTGCAGCAGCGTCCGAGCGGGCAGCTTCCCAGCAGAGTTATGCGTCGCCTCAGGACGCTGTCGCTGCATTGATCGCCGCGCTGCGCGCCGAAGACCGCAGTGCGCTGCTCAGCGTGGTGGGGCCCTCGGCGAGGTCCTGGCTCTTTAGCGGCGACCCCGTGGCCGATGCGCGTGATTGGAAGCAGTTCGTGGCCGCCCATGACGCACGGCATGCCCTTGCACTCGATCCGGGCGGGCGTAAGGCCGTGCTCAGCGTGGGCAGCAGCGAGTTCCCGTTTGCCGCGCCCATCGTTCAGCGTGGGCAGCGCTGGGTGTTCGACACTGCTGCCGGTCGCGAGGAAACCTTGAACCGGCGGGTCGGGCGCAATGAGCTGGACACCATCCAGACCTTGCTGGCGGTGGTCGACGCCCAGCGGGAATATGCGTTATCTGATGCGGACGGAAATGGTCTGCACGATTACGCAGCACAATTCATCTCGCAACCTGGCAAGAAGAATGGCCTCTACTGGAGCGCCCCAGCGGGTCAGCCTTCCAGCCCCTTGGGTCCGCGCGTCGCCGCAGCGATGAAAGACGGCTACTCAGTCAAGGGCCGCGATCTCAAGCCATCGCCATACAACGGGTACCTCTTTCGCATGCTTTCGGGACAAGGCCGTCATGCGACCGGTGGGAAATACGACTACCGGGTGAAGGGCACGATGTTCGGCGGATTCGCAGTGCTCGCGTATCCGGCCAACTACGGGATTTCCGGTGTCATGACCTTCATCGTCAACCATGATGGCGTGGTGTACGAAAAGGACTTGGGCCGCATAACCTCCGAAGCCGCCGAGCGCCTGACCCGATTTGATCCGGATAGTTCCTGGAAGCGCCTGGATTGAGCGACCGGGGTCGGACGTGGCGTTGATGTCAGTCATCATGGGATGGTGCTGACAGGCGACCGGGGCGGCCTTTCCCAGGCGATCAATTACCAGCAGCGACCCGAAACACACCTTCCTGCAGTGTGGTGGCTTTGCGAGTGCCGTCAGGATCAATCATGAATCCTTCGGCACGCGCGCCGCGCGCGGTAAATACCCCTTCAAAACGGCCACCCGCAGCGAAATAGCGTATGCCTCGCCCGGACGGCACTCCGGCTTCGAACTGACCCTCGTGGCGATCGCCGTTGCGGTATGCATGCATACCCTGTCCACTCATGAGGCCGTCTCGAAAGGCCCCCTGATAACGACTGCCGTCGGCGAACAGGTAGTTCCCGCTGCCATGGGGAGAGCCGTCCATGAACTCTCCGTCGTAACTGGAGCCATCGGCAAACTCCATGCGGCCTCGGCCACTGACGATGCCCTTGGAAAACTCGCCTTCATAACGATTGCCGTTTGGAAATTTCACACGACCCTGACCATGGCGCACACCGTTGACAAACGCCCCCTCGTATGAAAATCCGGAAGGCATGTTGAGCCGGCCGATCCCGGAAAAGATGCCATCTTCCAGAGCGCCTTCATAGACATCCCCATTGGCGAACCGCATCGTGCCCTGTCCGGAGGGTTTGTCCTGCTTGAATCCTCCGACGTAGTGATCCCCATTGGGCCAGCGCAAATCCCCTCTGCCCTGGCGTGAGCCACCCACGAAATCACCTTCATATGTGCCAAGAGTCGGACTCACCAAGCGTCCCTTGCCGTGCAACTTTCCGTTCAGCAGATCGCCCTGATATTGACTGCCATCGGCCAGCACCCGCGTCTGCGGCCCGCTGGTGCTGGGGGGCGTGATCGTCCGTGGTGTGGCAGCCGGGGTAGCCAATGCAATTTGATCGGCCTGCGGCTTGGCGCCCTGAACAACCGGTTGGGAGGGAAGGGCTGATGGCGCGGCCGCTGCTGCCTGTGCAACAGAGGCTGATCCGGCGGCGGGGGCCGCAGTGATTAGTGGCGAGGTCGGGGCCGCGGCCTGCGCGCGACGCGTCGAGTCATCCAGAATGCGAGCCAGATTCAGACGGTTTCGCGCGAGCGAGGCGAAAACACCATCCGGAAACTGGTCGAGGTAGGCCTCGAATTCCTTCGGGTCCTTGCTGTCCTTCACCGACTCCCAGAAGGTGCGCTCAAGCCCGCTTCGGACTTCTGCAGCGTTTTGCGCTCTGCCCGCTCCAAGCCCGGTGCCCGGCGCACCCACCAGCACCTCGCCGGCGAGCACAATCTCGCCCCGCAGGCTGGAGGAGTCCCAGGGGACTTGCGCCCCCCTCGTTTCTGCCATCACCCCTTCGCGTACCCGTTTGAGGGTCAGTTCGACCGGCTGCCCTGGGTTGGACATGTGTCGCAGTAGATGTTTCGTATACACACCGTTTCGGCCTGAGCCTTCACGCGCCACCTGCCCGGGGGCCGTGGCATAGGCAATCAGGGTCCCGCTCGGTGCGCTCATTTGCGCCAGGCCAACCGAAGAGAACCGGACGGTCGAGGCAAAAGGATTATCCCGACAGGCATCGAGAATGAGGATATTGGCCCGCGTTCGGATGCGGTCCATCCGTTGCAGCACCTCGGACAGATCCAGGCTGTAGAAGCTGATGTCATCTTCCTGCTTGACCCGGGCGTCCACGGGAATCAGGAAGTTGCGATCCCGCACCTGGATGGCATGACCGGCGTAATAGAAGACGGCGATATCACCGTCCCGCAGCTTGCCGCCAAACTCGCGAATCGCCTGAAAGAGTGCGTCGCGGGTAACGTTTTCGCGCAGCAGCACATCGTAGCCGGAGCTTCTCAACGTAGCGGCCACATCGCGCGCGTCATTCACGGCGCTGAGCAATTCGCTTGAGGGATAGGCATTGTTGCCAATCACCAGGGCATGCCGCGCCGCCCAGGCCGAATGGAAACTCGCGGCCCAGAACAGCAGGAAGCAAATGAATAGCTGGCGTAACGTGATGATCGTGATAGGGCCCACGAACGAACTCGACCGATTCCGATTGAAGGTGAGCGTGCACCCGGCACGGCTGGCCGCGCCTACGGCGGTTGCGGTCCGACAGACCGACTCGCATCAAACCGCGCATTTGGGTAACTTAGTATCTCATGCAAGCCTTGAAATCTATTCGAACCCAGATCCGACGTTGGGTATTGCCCGCTGTGGTCGCTGTGCTTGCTCTGCACTGGGTGCCGCCAGCCGCAGCGGCCGAAGGCCGGTATGCATTGATCGTAGGGATCGGCAATTATTCAGAAGCCTCCCGCACCGAACCGCTCAAAGGCATCCCCAAGGATGTGGCCAATGCCCGTCGCATGGCGATGTCCATGGGCGTGGACTCAAATTCGATCGTTGAGATTCGCGATGCGCAGGCGACAAAGGGTCGGGTGCTGCGTGAACTCGAGCGGCTGCGCAAACTGGTCAAGCCCGGTGACCGTGTGCTTGTGTACTGGTCGGGGCACGGGGCGCGTTACCCTGGACAGAAGGGTTGTGTCGAGGGGCTTCAGACCTACACGGACGGCCCGTTCACCGAAAACGATGTGCTCTCCGAGGCAGAACTGGCCGACAGGCTGCAGCCGATCAGCCAGGTCGCCGACAAGGTCATCACAGTGATCGATGCCTGCTTTTCGGGCGGTGTGATTCGCGGCGCCACGCGTTCGCTCTCGGAGGCCGAAACACCGCGAGCCAAATTCAATCTGCAGTCTGATCAGCGCTGCGACGTCGGCGTGAACCAGGTGCGTACCCGCAGTCTGCTGGCTGAACTGTCCCGGCTCGGCGTACATCGGGAAAATTTTGTTCAGATTGCGTCGGCCAACTATGACGAAGTCAGTTGGGATACCGAAACCTATGGCGGTTTCGCCACGCATTCGCTGACCCAGTGCCTCCTCGGCGAAGCCAAGGACTTGAATCGAAGTGGTGCAGTGTCACTGGATGAATTGCGGGTCTGCGCGCAAAGTCGGATGAATCGTCTGATGGAGCCACATCGTGAGCGCGGCATGCTCGCGTCGACGCTGCAGATCAAGGGCAACCGCAATCTCGTGGTGATGTCCACGCCTGCGCAGGAGCCTCCCTCAGCGGTGACAGTGCCGCCACCGGCACCGCCCCCGATTGTTGCCTCGCCGCCGAGGCGTCCGCCCGCTTCAACCGTGACGATGGCCCCACCCGTTGCGGCGCCCCCGGTCGCAGCGCCACCGATCGCTACACCTCCTGCGCCTGTGCGGCCTGTTCAGACACCTCTCGCGGTCGCTGTGCCCCCCGTCGCAGCACCCCCCG
>DGIT01000017.1 GCA_002386465.1 Burkholderiales bacterium UBA4615 | reverse complement strand
CACGCCATCGGTCTGGCCGGTCAGATACGCGGCCCAGCGATCGAAGCCGACGCAATAGCGCTCAAGGAATGCGCGGTCATGGCGGCCGGCGAGAATGGTCTCGCAGGCCAGTGCCAGCATGACGGCCGTGTCAGTGCCGGGACGGATGGGAATCCATTCAAGAGCCTGCGCGGGCACATCAAGATCACTGCGAACCGGGCTGAAATTCACGAATTTGCAGCCGGCCTGGGCCAGGGCCGCCATGCCCTGCGGCAACCGATGCTCTGACGCTGCGCCCGCGCCCACTTGCGCGTTCTTGGCCGGCGCGCCTCCAAACGACACGAAGAGTCGCGTGTGCGCAGCCACAGTCTCCCAGTCATGCTGATTGGCCAGCAGATACTCCATCGGGCAGACCACATGCGGCAGCAGTGCGCGCCCTGCCCCGAGGCTGTAGCTGTCCACATGCCGCACGTAGCCGCCGGTGGCATTCAGAAACCGGTGCACCTGGCTCTGGGCATGATGAAAGCGCCCGGCGCTCGACCATCCGTACGAGCCGCCGAACACCGAAACGTTGCCATGGGTGTCGATCACACGACGCAGTTCGGTCGCGACCAGTTCGGTAGCGCGCTCCCAGGAGACTTCGACAAAGGGCTCACGCCCGCGCCCGGCGCCCCGTGCAGCACGCTGTGCATCGCCGCCCGATTCAATGGCCTCGAGCCATCCGGCGCGCACGGCAGGCCGCCCGATACGCAAGGGCGAGCGATAGGCCTGCCACATGGCCAGGCCGATCGGCGACGGCGCTGGGTCTTCGCGCCAAGGGCCCAGACCTGTGACGCGTCCCGCGTCACGTTGTACTTCATAGGCGCCCCAATGTGAGGTGGCCAATTCAAGATCCAGCGGCCGTGCAGGCTTCATCGGGTGACTCCGCGCTCAGTGGTTGCGCCCATGGGTTGCGCTCAGGTTGACCGGTCGCGGGAACTCTAGCATCATCAATTAGGCATTCTGAAACACGGACTTTTTGTTCTTTATTTGTGAACAACACACTCATCAAGGGGCTCGGTCTTCTCGAAGTCCTCGCCCATTCAGACCGACCCATGGGCGTGACCGAGCTTGCCGTACAGATGGGCATCGGCAAAAGCAATGTGCACCGCCTGCTGCAGGGACTGGTCGAGTTGGGATACGTGCGTCGTGATGAAAGCACTGGCTCCTACGCGGCGTCGATCAAACTGTGGGAGCTGGGCTCGGCCGTACTGACCCATCTTGATTTGCGAAGAGCCTCCCAGTCCTGGATGGAATGGTTGCTGGAGCGCACCCGGGAAACCGTCCATCTGTCTGTTCTCGATGGCGATGAGGTCGTGTACGTCCACAAACTCGACAGCCCGGAACCCGTCAGGGCCTACAGCCAGATTGGCGGACGCTCCCCGGCCTGCTGCGTCGCCACCGGCAAGGCGATGGTGGCCTGGTTGCCGCCTGCCCAGATCGAAGCGCTCAGCCGCCGACTTCAGCCCTGGTCGCCGCGCACCCTGACCAATCCAATCGAATTCATGCGGGAGATGGGGCGGGTCCGCACGCAGGGTTTTGCTGTCAACCGTGGCGAGTGGCGCGAGTCGGTCGGCGGGGTGGCCGCTGCGGTGCGAGACCCATCCGGTGCAATCTGTGCCGCGGTCGGCGTGTCGGGTCCGATCGAGCGCATGCGCCCCTCATCGCTCAAGTCCTTGGCCCTCGAGGTCATCCAGGCAGCCGAAGGCATTTCCGAGATGCTGCGCACAGGCAGCATCGCCCCCGCCGCTCCGTCGGCCAGGCGCCCCTCCTTTAATCGATCAGTCAACCCTTCCGTGAGCAAAGCTGCATGACCGATGTTCCTCCAGGCGCCCCAAGGCGCCATCAGGCGAATGCCTGCACGCAGCCAATCGCAGCGTCGACGTCACCAGGTCTGGCGCGCGCCTATTACGCCGATCTGCTGCGCGCAATCGGCATGAAGCAGGAATCCTGACGTTATGCTGCCCACAGACGATCGCCCGCTGGCCGGGGTCCGTGTAGTCGAGTTCTGCCATGTCGCCGCAGGGCCGTTTTGCGGGATGCTGCTGGCCGATTTCGGCGCCGAGGTCATCAAGGTCGAGCCGCCCGACGGCGACGCCATGCGCCAGTGGCCTCCCATCACCGAAGGCTTCAGCGAAAACTTCGCCTCGATCAACCGGGGCAAGCGCTCGATCGCATTGGACCTGAAGGACCCGGCTGCGCGGGACCATGCCCGCGAACTGGTGCTGCAAGCCGATGTGCTCATCGAGAACAGTCGCCCGGGCGTCATGCAGCGCCTGGGGCTGGGCTGGGACTGGTTCAGCGCCCGTAAGCCCACGCTGATCTACTGCTCGATTTCCGCTTTCGGCCAGGATGGGCCACGCGGTGCCGAAGGCGGGTTTGATCTCACCATCCAGGCGGCGGCCGGCGTCATGAGCGTGACCGGCGAGCCCGAGGGCGCGCCCGTGAAATCCGGCGTGCCGCTGGTGGATTTTGGCGCCGGCCTGTATGCAGCCTTCTCGATTGCATCGCTGATTGCACGGGTGCGGGCGGGCGGTGCCGGCGGACACCTCGATGTGCCGATGTTTGCCACCACCATCGCCATGTCGGCGCTGCAGACCAGCGAATACTTCGGCACCGGGCGCAACCCGCGCAAGCTCGGCTCAGCCCATCCGCGCAATGCGCCCTACCAGGCCTACCGATCGAGCGACGGCTATTTCGCCATCGCTGCGGGCAACAACAAGCTCTGGCAGCAGGTGTGCGAGATTGCCGGCACAACCGAACTGCTGACCGACGCGCGCTTCACCTCCCCCACACTGCGCGCCGCCAATCAGGAGGCCCTGCGCGACCTGCTCGAGGTGCGGTTCACCACCGACACCAGCGCAAACTGGCTCGGCCGCTTCGCCCCCGCAGGCGTACCCAGTGCGCCGATCAACGGCTACGCCGAAGCGCTGGCTGATCCTCAGTCCACACATCTGGGCCTGGTGCAGCCCGCCACCTTGCCCAACGGCGTACACACCCGGACCGTCGTCTGCCCGGTGCGTATCGACGGACAGGTGCTGCCGGTAGATACCCGCCCGCCCGCACTGGGCGAGCATTCGGCATCCATCCTGAAGGAACTGACTGCACGCCCCTGAGCCGGGCATGACCCATGCGAACCTCTCTGAAGGGAGACCTGAGATGCCGACACATGACCGCCATGACACGCTCGATCCGATCGCACCGCTGCGCCGATGTGTGGTGGCACTCACGCATCTGGTGGAGCGTTCACACGATGAGACGACCCTGCTGCGCGAAGGTCACAAGGCACTGGCCAGCCTGCTCGCCGACGATCGCTGGTTGCCCGCCTCCTGCGCAAGCGCACCACCCGGCGAATACCGCCAGTACCTGCTGCACTGCGATCCCCTGGAGCGCTTCTCGATCGTGAGCTTTGTGTGGGGGCCAGGCGCACGCACCCCGATCCACGACCATACCGTCTGGGGCCTGGTGGGTGTGCTGCGCGGCGCCGAGCGCTGCATGGAATACACCTGCGAGAGTGAAACGCAGGTGCGCAGCGATGGTCGTGAGCATGTCATGCAAGCCGGCATGATCGAGGCGGTCTCACCAACGCTTGGCGACTGGCATGTGGTCTCCAACGCGCAGCCCGATGGCGCTTCGGTCAGCATCCATGTGTACGGCGGCAACATCGGCGCGATCAGGCGCCATCGGTTCGACGAGCCACTGGGCCGCGTGGTGAACTTTGTGTCGGGCTATTCATCCGACACCACACCGAACCTGTGGAACCTCTCGGCGTCCGCATCCGTCAACGTCTGATACGCCCCCTCATTGATGCAGCCTTCCGAATCACCCCTGCACGTCCGAACGCTGAATGGCGTCGCCTGCCTGAGTCTGTCGCGTGTGGATCGCGGCAACGCACTGTCCGCCGAACTGGTCGATGCCCTGCTGCAGGCCATGCAAGAGGCGTGCGCCGATCCGGCGGTGCACACCCTGGCCTTCCTGGGGGCCGGCAAACATTTTTGCACCGGCTTTGATCTGAGCGATCTGGCCACGCAAACAGAGGGCGACCTGCTGCTGCGCTTCGTACGGGTCGAGGCCCTGCTGGATGCCGTGTGGCGAGCACCAGTGCGCACCGTGGCGCTTGCCAGCGGACGCACCTGGGGTGCCGGTGCCGATCTGTTTGCCGCCTGCGATCTGCGACTGTTGACCCCGGACACCAGCTTCCGATTTCCGGGCGCAGGTTTCGGACTGGTGCTGGGCACCCGGCGTCTGGCCGAACGTGTCGGGGCCGACCATGCACGGGCCTGGGTCTCTGATGCCCGCACCATCGATGCGCCCACGGCGCTTGCGCGCGGCCTGGCCCATGCGCCGATCGACCCCTTGCCCCTTGAACACGAGGCGCGAGAGGCTGCGGTTTTGGAACGCTGCGGCGACGCACCCGCCGTAGATCGGGTGACACTGGCTGCCTTGCGCCTTGCGGGACGCAGCGGGGGCGGCCCAGGCGGCGATGCACTGGCCGATGCCGACCTGGCGGCCCTGGTGCGCTCGGCAGCGCGCCCAGGTCTGAAAGATCGGATCATCGCTTACCGCGAGCGCAGTACACGGTTGAAGTAGCACCTGTGCGTTGCGACGCGCAACAGTCAAGAACACGGCTCCTCAGAGGAGCCCCAACAGGGAGACAGTCATGGAAATGGTGCAGGTCACCAACTTCGACGACGGCACCACGCTGATCGCCATCAACCGCCCCACTCGCAAGAACGCCATCTGCGCGGTCACTGCGCGCGAGCTGCAGCAGGCCTTCGCTGACTTCGACCGCTCGGATCAGCGGGTGGCCGTGATCACCGGTACGGGCAACGACGCGTTTTCCTCGGGGGCCGACGTGAGCAACGTGCCCGAGCTTTGGCGGGCCGTACCGACCGTAGGCATCACCACTGAAAAGCCGGTGATCGCAGCAGTGGGCGGCTGGTGCGTGGGCGGTGCACTGGTCATTGCCATGATGTGCGACCTGCTGGTGGCAGCCGACAACGCAAAGTTCTCTTACCCCGAAGCCAAGCTCGGCTTCACGGGCGGCTTGATTTCGGCGCTGCCTACGCGCATTCCGCACAAGGTGGCGATGGAACTGATCATGCTGTGCCGAACCATTGACGCGAAGCGGGCCTATGACGTGGGCTTCGTCAACGAGATCGTGCCCACCGGCACCCAGGTGGACGCCGCACTGGCCATGGCGCGCGAGCTTGCCACCTTTGCACCGCTGGTGCTGAGCACCATCAAGCGCTTTGTGATCAACGACGTGATGCCTCAGGGCCCGTCGGAAAAAATGGGACGCGCCATGCGCCAGCTCGGCGCAATGCGCGATAGCGAGGACGGCCAGGAAGGCGCGCGTGCCTTCAAGGAAAAGCGCACACCCAAGTGGAAAGGCCGCTGACCCTGCCGGACCGCACCCACCCCTTGCCTCAGGAGCACCCTATGCCTTGCGCTTCGCCCACGCCGCTTCATGCGGACTTGCAGGCCGAACTGCCGCCCGCACCGCCACATCACGCGCGCAGAGCCGCCCTGGTGCGCAGCGCCCTGATGGTTGCCGCATGGGGTGGCGTTTGCGCAAGCTCCGGCGCTGCGCTGGCGCAAGCTGCCTGGCCAAGTCGCCCCATCAAACTGATCGTGCCCTACCCGGCCGGGGGCAATGCCGACACCATCGGCCGGCTGATCGCAGAGCGCCTGTCCGGCACATTGGGCCAGCAGGTGGTCGTGGAAAACCGCGCGGGCGCAGGGGCCACCATCGGGGCGCAGGCTGCGGCCCGGTCGACCGCAGATGGCTACACGCTGTTGCTCGCGCCCACCGCGGTGGTGGCGATCACGCACCATCTGCGCAAGGTCCCCTACGACCCCGAGGCTGACTTTGCCCCGATTGCCTGTCTTTCGGGCAGCTATGGCATCGTCGCAGCCCGCAAGGATCTGCCTGCCAACACGCTGCCGGAATTCATTGCGCTGGCCAAAAAAGACCCTGGCAAATACACCTTCGGTTCGGCAGGCACCGCTACCGCCACGCACTTGTCGGGTGAGATCGTTCACTACAAGGCTGGTATCAAACTGCTTCACATCCCGTACAAGGGGTCAGCCGAGTCGCTGGCCGATCTGGCGGGCGGGCGCATCGATCTGATCTACGACCCAGTGGCCTTGTCGCAAATCCGCGCAGGCGCGCTCAAGGCACTGGCAGTCACCTCCGACACACGCCATCCTGAACTGCCCAATGTGCCCACCTTGCGCGAGCAGGGACTGGATGTCCCCGGTGGCAGCTGGTTCGGGCTGTTTGCACCACGCGGCACGCCACCCGAGGTCATCGAGCGGCTGGCCGCTGAGTCTGGGCGTGCGCTTGCAGCCCCTGGCACCCGTGAAACCCTGCTCAAATTCAGTCAGTATCCGAACTACAAAGGCCCGGCAGCATTTGCGCGACAGATTGCGACCGACAGCGCCACCTACAAGGACCTGATCGCCAGCGCCGGGATCAAGGTCGACTGAACGATTCCCACATCACACACGGAGCACAACCATGTACGAATCACTGAGCCTGTACATCGACGGAGAGTTCATCCAGGGCGGCGGACGCACCGAACAGGACGTGTTCGACCCGGCCACCGGATCGTCTCTGGGCAAACTGCCCCATGCCACACGCGCTGACCTGGACCGCGCACTGGCTGCAGCACAGCGTGCCTTCGAGACCTGGAAGCATGTCTCACCTATGGAAAAGAGCCGCATCCTGCGCAAGGTGGCCGACCTCAGCCGTGAGCGCGCACAGGAGATCGGCCGCAACATCACGCTGGATCAGGGCAAGCCGCTGGCCGAAGCTGTGGGCGAGGTGCTGCGCTGTGCAGACCATTGCGACTGGCATGCCGAAGAGTGCCGCCGTATCTATGGTCGCGTGATTCCGCCACGCATGCCCAACGTGCGCCAGATGGTGCTGCGCGAGCCGGTCGGCGTGTGATCGGCGTTCACGCCCTGGAACTTCCCCTTCAATCAGGCCATCCGCAAGATTGCGGCCGCCGTGGGTGCGGGCTGCACCATCGTGATCAAAGGGCCTGAAGACACGCCCAGCGCGGTGGTCGCCATCGCACGCATGTTCCACGAAGCCGGTCTGCCGCCTGGCGTGTTGAACCTGGTCTGGGGCGTGCCACCGGAAGTCTCCAAGCACCTGATCGAGTCACCCGTCGTGCGCAAGGTCTCGTTCACCGGCTCAGTGCCCGTGGGCAAGATGCTGGCCTCAATGGCCGGTGCGCACATGAAGCGCATCACCATGGAACTGGGCGGCCACTCGCCGGCCATCGTGTGCGATGACGCCGACATCGACCGGGCAGCCGACATGCTGTCCACGCTCAAGTTCACCAACGCGGGCCAGGTCTGCGTCTCGCCCAATCGCATCTATGTGCAGGAAAAAGCCTACGACCGGTTCATGGCGCGCTTCATTGAGGCCACCCGCAAAATCAAAGTGGGTTCGGGCCTGGAGGCCGATACCAAGATGGGTCCGCTGGCTCACGAACGCCGCCTGCCCGCCATGGCCGAGTTCATCGAGGACGCCACCGCACGCGGCGCACGCATCGAAACCGGCGGCGCACGGATTGGCGAGCGTGGCAATTTCTGGGCGCCCACCATCCTGTCCAACGTTGCGGTCGACAGCAAGGTCATGACACTGGAGCCCTTCGGCCCGATCGCGCCGGTGGTGCCCTTCAAGTCCCTGGACGAGGCCATCACACGGGCCAATTCACTGCCTTACGGTCTGGCCTCTTATGCGTTCACGCATTCCACGCGCAATGCGCTGCAGATCCAGAACGGCATCGAATCGGGCATGGTCAACATCAACCACTTCGGCCACGGACTGCCTGAGTCGCCATTCGGTGGCGTGAAAGACAGCGGCATTGGCAGCGAAGGCGGCAGCGAAACCTTCGACGGCTATCTGGTGACCAAGTTCATCAGCCAGATGGACTGAGGTCTGGTTCAACGACACGCATCATCCAAACGCATCCACCGCATCACGGCCCGGCCCATGTCGGGCACTACCCCACTCTTACCGGAGTTTTTTCATGACCCGCACCCACGACCAGAATGTTCGCGATGACATCAAGAACCTGATTCACCCCTACACCCCGCTGAACACATTCGGCTCCACAGGCCCCATGGTGATCCGCAAGGGCGATGGCGTGTATGTGGAAGACGATCAGGGCAACCGCTATCTGGAAGGCATGGCGGGTCTGTGGTGCACCGCGCTGGGGTTTTCCGATCAGCGCCTGGTCAATGCCGCGATCAAACAGATGAAGGATCTGCCGTACTACCAGATCTTTGCCGGCCGCTCGAACGAACCGTCCATCGAACTGTCCGAGCGACTGCTCGCCATGACACGCCATCTGGGCATGGACAAGGCGCTTTACGCCAACTCAGGCTCGGAAGCCAATGACGCTGCGGTGAAGGTGATCTGGTACTACTTCAACGCAATGGGCAAGCCGAACAAGAAAAAGCTCATTGCACGCGAGCGGGGTTATCACGGCGTCACCGTGATGGCTGGCAGCCTCACCGGCATTCCCGGCAACCATGCCGATTTCGACCTGCCAGTGGACCGCGTGCTGCGCACCGGCTGCCCGAGCCTGTATCACTACGGCAGGCCCGGTGAAACCGAAGACCAGCTGGTCGATCGCCTGGTGGCCGACCTCGAAGC
>DGIT01000044.1 GCA_002386465.1 Burkholderiales bacterium UBA4615 | reverse complement strand
GCGATGGCCCGCATCGGTCGCGACCTCGCACTGCTGCAGCAGGCTGAAGTGGGCGAGGTACTGGAACCTGCGGGCGAGGGCCGCGGCAGCTCGTCGGCCATGCCACACAAGAGAAATCCGGTCGCCGCCATGCTCGCACTGCAGGCCGGCCTGCGCGCACCGGGCCTGGTGTCGACGCTGTTGGCTCAACAGGCGGGCGAACACGAGCGCGGGCTGGGCACCTGGCCTTATGACTGGTGGACACTGGGTGCACTGTTTGAATGCGCGGGCAGCGCCACGCAAGCCATTGGTGAAGCACTCGAAGGTCTGGTAGTGGTTCCGCAGGCCATGCAGACCAACCTGCTGCGCACGCAGGGCTTTGTGCATGCCGAGGCGGTGACGGTGGCGCTGGCTCATGCGCTGGGTAAGGCGGCGGCGCATGCACAGATGGAGCAGCTGTGCCGCAATGCGATCGAGGCGGGGCACACCTTGCGCGAGGCGATCACTGCGGCCCGACGCCAGGATGCCGTGCTGGCGAGCGCGCTGCCGGATGCGCTCCTGGAGACCCTCTTCGATCCGTCTTTGCAGCAGGGCGATGCGCAGACCATGATTGATCACACGCTGGCGAGCTGGCGCGGTCTTTGATCGGCAGATCGGCGCAGGCGCTCCTTGGGGTTATTCCCGGTACGCCTCTGAGATAATTGGCCGGCGGCACTGTACGCCCCATCAAGGACCCCCACATGCCCTTCGTGACCCATGCCGGCGCGCGTATTTTCTGGCGCACCGACGGCAATCCTGAGCTGCCTGCGCTCGTGCTCGTCAATTCACTGGGCACCGACCATGCGCTATGGGATCCCGTGATGCCCAGGCTGGCCGACTTCTTTCGCGTGATCCGGATCGACACGCGTGGTCACGGTGCGTCGGATGCGCCGGCTGGCGAGTACACCGTGGAACTGCTGGCCCGTGACGTGCTCGCGGTGGCCGATGCCGCGGGCGCAGCACAGTTCGATTATTGCGGCGTGTCGCTGGGCGGCATGATCGGCCAGTGGCTGGGGATCCATGCCCCACAACGGCTGCGTCACCTCATGCTGTGCAACACGACCGGCCGGGTTGAGCCTGCCGGACAGGCCGAGCGCATCGCAAGGGTGCAAGCAGGCGGCATGGCCGCAGTCGTCGACATGGGCATCGGCCGATTCTTCACACCGCGCTTCATTGCGCGAGGGACGGCGCATCTTCACTCGGTGCGCCAGACCATGATGGGCCTGGACCCGATCGGCTACATCGGCTGCTGCGCGGCGGTGCGCGACCATGACCTGTCGGCGCAACTCTCGCGCATCACGGTACCCACGACAGTGATCGTAGGTCAGCATGACGTGGCCACACCACCTCCCATGGGCGCGGCGATCGCGGCCAGTATTGCGGGCGCCCGGCTGGTGACACTCGATTGCGCGCATATTCCTGCGTCGGAAGATCCACCGGCCTTCGTCGCCATGCTGATGGACACACTGCGCCCGCAGCGTGCCGAAGCCCCTGTGGCGGCCGGCGCACATCCGGCCAGTGGTGCCCTGCCGCAGGGCGCCTCGCCAGTGACCTCGGTGGCACCTTCTGCGCCTATGCCCGATCAGTACGCACGAGGCATTGCGCGGCGAAAGCAGGCACTGGGCGAGATGTACGTGAACGCCCGCCTCTCGACTGCCAACGCCTTCAACGCCGAGTTCCAGGACATGATCACGCGCTGGGCCTGGCACGACATCTGGACGCGCCCGGTCTTTGATGACCGCACCCGGCGGCTCATCGTGCTGGCGATCACCTGTGCACTCGGACGTTGGGAGGAATTCCGGCTGCATGCTCGCGCGGGCCTGCAGCATGAGTTGTCCCCCACCGAGATGAAGGAACTCCTGCAACAGGCCGCGATTTACGCCGGCGTGCCGGCAGCCAACACCGGCTTTCACATCGGCGCTGAACTGCTGCGGGAATGCGAGGGTGGTGCCGACGGCCACCCGACCTGAACCCGCAGCGGCTGCGCCTTTCCGCGTCAGAACCTGTCCTGTCTGAAACTGTCCTGCCCGACGAAGTCTCCAAGCCTGGCACACACCTTATGAACACCTTATCGCCCCACGCATCTCGCCCTGACACCGGCCATGAGCCGATCATCGATCTCGCCATCATCGGCGGAGGAATCGGTGGCCTGAGCACTGCCCTGGCGCTGCATGCGCAAGGCATCGGCTGCACGGTCTTCGAATCGGTCGATGCCCTGCGCCCTTTGGGTGTGGGGATCAACCTGCTGCCGCATTCGGTACGGGTGCTGGCCGGTTTAGGTCTGCAGGAGCGCCTGGCGCAGACCGCGATCGAGACCGCCACGCTGTCCTATTTCAACAAGCACGGTCAGCTGATCTGGTCCGAGCCCCGCGGGCTGGCCGCGGGCTATGCCTTTCCGCAATTCTCCATTCACCGCGGCGAGCTGCAGATGCTGCTCTTCGAAGCCGCGCGCACCCGGTTGGGTGCGGATGCCGTTCGGACCGGGCATGCGCTCACGCACTTCGAGGATCAGGGCGACTCGGTGCTCCTGCAGTTCACCGACCCGCAGGGCGTGGCGCGTCCGCCGGTTCGGGCGCGGGCCGTGATCGGCGCCGACGGCATCCACTCGGTGGTGCGTCATGCCTTCTTCCCCAACGAAGGCCCACCGCGGTTTTCGGGCTACCTGCTGTGGCGCGGGCGGGTGGAAGGCACCCCCTTCCTGGGCGGGCGATCCATGGCGCTGATTGGTCACAAAAACCAGAAATTCGTGACCTATCCGATTTCAGCTGAACACCATGCCTCAGGGCGCGCCATGGTGAACTGGATTGCCGAGCTGCCGCTGGCGGGCGATGCGCCGCCGCGCCAGGACTGGAGCCGGAAGGTGGATGCCTCTCCATTTCGTGCGCCGTTTGCCGACTGGCGCTTCCCGTGGCTGGACATTCCCTCGCTGATCGACCGCACCGATACGATCTTCGAGTATCCGATGGCCGACCGGGACCCGCTGGAACGCTGGACTTTCGGGCGCGTCACGCTGCTGGGAGACGCCGCGCATCCGATGTACCCGATCGGCAGCAATGGGGCCTCGCAGGGCATCCTGGATGCTGAAGCCATGGCCAATGCCCTGAGTGCGACGGGCTTTGGGCGACGCACGGCGGACCCGACCGCTGCGTTTGCACAGTACGAGGCGGCACGGCGCGATGCCACGGCGGCCATCGTGCTGGGCAATCGGGCCAACGGGCCCGACCAGGTGATGGAACTGGCTGAGCAGCGCGCCCCGCAAGGATTCGCCGATGTGCACGAGGTGATTCCGCGGGCTGAACTGGAGGCGATCGCAGCCCGCTATAAGCAACTCGCTGGCTTCAGCCAGGCGCAGGTCAACCGGCGCTAATGCGCGCCCCTTGCCACGCGGGCGGGCAGACCGACTCAGTGCAGGACCAGCGGCTGCTGCATCAGGCCTTCGAAGTTGCTCAGGAAATCGTCGACTTCCTCGACGGAGGGTTCGCTGGCAATCAGCTGGCTGACATCGAAGCGGAACTTGTCGGCCAGATCACCCCCCAGGAAAATCTCCCGGCGGCTCGACTTGTCCATGATCTCGTAGCCGCCGGCGAAGGGCTCGCCTTCGGCCGAGCGGAATTCGACGACACAGTAGTTGGGGCTGTTGTAGATCATCTGCATGGCGTTCCTCGCGGGTCTGTTCTTGAGTTGTCGGCCCGCCTGCAGGATCTGTAGGCGGCACCGACGGTCGTGCTCAGGCAACCGACGGACGACCACCGGAAGGGTTCAACTCTCCCCGGCAGCCACCGCGATCGCGCTGGCCAACCTCATGCGCTCGTTATGGGGGTCGGGTGAGCGATCCGCAAGCACGAGCAGACGGCTCTCCAGGCGCCAATCGGATTCACGCCAGTCGATGGCCCTGCCATCCCACCGCCAGGCATACCACGCGCGCTCGGTCCGAAAGACAGCGTGCGCCTGACGCAGCCCGGCCATCTGCCAGACCCCGCCTGACGCCACTGCGGCATCCAGGAGCGCCCGCAAGCGGCGGCGATCAAAACACACCTCGGGTGCCCACTGCAGGGTGCAGGCACCCTTTGGGCCTGCCGGGACGGTGTCGTGCGCTGCGCGGATGGCGTCCCAGGGTACGGTTCCATCAGCGGTCTTGATCAGTGCTCGCGGCCAGGGCGGCGCTCCCGAGAGGCGGGCCACAAGGGGAGCCGAGGCCAGGCTCTCGGACGCCCGATTGAGTACCACGCAACGCGCCAGGGCCAGACGGTCCTGCGCATGTTGGTACCCACTTCTGGTTTCATCGATATAGGGCCTTGCAGTCTCCTGGTTAACGACCAATATGACTGGCTGCACCTGCAGGCGCGATGCCAAGGGCTCGGAGCGCAACCGATCCACCAGGGCCGCGCCGTTGGCTGCTGCCGAGACTTCGATGAACAGGCGATCCCAGGGTCCCTGGCGCAGCAGGCTATTCACGGCTACGCCAAAGGCCGGGCCACCGACGCAACAGGCGCAGCCCCCCATCAGGCCCACGACCGTGACCCCGGCGTCGTCGGACGCAGCGCCGGGCAAGGCGGTGGACGAGGCGATATCGGTACCGACGCCCAGGCTGTCGGGCAGGCCATCCACCAGGACCGCCCAGCGCTCGCCTTCAGGACGGGCGGACAGCCAGCCCCGCAGCAGGCTGCTCTTGCCCGCACCGGTCAGGCCGGTGATCAGGTGAACGGGCACCGGGCGCATGCGGGGCTCGGCAGGGCGCAGGTGGCGCGGTGCTTAGCGCCGCCAGAAACCTGGGGTGGCCAGCACGAAGATGATCAGCAACTCCAGACGGCCGGCGAGCATGGCAAACCCGAGGATCCAGGCCTGCAGGTCGGTGAGGAGGGCGTACTCGGGCAACAGGCCCAGCGGCATGAGCCCAGCCCCGTTGTTGTTCAGACAGGCCATCACGGCACCCAGGGCAGCTGACGTGTCCAGACCCGTGGCGACCAGCGCGAGCGTGAGGCCCAGCAGGGTCACCCCATAGAGGAGCATGAATCCGAGCACAGCCAGGATCAGAGGTGCGGCGATGACATGCGGCCCCAGCATGAGCGGGCGCACCGCGCGCGGATGGCTCATGCGCAGCAACTCGCGCAGCGTCTGCCTGAACAGGATGAGTGTACGCACCATCTTGATCCCGCCCCCTGTCGAACCGGACGAGGCCACCAGCGCGCACAGCAGCGCCAGCCACAATCCGGCAAAGGGCGGCCAGGCGAGGTGGTCGGCAGCATGAAAGCCGGCCGTGGTCGCATTGGAAACGGTAGCGAAGGCGACAGTGCGCAATGCATGCAGGACATCGCTTTGCGGATTGGTCAGCCACAGGACTGCGCCAAGCAAAACCACGCTGAACAGGATCGCCCCCAGCACCCAGGGCGCCTCGGTATCACGGCGCAGCGGCGCTGCAGACCGGTGGCGCACGATCAGGAAATGGGTCGTGAAATTCAAGGCTGCCAGCAGCATGAAGACGATCTGCACCGCCTCGATCGCCGTCGAATCAAAGGCGGCGATGTTCGCGTCGCGGGTGGAAAACCCGCCGAGCGAGAGCGTGGACAGCGCGTGGCACAAGGCGTCGAACCATCCCATCCCGGCCATCTTGAGAGCCAGCAGACAGGCGATGGTCAGTCCGAGATAGACCGACCACAAAAAGCGTGCAGTCTGGGCCATGCGCGGGGCGAGTTGCGCTTCGCGCATCGGGCCGGGCGTGTCGGATCTGAACAGTTGCATGCCGCCTACGCCCAGCCAGGGCAGGATGGCCACCGAGAGCACAATGATGCCCATGCCACCCAGCCACTGCAGCAGGTGGCGCCACAGGTGCAGGCTGCGCGGCAGGTGATCCAGGTCCACCAGGCGGGTAGCCCCGGTCGTGGTCAGTGCCGACAGCGCCTCGAAGAGCGCATCGGTGGGCGTTTCGGCCAGCGCATGCGCATGCAGATGCAGGTGAAACGGGATGGCTGCGGCAACCGTCAGCGCAAGGGCTGTGAGGACCACCAGCAGACACCCGTCGCGCGCCGACAGCTCGGCCCGGTGCCGGCGGGTAACGCCCCACAACAGCGCGCCGGCGGCAAGCGTGCACAGCGCGCCGATGAGCAGGGGCGTGAGGGCCGCGTCGCGCTCCAGCAGCGACCAGGCCACCGGGATCAGGTAGGCCAGCCCCAGCACCAGAAGCATCGCACCCAGCAGATGGGTCAACGCGAGACCCCGGCGCCATCTGACCGAACTCATGCAGCAACACTCCTGCTCATGCGACAGCGCAAGCGGGGCGCGCAGGCGTGCGGAAAAACGGGCTCATGGGCGTCGGATCATACCGGCTGGGCAGGCGGGCTCATGTAAACCGACGCGGCTGCCGCGGTCAGGACTTCACGCAGCCAGGCATGCGCCGGACGCGCGGTATGGCGTCGGTGCCAGAGCATGTCGACATGGACCACCGGCAGCTCCAGCGGCAGCCGGCGCGTGCACAGCTGATCCGCAATGCCGGTCGACGCCACGAAATGGTGGGGCAGCACGGTGAGCAGATCACTTTGCGCCACCACCTGGCCTGCGGTGAAGAACTGGTTGACGGTCAGCACCACGCGACGCGTGCGGCCAATGCCCGCCAGCGCTTCGTCGACAAAACCGAATGGGCGGCCGGAAAAACTCACCAGCAGATGGCGGGCCGCGCAAAATGCATCCAGGGTCAGGGTTGCTGCGGCCAACGGGTGATCGGCTCGCATCACACAGACATACTCGCCGTCATACAGCCGCTGGTGCGCATAGGGTTCGGACACCCCCTGCTGCATGGTAGCGGTGTCGATGGCCGCAATGGCAGCCGGAAAATAGCCCACGGCAAGGTCAAGTTCGCCAGCTGCCAGCGCCCCCCTGGGATCGCGGGTGAGCAGCGGACGGGCGCGCAGCGACACCCCGGGTGCCTCGGCTTCGAGCCTGCGTACGAGAGGCGGGATGAGCGCTGCAGCGGTGGCATCGGCCATGGCCAGCACAAAATTCTCTCGCGAGGCCGCGGCCTCGAAGCCTGCTTCAGCCTGGACCGCCGTCCTCAAGCCATCAAGGGCCGCCCGCACTGCCGGCCAGATCTCCAGTGCCCGGGGCGTGGGTTGCACGCCGTAGCCCACGCGCACCAGCAGCTCGTCATGCAGGGCGTCACGCAGCCGGCGCAGCGCATTGCTGACCGCGGGTTGGGTCATGGACAGCGTGGCAGCCGCCCGGGTGAGATTGCGTTCGGCCATGACTTCGTCAAACACCCGCAACAGGTTCAGATCGAGTGTCCGAAAGTTGACCGGCAGGCCCGCCGTACGCGCCATGGGCGCCAGGTCAGAGACCGGAACATCTACCTGCCGCCCATCCGACCCGCTCGGAGCCGGGACAGACGGCTGACCTTGACTGATGAATGGTTTTCTCATAATTACATTTCTATCATGAATATCAGGGATTCCGAACATCCATTGGAAATTCGTGTTGCGACGCCGCATGATTGGCTCATCGACGCCGCATTCGCGGCAGGTTCAGAAGGAGCGCAAGATGGAAGCAATCAGAATGTCAGCAGGTTCTCCGGTTCTGGTGGGCACAACGCACGGCGGACTCGAGAGAATGTCCGCAGGTGTCGCCGTGATGCATCGGATCCTGACCGCCGCACTGCGCGGCCTGGACGTCTGGCACGAGAGCCGTGTTGCGGCGCACAACGCCGCCTTGGCCGCGCAACTGGCTGCACTGGATCACCGGGTGCTGGAGGAACTCCGCGCGGCTTACTGCAGGTCGGACAGCGTCACCCACCGCTGAGGCGAGGGCGGCGCCCCCTCGCCCTCCAAAGGGGTCGGGTGGCGCCGTCAGACGGTGGCAATCGGCGTGGCGGGTGAGCCCACTGCGCCGGGCAGTCGCAGCGGTGGAGCGGTCAGCAGGAAGCGGTTGCGCCCATGTGCACGCAGCCAGGCGGCAAGCTCAGCCAGGTACCATAGCTCGCCCAGGTGCACCCCCAGCTTGAAGAGGCAGTGGTGGTGCAAAGGCAGTACTGGATAGGACACATCGCCCGGCGGGGCGGCGCCCGGGTACTCCTCGACTGCGTAGTTATCGGAAATCAGCGCCGCCATGCCCGATTCGGTGATCCATTGCAGGATGCGCGGATCACTGCCGTCCAGCGTGGCACAGCTGCGATGCAACACGTCGGCGCTCGGCTCGCCACGCTGCTCCAGGATCAGTTGGTCGAACCCAGTCCACAGGCAGACCATGTCACCGGTTTCGACGACGACGCCCTGTGCGTCCATGGCAGCCTTCAGATCGTCCCAGCGAATCACCTTGCGTGCGCGACCTGCCACGGCATGCAGATCGATGAGCACGCCACGCCCCTGGACGCCGGCCACCGCCATGGTTTCGATCCCCAGCCGCTTGGCGTGCACGCCCTCCGTACAGCACCAATCGACCGGGCCCGGGCTGAACGCCGGCACCACGACGTCTTCGCCTGCACGAAATCCGTTGTAATAAAGCGGCTCGGGGACGCCGTCGCCATTGGCATCGAACTGGGCGCCAACATGGGCGAAACTGTCCCATTGCGTTGAATACTGCAGCGCCATCAGCACTGCGTCATCGCTCATCACATCAACCTGCCGCGGGTCGAACTTGCTGGTCAGGAAGTTGTAGGTCGGCACACCGGGGCTGCGCACGGTGGCGAATTTGCGCGGCGGATGGCGGCGCGGATTCAGCGCATTGCCCCCCGGCAGATCCAGGGGCAAAGACAGGCAGAACACCTGACCGACCTGCACTTCGCGCACGGCCTGCAGGACCCGCTGCGGCGTGAGCAGATTGATGCGACCTAGTTCATCGTCATCGCCGAATTCGCCCCAGTTGGAGCCTGGCGGGCGGTGAGTCCAACGTTTCATCCATGCCTCCTGTACGTGCACCAACGTTCACATTGTGCCGCGCCCGCCCCCGATGAATGCCCATAGAATTGCAGGATGATGAAAATCGGCTCCCGCAGTGCGCGTGTGGCGCAATCCCTGCTCCAGGCGATCGCGCAGCGCGCCT
>DGIT01000084.1 GCA_002386465.1 Burkholderiales bacterium UBA4615 | reverse complement strand
AAGGTGGCGCTGGTCACGCGCTCGGACGGGCCGACCGTACAGCAAAGCTGCTGGGACGCCGTGCGCACCGCAGGCAAGCGGCTGCAGGCGGCGGGCTACCACGTGGAAGAAGTGTCACCCCCCGACCTGCATGCGGTGAGCGAGCTCTGGCACGGCATCGGCACCACCGAGCAGGCACATCTGCTGGCTCCGCGTCTGCAAGGGTCAGGTGACCCGTCGATCAGCACGTTTCTGGAGTACTGGTGGCAGCTGCGCAAGCCTCGCGACATGGCAGGCTACATGTCGGCCTTCATCGAGCGCGACACGCTGCTGCACCGCTGGCTGATGTTCTTTGAAGACTGGCCGATCGTGGTCATGCCCAGCTCCACCGAGCCGCCGGTGCCCGCCGGCATCGACATTCAGGGGCTGGACGGCTGCCGGCGCATGCTCGATGCGCTGTACTTCCAACTCACGCTCCCGGTGCTGGGTCTGCCCGGCCTGGCGGTGCCGGTCGGCATGGCGCAGGGACTGCCGATGGGCGCGCAGCTGACGGCAGCCCGCTATCGGGAAGACCTGCTGCTCGATGCTGCTGAAGTACTCGAGGCCCACGAGGGGCCGCGCACGCCGATCGATCCGATCGGCTGAAGGCGCGCATCCGTCATGCTCGCCGAACTCGCTGCACAGGTGCGCGCCGGGCAGCTGGCTCCGGTGGATCTGGTGCGTGAAGCGCTGGAGCGCATCGCGCGTCACAACCCGGTGCTCAATGCTGCGGTCATGCTGCGCGCTGACGCTGCAATCGTCGAAGCGCTGCAGTCTCCACGACGCGGAGTGCTCGCTGGCATTCCAGTGCTGGTCAAAGACACCATGGCGGTCGCCGGAATGCGCTGCACCCATGGCGGCCACCCACTGTGGGCCGATGCCCCGCCCGACACCCGGGACGATCCGGCGGTGGCGCGCCTGAGGGCAGCGGGCGCGATCATCATCGGTCGCACCAACGCACCGAGCTTTGGTCACACCGGTCTGACCACGAGCCCCTTGTATGGCACGACCCGCAATCCGTGGAACCCCGAGCACACGCCGGGCGGCTCAAGCGGCGGTGCAGCAGCCGCGCTCGCCGCGGGCATGGTGCCCCTGGCCACCTCCAGTGACGGCGGCGGCTCCACGCGCAGCCCTGCCTCGATGTGCGGGCTGGTGGGCTACAAACCCACGCTGGGACTGTTCGGACGGGGCACGCCTCTGGGGTCGGTGTGCGTGGGCACGCCCGGCACCATGAATGCCACGGTAGCCGACGCACTGCTCGAAGCGCGCGTGCTGGCCGGCCCCAGCGCTGGCGACATTGCCGCACAGGCGCCAGGCGCCGTTGTGCTCGAACCGGGTCTGCCGCGTCGTGTGCTCGCCTGCAGCAGCCTGCGTGGACGGGCCGACCCCGCGATCACGGCAGCGTTCGACAGGATGTGCACGCAGATCGAACGCAACCTGAACCTTCCGGTGGCGCTGATCGATACACCTTTCCCGCCAACACTGCTGCCGGATTTCGAGCGGCTGTACGACGTTGAAACCGCCCATACGCTGGCCCCTTTTCGCGAGCACTGGCCCACGTTCGAACCCTCGCTGCGGCAGGTCTGCGAGAACGGACTCCACACACCCCTCTTCGAATACGTCGGCGCGCTGCGTCGTCGGCATGAGTACGCAGCGCTGTTGTCGAACCTTCTGGGCGATGACACCGTGCTGGTCACACCGGTGCGCAATCGTCTGGCCGCCCGCCTGGACGGTAGCGCAGCGCAAGCCAACGCCGCTGCCCTGCAGGCCGAGGTTGAAGGCATCACCAACACGATGGACTTCAACATGACTGGCACACCTGCGCTGAGCGTGCCGATGGGCCTGGACCCTAACGGTGTGCCGTTCGGATTGCAGATTGCGGCGCCACGCTGGCGCGATGGCCTGGCCTTCGGGCTGGCCCAGGCGATCGAGCAGATTGCGCCGTGGCCGCTTGTTGCGCCGGGATACACGCCTTTCAGCCTGAGCTGAGGCCCGTCCTCTGGGATCAGCCGCATTCGGATCAACCGCGCTCGGACCAGATGCAAGCGCACCGTGCCGAAGCGTTAGCATGTGCGCTGTGCGAGCCAGGTCACCGCGCGCCCAGCACACCCAATACGCTTCGAATACGCTTTGTCTCGAACGATCCTCAGGAGACCTCCACCATGACTGCCCTTGCGCCCAGTGCCCCCTCGTATGACCACGGTGTGGCCCAGACCCGACTGATCGGCGACACCATCGGACAGGCGTTCGATCGCACGGTGGCGCGGTTCCCGGATCGCGAAGCGCTGGTGGTGGCCTACCAGAATGTGCGCTGGACCTGGTCGGAGCTGGCGCGCCGCGTCGATGCCCTGGCAGCGGGGCTGCTTGCCATCGGACTGCAACCCGGAGATCGGATCGGCATCTGGGCCCCGAACTGTTCCGAGTGGACGCTGACTCAATTCGCCACCGCCAAGGCCGGTCTGATCCTGGTGAACATCAACCCGGCATATCGGCGTGCCGAGCTGGAATACGCACTCAACAAGGTCGAGTGCAAGGCACTGGTGCTGGCCCCTGCGCTCAAGACGAGCGATTACCTGGCCATCGTGAACGATCTGGCACCCGAACTTGCGCACAGCACGCCGGGTGCCTTGCAATCCAAGGCGCTGCCCCATCTGCGCAGCATCATCCGACTAGGTGCGGCCCACACACCGGGCATGCTGAACTTCGATGACATCGGCACGCGCGGCGGGCCGGCGCAGCAGGCACAGTTGGCCGAACTGGCGGGCAGCCTGCAATTCGACGACCCGATCAATATTCAGTTCACTTCGGGCACCACCGGTTTTCCGAAGGGCGCTACGCTCACCCACCAGAACATCCTGAACAACGGCTTTTATGTGGCCGAGGCGATCCGGCTGACCGAACAGGACCGGCTGTGCATTCCGGTGCCGCTCTACCACTGCTTTGGCATGGTGATGGGCAACCTGGGCTGCATGACGCACGGTGCCACCATGGTGTACCCGGCCGATGCCTTCGATCCGCTGAGCGTGCTGCAGACCGTGCAGGCTGAGCGCTGTACTGGCCTGTATGGCGTGCCCACGATGTTCATTGCCGAACTCGACCATCCCGAGTTTTCCAGATTCGATCTTTCGAGTCTGCGCACCGGGATCATGGCCGGATCGCCCTGCCCGATCGAAGTGATGAAGCGCGTGCAGGCGCAGATGAACATGCATCAGGTCACCATTGCCTATGGCATGACCGAGACTTCACCGGTGTCCACGCAAAGCTCGGTCGATGACCCTCTCGAGCGGCGGGTGTCCACCGTGGGCCGCGTGCAACCCCACATTGAAGTGAAGATCGTCGATACGCAGGGGCGTGTCGTGCCGCGCGGCACAACGGGCGAACTGTGCACCCGGGGCTACTCGGTGATGCGCGGCTACTGGAATGACGACGAAAAAACCCGTGACGCGATCGATGCCGCCGGCTGGATGCACACCGGCGATCTGGCCACGATGGACGATGAGGGCTACGTGAACATCGTAGGTCGCCTCAAGGACATGGTGATCCGTGGCGGCGAAAACGTCTATCCGCGAGAGATTGAAGAGTTTCTGTACCGCCATCCCAAGGTGCAGGATGTGCAGGTCGTGGGCGTGCCCGATGTGAAGTACGGCGAAGAACTGTGCGCCTGGGTCAAACTGCGCGACGGTCAGTCAGCGACCGCTGACGAGATTCGGGAGTTTTGTCGCGGCCAGATCGCGCATTACAAGATTCCCAGGCATATCCGCTTCGTCGACGGATTTCCGATGACCATCACAGGCAAGGTGCAAAAGTTCGTGATGCGCCAGGAGACGATCGAAGCATTGGGACTGGTTGAACAAAAGACCGCTTGATGAGGCCAGCCCCTGTGGCCGAGTGCTCACACGGCCCGCATGTGTGACTCAATCAACGCCGAGAATCAATGCATAAATGTATTTAGACAAATAAGTTTCAGTATCATGTCTGCCTATGGTTGATCAGACGAAAGTTCTCCTCATTCTTCACGCTGCTGGCGAGTTGCTCGACGAGCGTGGCTTCGACGAGTTGAACACAACGGAAATTGCGCGCCGCGCCGGCGTCAGCACCGCCACGCTGTATCGGCATTTTCCGGACAAGTACTCCGTTCTGAAGGCGGTCGTCACCCATCTTCAGGGACGACGCACCCATCTGGCCTGGTCGTACCTCGAGCAACTCGCCACTGAGCCCGACTGGCGTCGGGTCGTGAACGAGGTGACCATGGTGATTTACAAGATGCGCATCAGCGAGCCCGGCGGGCGCGCTAGCCGGCGCATGCTGCACTACACGACCGAATTGCGTGAACTCGGCGAGGCCATGCAAAAGAATCTTGCCAAGGAAGTGGCTCGGCGCATGTGTCAACGCAAACCGGGTCTGAACAGACAAACAGCCGAACGGGTCAGCTTGACCGCGCTCGCGGGCCTCATGGCAATCCTGGATCTGGCGAGCGACGACCCGCGCAATGGCAAACGCCTTGCTCAAGAGGGGGCAGCGCTCGCCTGCGCGTATCTCGCCACCTACCTGGACTGAGGGATCGTCGGTCGCCGCCCGTCCTGCGAAGCGGCGACTGAGTCCAGATCAGAACGAACGCGGCATGCCGAGGACGTGCTCGGCAATGTAGGAGTAGATCAGGTTGGTCGAGATGGGTGCCACCTGATACAGGCGGGTTTCGCGGAATTTGCGTTCCACGTCGTATTCGCAGGCGAACCCAAAGCCGCCGTGAAACTGCAGGCAGGCGTTAGCGGCTTCCCATGAAGCTTTGGCCGCCAGGTATTTGGCCATGTTGGCCTCGGCACCGCAGGGCTGGCGAGCATCGAAGAGCTGGCAAGCCTTCCAGCGCATGAGGTTCGCCGCCTCGACTTCGATGTATGTGTCGGCGATGGGAAATTGCACGCCCTGATTCTGCGCAATTGGCCGGCCGAACACGACGCGCTCCTTGGTGTACTTCACGACGCGGTCCACAAACCAGTAGCCATCGCCGATGCATTCAGCTGCAATCAGGGCGCGCTCGGCATTCAGTCCGTCCAGGATGTACTTGAAGCCCTTGCCTTCCTCGCCGATCAGATTCTCGACCGGAATCTCGAGGTTTTCGAAGAAGAGTTCATTGGTCTCGTGATTGACCAGATTGGGAATCGGCTGAACGGTCAGACCCTTGCCGATGGCCTCGCGCAGATCGACCACGAAAATGGACATACCCTCGGATTTGCGCGCCACCTGATCGATCGGCGTAGTGCGCGCCAGCAGGATCATGAGGTCGGAGTGCTGCACCCGTGAGATCCAGACTTTCTGACCATTGACGACATAGCGGTCGCCCTTGCGCACAGCGGTGGTCTTGATACGCGTGGTGTCGGTACCGGTGGTGGGCTCAGTAACACCCATGGACTGCAGGCGCAGTTCGCCGCTGGCAATTTGCGGCAGCCAGCGCTGCTTTTGCACGCTCGAGCCGTGGCGCAACAGCGTGCCCATGTTGTACATCTGGCCATGGCAGGCGCCCGAATTGCCGCCACAGCGGTTGATTTCTTCCATGATGACCGAGGCCTCGACCAGACCCAGACCCGAGCCGCCGTATTCCTGAGGAATGAGCGCGGCCATCCAGCCCGCTTTGGTCAGTGCATCGACGAAGGCTTCCGGATAGGCCCGCTCGGCATCGACCTTGCGGAAATACTCATCCGGAAACTCGGCGCACAAGGCGCGGATGCCGTCGCGGATGTCGGGATAATCGGTGGCTTGCGGCATGAAAACCTCAGGGCAGTTCAGTGTGAAGAAGGTGGGGACGGGCGCAGTCGCTGGGGTGGGCCAGGAGGGCGAGCCCAGACGAAGAGCATGCCACCCGCCCCGGCCATGAGCGCCAGAAAGGTGAAGCCCGTACGGTAATTACCGGTCAGATCGGCCATGCCACCGGCCACCAAGGGACCGGCAATCTGGCCGAACGAGATGATCAGCGACGACAGGCCCATGATCATGCCGATGGAACGACGGCCGAAATAGTCAGCGCGAATGGCCTGCATGAATGGGCCGCGCAACCCCCAGGCCGCGCCATGCAGTATGGCAAAGGCGACCAGCATGGCCACGCCGTTGGCCCAGGTGAGCATGAGCAGACCCACGGAATGCATCACCATGCAACCGGCCGCCATCAGACGTTTGTTGTAGCGATCGCCCACGAGCATGCCAATGCCCACGCCGCCGACCTGGGCGACGGTCATCAACGAAATCACCAGCGATGCCTGGGCCACCGTGTAGCCCATGCCCTCCTTCATGTGCGTGATGGCATGCACATTGACCGAGGTGACCACCAGCAGCGCGGCGCCATGGGCCAGGGCCAGCAACCAGAACGCACGCGTGCGCATGGCTTCTCGGGCAGTGAACTCAAGCTCCTGCGCACCCGCAGGCGCAGCGGCCGGGGCAGCGTCAGCGGAACGCTCCTGCGGCGGCTCGCCGTCGATGGTCTCGCCCAGGTCGGCCGGACGTCCGCGAAAGTACCGCGACAACGGGACACCCAGGGCGATGGCGAGCAGACCCGAACCGATGGCTGTGGCCCGCCAGCCGAAGGCCAGCATGGAGGCTGCCACCAGCGGCACAAGCAACCCTCCCAGCGCCAGCCCCATGCTGCTGCCCGCCAGCGCGCGGCCACGCTTGCGCTCGAACCAGTGGATGATGGCCACATTGATCGGAAAATAGCCGCACATGCTCGTGCCCAGCGCAATGGTGAGCACGGCCACATAAAAGCCGATCAGCGACTGAATGAAGCCCAGACCGATCAGACCCAGACCAAACACCACCACACCGATCTGGATGAGCCGCTGGGGACCGATACGATCGATCAGCCAGCCCATGAACGGGCCGATGATCGCGGTCTCTGCCGATTGAAGGGCAGCCGCGCCGGACAGGGCGGTCTTGCTCCAGCCGCGCTCGGCCGCCAGCACAGCCACGTAAGCCCCGAACGACTGCTGCATCAGGCCCGCTTGCAAAAACTGCAGCCCGCTGCCCGCGGCGACCATGCGCCAACCATAGAAAATTTTCATCGCTGGTCGCATTTTCGCTCAGATACGCCGGCGTGTCGCTGCAGACCCTGCGCTGGCGTTCCGGCAATCGCTCTCCGGTTTTCGAGGTACCAGACTTGACATCGCCCGATCGCGGACTAGGCTGGCCAATTGATGTGCGCGCGCACTGCGCGCCCACCGCCAAGGAGACAGTCCATGAGTGCCGCCGCAACAGCCGTGCCGTTAAAACGCAGCGTTCGCCAGCAGGTGGGCGAGGCCGAATGGCAGGTCCGTCTGGACCTGGCCGCCTGCTATCGGCTCATGGCCGTACATGGCCTGACCGAGATGATTGCGAATCATATTTCGGTGCGCGTGCCTGGTCGGCATGATCAGTTCCTGCTCAACCCCTACGGCATGCTCTACGAGGAGATGACTGCATCCTCGATGATCCGGGTGGGGCTGGACGGCTCGGTGCTCTTCAATGCCACTGATTACGGCGTGAACAAGGCAGGCTGGGTGATCCACAGCTGCATCCACGAGGCCAGGCACGATGTGGAAGCCATCATCCATACCCACAGCCTGGCCGGCATGGCGGTATCAGCGATGGAATGCGGCGTGCTGCCAATCGCCCAGTCCTCGATGCGCTTCACCGACATCGCGTACCACGACTATGAAGGCCTGGCACTGCGCACCGAAGAACAGGCCCGTCTGGTCAGCGCACTGGGGCAGCGCGAAGCGATGGTGCTGCGCAATCATGGCTTGCTGACCGTGGGCGGATCGATCGCCCAGTGCTTCAACAACATGTACCGCCTGGAACGCGCCTGCGAACTGCAGGTCATGACGCTATCCTGCAATACGGCACTGCGCATGCCCCCGGCCGAGTCAGTGAATTACACCAATGCGCTGCTCTCCAAGGGCGGCAGACGTCCGTTGGGCGAACTGGAGTGGCCTGCGCTGTTGCGCAAGCTCGACCGGATCGATCCGTCGTGGCGCGATTGAGCGAGGCGGCCATGACCATCGTTTATCGCGCCCGCCGCATCATCACCATGAACCCGACGCGCCCGCAGGCCACGCATGTGGCGGTGCGAGATGGCCGTGTGCTGGCGGTCGGCAGTCTGGAAGAGATGGCCGGCTGGGGACGCTTCGATCTGGATGAGCGCTTTGCCGACAAAGTGCTGATGCCAGGCTTTGTGGAAGGTCACAGTCATCTGGGCGAAGGCGGCAACTGGCGCTGGATCTATTGCGGCTTTCATGACCGTACCGACCCGGATGGCCGCGTCTGGCCCGGGCTGAAATCGATCGAAGCCATGGTCCAACGGCTTCAGGCCGCCGAGGCCACGTTTCAGGATCCGGATCAGCCCGTGGTGGCCTGGGGCTTTGACCCGATCTATTTCGGCGAGCAACGGGTGAATCGTCATGACCTGGATCGGGTCAGCAACCGGCGTGCCGTCGCGGTCATGCATGCCAGCGGACACATCACGAATGCCAACACGAAGGCGCTCGAGCTGGCCGGGTACATGCATACCGACCACGACCATCCGGGCATCCTGCTGGGCGCCGACAAGCTGCCTGATGGCGAACTGCGCAGCCCGGACGCCATGACCCCGGTCCTGATCAAGGTGGGCGCGGGCAAGGGCGTGGCATCCGCCGATGAAGCCGGCATGCGCGCCTTTTCCAAGCTGGCTGTGCGCTGCGGCGTGACCACTGCCACCGATCTGGCCACACCCATCCCGGATGAAGCCGTGCAGGCGCTGCTGCGCCTGACCGCCGAAGACGACTACGCAGTGCGGCTCGTGCCCGCCATGCATGTGCGCGGGCAGACCGTGGAGCAGGCGATCGAACGGGCCCGTTCATTGCGCGAGCGTTCGACCGACCGGCTGCGCATGGGTCGCATCAAGGCGCATGCAGACGGTTCGATCCAGGGGTTTTCGGCGCGCCTTCGCTGGCCTGGCTACTACAACGGCGCCCCGCAGGGTCTGTGGTACGTGGAGCCGGAATATCTGCTCAGGGTCTATTCCGAAGCGCTTGCAGCAGGGCTGCAGATGCACACGCACACCAACGGCGATGCAGCCATCGACCTGGCGATTGACTGCACGCAGGCGGCGCTGCGTGCGCATCCCTCGCCTGACCATCGCTTCACGCTGCAGCATTGTCAGCTTGCCGACCGCGCACAAATGCGACGTATGAAGGAACTCGGCATGTGCGCCAACTTCTTTGCCAATCACCACTTCTACTGGGGTGACGCGCATTACGCCATGACGCTGGGGCCAGACCGCGCCGAGCGCATGAACCCCTGTGCGTCGGCAACCGAGATCGGTCTGCCCTGGACCATCCATTCGGATGCGCCGGTCACGCCCATGGGTCCTTTGCATGTGGCCTGGTGTGCGGTGAACCGACGCACCGCCAGCGGCCGACTGCTGGGCGCACATGAGCGCATCAGCGTGGAGCAGGCTTTGCACGCGATCACCCTGGGCGCGGCCTATACGCTGCACCTGGATGGCGAAGTGGGCTCGATCGAATGCGGTAAACACGCTGACTTTGCCGTGCTCGATGAAGACCCGCTGACGGTTGCACCCGAGCGGCTCAAGGACATTGCAGTGTGGGGTACCGTGCACGGCGGCCGCGTGTTTGCAGCGAGCACTCTCTGAGGAGAAACGCATCATGACTCGAACGACTGAACCTCAATCAAGCGACATCCTGCGTCGACGCCTGCTGCAGAGCGGCCTCGCGGTCACTGCAGCAAGCGCGCTGGGCACTGCGCAGTTTGCATTCGCACAAGGCACACCCGTGCGCGGCGGGCAACTCATCGTCGGGTCGCCGGGCCGCCCCAGGCACTTCAACCCGGCGTTGCAGTCGGGCTCGCCGATGATGCCGGCCGCGCAACTCTTCGCCTCGCCGCTGCTGATTGATCGGAAGTGGCAGCCTAAGCCTTACCTGGCCGAGCGCTGGTCGGTGTCGGACGATTCGCGCAGCATCACGCTGCATCTGCGCAAGGACGCGCGCTTTCATGACGGCCGACCGATCACTTCAGAGGATGTGGAGTTTTCGGTGGAAGCGGTGCGCGATCACCATCCCTTCAAGGGCATGTTTGCGCCGGTCAATGCAGTGACCCTGCCCGACAAGCACACCGCGATCGTGCGCCTGAAAGAGCCGCACCCGGCGCTGCAACTGGCCATGACCACCGTGTTTGTGCCGATCCTGCCCAAGCACATCTATGGCGACGGCACGCCGCTGCCCACGCATCCGCGCAATGTGAACAACGTGGTCGGCTCAGGGCCTTTCAAGCTCGTCGAGTTCAAGCCGGGCGAGCACGTGATCATGCAGCGCTTCGATCAGTTCTTCCTGAAGGACCTGCCCTACGTCGATCGGCTGGTGTTCCGCGAATACAAGGACTCGGCCAGCCTGGTGCTGGGCTTCGAGCGCGGCGAGGTCGACGTGGTGCCCTTCATGAACGACCCGCGCGAAATTGCGAGGGTGCGCAAGGTGGCCGGGGCCACAGTGATTGATGACTTCGTACCAGGCGTAGGCGCGCTGGTCTGGCTCGCGTTCAACACCAAAAGCCCGAAGCTTGCCGACAAGCGAGTGCGACAGGCCATCTCTTACGCCATTGATCGCGATTTCGTGGTCAAGAACCTGTCCACCGGCGCACAGCGCGTGTCCACCGGGCCGCTGCACAGCGGCAGCCCGTTTTACAGCGCAGACGTCGAGAAGTACGCGTTCAATCTGGCCAAGGCAGGTGCTCTGCTGGATGCCGCCGGACTCAAGGCCGGCGCCGACGGGAAACGGCTGGCACTCACCTGCGATAGCACGAGTTCAGGCGACCAGCGCACGCTGGCCGAGTACCTGCGCCCGGCCTTATCGAAAATCGGCATCGATCTGACTGTGCGTTTTGCGCCCGACTTTCCCACCTGGGCCCGCCGGGTGGGCGAGCATGACTTCGAGCTCACCACCGACTCGGTCTGGAACTGGGGCGATCCGGTGATTGGCGTGCATCGCACGTACCAGACCTCGAACATTCGCAAGGGCGTGATCTGGTCCAACACACAGCAATACTCCAACGCGAAGGTCGATGACCTGATGGCCCGCGCAGGCGTGGAGCGGGACCAGGCTGTGCGAAAGAAGCTGTATGCCGAGATGCAGAAGATCGTGGTTGATGACTGCCCGATCGCCTTCGTGTTCGAGACCGGCTACAGCGGGGCATTCGGGCCAAATGTCACCAACCTGGACTTTGGCGTGTGGGGGCCCCTGGCGCCCCTGCACACGACGGGCCTGAAGAAAGCCTGATCGCAGCAAACATCGCGGGCACCTGAGTCGGGTGCCCGCGGCGTCAATCAATCAGAGTACGGCTTCAACCAGATAGGGGCCCTTGGACGCCAGGCCGCGCGAAAGTTCGCGCGCCAGGCTGCCCAGGTCAGTTGCCCGCCCTGATTCCACGCCCATTGAACGGGCCATGCCAACGAAATCCATCGTGGGATTGTCGAGGTTGAGCATGTGGTTGGCACGCGGCCCCGGTGTGCCCGCACCCACGCCGGCAAACTCACCCTGCAGGATGCGGTAGGCCCGGTTCGCAAAGATCAGCACCGTGATATCCAGGCCTTCGCGGGCCATGGTCCAGAGCGACTGGATGGTGTACATCGCGCTGCCGTCACCTTCGAGCACCAGGACCTTGCGGTCAGGCGCTGCGATCGCCGCACCGATGGCCGTGGGCAGCCCGAACCCGATGGCCCCGCCACAGGAGGTGAGGAAATCGTGCGGTGCGGCAGTGGCCGTGACACCACCCAGCGCACGCCCTCCGGTGACCGACTCATCGACGACGATGGCCTGCTCGGGAATGAGTGCAGCGATCACCTGGCCGATGCCCTCCAATGTAAGGGGTCCGTCAGGCAGCGCGGGGCGCTGCAAGGCCGAGACGCCTTTGGGTGCCGTGCCACGCGCACCCAACGCTTCAGCCAGCGCGGCCAGCGTGCCGTCGAGGTCGTGGTCAGGCTGCGCCACCTGCAACAGCCGGCTGCCCGGAGGCGACTGACGCCCGGGCTTATCGGGATAGGCGAAGAACGACACCGGCTCGGTACAGCCCACCATGAGGATATTGCGAAAGGGCTTGAGCACGCCCATGGCAGCGTCGGGCACATACGGAATGCGCGGTGCATTCACACGGCCAGCGCCCCGCTGGATGCGGGCCATGGAAAACTCGGACATCAGCTCGCAGCCGGTGGCCGCGGCAATGCGCCCGGCCATGGCCAACGCGCCTTCCTGGCAGGCGACACCGCCCAGCAGCAGCAGGGTGGGCTCGCCTGAGCGCAGCACGGCCGCAGCCGCCTCGATGGACGCGAGGTCGGGCGCACGGCGTGCCAGGCGAGGTGCACGCCCTGTTGACGCCTGCTGCGCAGCAGGGACCTCGTTCCAGGCGCAATCGGCCGGCAGCACCAGCGAGGCAATCCGGCCCGGGGGCGTAGCGGCTGCCTGAACCGCAGCACGGGTGGACGCCTGTACGCCCATGGATGAACCGATGGTGTGCACCCAGTGGGACATGGGGCGGGCCACGCCTTCGATGTCTGAGGTAAGCGGTGCATTGAGCGCGATGTGCGCGGTGCCATGCTCGCCGATCACATTCACGATGCCCGAGCGCGCCTTCTTGGCGTTGTGCAGATTGGCCAGACCGTTGGCCAGGCCCGGTCCCAGATGCAGCAGAGTGGAAGCCGGTTTCTGGGATATTCGCCAGTAGCCATCTGCCGCGCCAGTCACGACACCTTCGAACAGACCCAGCACACACCGCATACCTTCGATGCGGTCCAGGGCCGCCACGAAATGCATCTCAGAGGTGCCCGGATTGGTGAAACAGACCTCGACGCCTTCGTCGAGCAATGTGCGGACCAGGCTTTCTGCGCCGTTCATGGTGTCTCCCGTTGTGTGTTCTTGGTGAGCGTCCTACGCATTCTAGCGGACTCCCCCTGCAGGGCTCGGGCGGCTTAGCCGGAAGAATCAGACGTGGCTGGATCGCTGGTCGACTGGTCTGACCTGGTCCTGCCGACACACGGTCTGTTCCCCCTTACACCGCTCGTTGGAGCTCATCATGAATCCATGCTTTCGCGTCCGCGTTCGTACCCTGGGCGCCCTTGGCCTGACTGTCCTGCTCGTCGCCTGCGGTGGTGGTGGCGGAGGGGGCACCGAGAATCCCAGAGGCATCGTCGGGGAGGCTGCCGCCAATCCGACCCTGAGCAGCTTCTCCAGAGCGCTGAGCTATGCCAGCAACAACCATGATCTGGTCAACACCCTCTCGGGCCCGGGCAGCTTCACGGTCTTTGCACCTAACAACGCCGCATTCAATGCGCTGGCGGTGGAATTGCTGGGCCCGGGCAAGACGGTGAACGACCTGCTGGTCCCTGGCAACGAAGCGTTCATACGCTCGGTGCTGCAGTACCACGTGCTGGCCACCCGGCTGGTGAAGTCCGGCATGCAGCTTGGCAGGAGCATCGAGCCGATCCTGGGGAACAATGCATTCTTCAAAATCGATTCACTCAACGGTTCTGCGGTGCTGTTTGATGGACGTCAACGCGCATCCGGCATCGAGACCTCGGACATCGACACCTCGAACGGCGTGATCCACATCGTCACGAAGCTGATGCTTCCAGCGAATCAATCCATCATGGAGCATGTGGAGGATCAGCCTGAACTGTCGAGCCTGGTTGCAGCGCTGCGCTTGGCCAGCGACAACGACGATCTGATCCAGCTGCTGCTGCAGTCCGGTCGATTCACCTTGTTTGCACCGACCAATGCAGCCTTCGATGCACTGGCTGTTGAATCGCTGGGCGCGGGCCGCACCGCAGCCGATCTGCTGGTGCCGGCCAACAAGGCGCTGGTGCGCAAGGTCCTGCAATACCATGTGTTGGGCAACCGCCTGCTGCGCGCAGAGCTGCCGTCAGGTCAGCCTCTGGATCCGTTGCTGGCCGGCAATGAGAGCTTTACTGTCACTGTTCGCGACGGTGCAACAACGATCACCGATGCGCGTAATCGCATCGCCAGCCTCGCGACTACTGATCACTTCGCGAACAACGGCGTAGTACACCAGGTGAGCACGGTCCTGCTGCCACCGCAGTGAATGCACGCAATAAACGCCCGCACGGGGCGGGCCAGGCAGCTGGCCGCGATCAGCGTGCCGCCAGTTTGCCGAGCAAGGCCTTTTGCGCGTTCACGGAACGCGAGCCGCGCGGCACACGACGGGTGTAGCCGCCCTCGGAATCCATCACCCAGCCCGATGTGTTATCCCTCAGATGAACTGCAATGCCTTCGGACAGCACCCGTGCTTTCAGACGGCGATCACGCACCGGAAAGGCCACTTCGACGCGGCGGAACAGGTTGCGGCGCATCCAGTCGGCGGACGCCAGCCAGACTTCGTCGGCGCCATCGGCATGGAAGTGATAGATGCGGCTGTGCTCAAGGAAGCGACCGATCATGGAGCGCACGCGGATGGTTTCAGACAGCCCTGGCACACCCGGGCGCAGCGCGCACACACCGCGCACGATCAGGTCGATCTTCACACCGGCCTGGCTGGCCTGGTACAGGGCATCGATGACCCGCGGCTCAAGCAGCGCATTGACCTTTGCAGCGATGTAGGCCTTGCGCCCGGCGCGGGCAATATCTGCCTCGCGCGCGATCGCTTGCAGCACATGCTCAGCCAGCGTGAAAGGCGCCTGCAGCAGGCTCTTCAGTTGGGTCAACCCGCCGGTGCCTGTCAGACGGCGGAACACTTCGTGCACATCGGCGCAAATGTCGGGGTCGGCCGTGAACATGCCGAAGTCTTCGTACAGGCGCGCGGTACGTGGATGGTAGTTGCCGGTGCCCAGATGCGCATAGCGGCGGATCACGCCTGCCTCGCGGCGCATGATCAATGCCAGCTTGGCATGGGTCTTGTGCCCGACCACGCCGTACACCACATGCGCACCCGCTTGCTCCAGGCGCGAGGCCCAGTTGATGTTGGCCTCTTCATCAAAGCGGGCCATGAGCTCAAGCACGACCGTGACTTCCTTGCCTGCACGCGCAGCCGCCACCAGCGACTCCATGAGGACGGAGTCTGCGCCAGTGCGATAGATGGTCTGCTTGATGGCCACCACCTGCGGGTCGACCGCGGCGCTGCGCAGGAAATCCATGACCGGCGCAAAGGACTGATACGGGTGATGCAACAGGATGTCCTGGCGGGCGATCGCACTGAACAGATCGCGACCGCTCAGCCCGGCCGCCAGGCCAGGCTCGAACGGGGGAAACTTCAGTTCGGGGCGATCGACCAGATCGATCACCTGCTGCAGGCGCACCAGGTTGACTGGCCCTTCGACGCGATAACAGTCCTGCTCACCCAGATCGAACTGGCGGCGCAGCATCTGCAGCACGCCATCGCCCATGGCTGATGACACCTCGAGCCGGACTTCATCACCGTACTGTCGCTGGGTGAGCTCGACGTGCAAGGCCTCCCGCAGGTCGGTTACATCGTCCTCATCCACGAAGAGTTCGCTGTTGCGCGTGACGCGGAACTGATTGACCGAACGGACCGTCAGACCCGGAAAGAGCCGATCGACAAATCCGCCCACGACCGATGTGAGCAGCATGACGCCGTGAGGCGCGCCAGCCACCTGCGGCGGCACGGCAATCACGCGCGGCAGCATGCGCGGCGCCTGCACGATGGCGATCCCGGCCTCGCGCCCGAACGCATCAGTGCCTTCGAGCTCAATAACGAAATTCAGGCTCTTGTTGAGGATGCGCGGAAACGGGTGCGCCGGGTCGAGTGCGATCGGCGTGAGCAAGGGCTCGATGTCGCGCATGAACACCTGCTCGGCCCACGCGCGCTGCGCCTCGTTCCAGTCCTGGCTCATGAGGATCTGGATGCCTTCGCGCGCAAGCAAAGGGATGAGCGTGCCATTGAGTAACCGGTACTGACGGGCGACCAGACGACGGGCGCGCTGGGCGACCGCCTGCAGGGCCTCGGCCACCGGCCCGGAATCAATCTGGGCTGAGGGGTCAACCCGTATCAGTTCCTTGAGTTCAGCCACGCGCACCTCGAAGAGCTCATCGAGGTTATTGCTCACGATCGTGAGGTAGCGCAAGCGTTCGAGCAAAGGTGTGGCGTCCTCTTCAGCCAGCGAAAGCACGCGCTCGTTGAATGCCAGCAGCCCCAGTTCACGGTTGAGCAGGCGCGGCGCAGAATCCGGCAAGCCGGCTGGAACGTTTGAGGCAGACATTCGCTCGATTCTCCATGCGCCGGATGACGAAAGCGTGACGGCGAAGACCTTGCGCGCGACCCTCGTGCAGGCTGGGCGTACTCCGAAGTACGGCGGGGTCACCTACGTTGACCGAGGCCTTGCGCAACCGGCCCAAGGGGAGCGGGTGATTCTGCGGCAAAATGTCGGCTTGCGTTTCAGTCTTGCGCGAGTCGCGCCCGACTCTCCCCCCGTTCCAGTCTGTATAGCCGCCGCTCCGTGCCCACCTCCCCGCCCCCACTGATCGCCGCAGTTGACCTCGGCTCCAACAGTTTTCGACTGCTGATCGGACGTATCGAATCCACGCCGGTCGGCGAGCAGATCCGCCCCCTGGACCAGATCAAGGAAACGGTGCGTCTGGCCTCGGGGCTGGGCGAAGGCGGACGGCTCTCGCAGCCGGCACAAGACCGCGCACTGGCCGCACTGCAACGCTTCGGTGAACGACTGCGTGCGTTCGCACCCGATACAGTCAGAGCGGTGGCCACCAATACCTTTCGTGTGGCAACGGATGCGCGAGCCTTTCTGGAGCGCTCGCAAGATGCGCTGGGCTTTCCGATTGAGGTGATTGCCGGGCGCGAGGAAGCACGGCTGATTTACCTGGGTGCAGCGCACACGCTGCCCGCGGATGGCCGCACGCGGCTGGTCGTAGACATCGGCGGCGGCTCCACCGAATGCATCGTGGGGACCGACTATGACAGCACACTCCTTGAATCGGTCCCGCTGGGATGCGTGAGTCTGACTCAACGGCATTTTGCGGACGGTCGCGTCGATCGGGCTGGCGTGGAGCATGCGCGGCTGGTCTGCCGCGAGGCGCTTGAACCGCTGTCGCAGCGCTACCGCGATGCAGGCTGGACGGTCGCCATTGGCACCTCTGGCACCGCGAAAAGCCTGTGGCAGATTGCACAGGCCGACTTCGGTGAGTCCGTCCTCACCCGTGATGCACTCTCGCGCATTGAAGCCGCCTTGCTCAAGGCGGGCCATGTGGATCGCATGACACTGAGCGGGCTCAAGGCTGATCGCCGCCCTGTGCTGCCGGGCGGCCTGGCCATGATGAGTGCGATCTTTGAAGAGTTCGGTATTGAATCGCTGGACTACTGCGACGGCGCGCTGCGCGAAGGGGTGCTGTATGACCTGCTGGGGCGTTCGGCGGGCGCCGACATGCGCAGCATCACGGTGGCACGCGTCAGCCGACGCTACGGCATTGACGATGCCCACGGTCAGGCGCTGGCGGCGCTGTCCAGCGAACTCTATCGGCAGGCCAGTCGCAGTTCACCGGACGACGTGACCCGCGAGGCGCGTCTGATGTCATGGGCAGCACAGCTCAGCGAAATTGGCATGTCGATCTCGCATGTCGATCATCACAAGCATGGCAGCTATATCCTGAGTCACTGCGATATGCCCGGCTTTTCCGAGCACGAACAGGCGGTCATTTCGGAGATCGTCCTGGGTCAGACCGGCGGTCTGACCAAGATGCGCGCCCGGATGGTCGACGATAACGACTGGTTGCGTGTACTGTGCATGCGGCTTGCGGTCATCCTGCTGCGCCGGCGCGATGGTCAGCGCCCACCGCAGATGCGCCTGAAGCTCAAGAGCTCGGGCGCGCGGGTCGAACTGCCGCGTGAATGGATCGACACGCATCCGCTGACACACCAGTCTCTGGAACAGGAATCTGCGGAATGGTCGCGTGCCGGCCCCTGGCCGCTGCACTATCAGCCAGCGCTCACGATCCGTTCGTAGCGGGCAAGCAGCTGTTCTCGGGTTTCAACACGCCGCGGATCATTCGGGATGCACTCGACCGGACACACCTGGCGGCATTGCGGTTCGCTGAAGTGGCCCACGCATTCGGTGCAGCGCTCAGGATCGATGACGTAAATCTCCGGCCCCATCGAGATGGCATCGTTCGGGCATTCGGGCTCGCACACATCGCAATTGATGCATGCGTCGGTGATCATCAGGGCCATGGCAAGTCTGCGCGCGTGAGTCGCCCTGATATCAGCTGCCGGCCGCCGCTTTGCGCTGGGCCACCTTGCGCAGCAGGTGAGGCACGACCGTAGGCGGCACGAATCGACTGATGTCGCCACCGAACATGGCGATCTCGCGCACCAGGGTCCCCGAGATGAAAATGTGATCTTCGGTGGGCGTCATGAAGATGGTTTCGGCCTCGGGCATGAGGTGCTTGTTCAAGCCGGACATCTGGAACTCGTACTCGAAGTCGGCCAGTGTGCGCACACCGCGCACGATCACCGTGGCGCCTTGATTGCGCACGAAATCACGCAGCAGGCCGTTGAATCCGACCACCTTCACATTCGGATAAGGCGCCAGCGCCTCACGTGCAATCTCCAGCCGCTCTTCGTGGGAGAAGATCGGGTTTTTCGACTTGCTCTCCGAAATGCCGAGGATGGCCTGATCGAAGATGCGCGAGGCCCGCCGCATGATGTCCTCATGACCTGCCGTCAATGGATCGAAGGTTCCGGGGTATACGGCAATGGCCATCGGTCAGGCTCCTGAAGGGGGCGAGGCGGGCGCCGCACCGGGCACAGGCACGGCGGTGCGGGTATCAAGCAGCAGATGATAATGGACCTGTCCAGCCTTGCCGGCGCGATGCAGGATCAGATTCGGGTACTGGGCAAGCGGTGGTGCATCGGGCGCAAGCGGCTGCGCAGTTTCCACATAGACCCTGCCACCAGGCGCCAGCACACGCGCCACCTCCGGAAGCACACGGGTCAATGCATCCGACTGAAACGGCGGATCGAGCAGGACCAGGTCAAAGCGTTGCGTGCAGCGGGCCAACCAACCCGAGGACTCGGCCTGCACGATGTCGATCATGTCGGCGTGCAGCCGCTCGCGCAACCGGTGCAATGCGCTGACCGCCCGCGCCTCGCGCTCGACCAGCACGACGCGCGCGGCGCCACGCGAGGCAGCCTCCAGTCCCAGCGCACCCGTCCCCGCGAAGAGGTCGAGGCACTGCCAGCCGGTGAGGTCCTGACCTAGCCAGTTGAAAAGGGTCTCCCGCACACGGTCAGGCGTGGGTCGCAGCCCGGGGACCTCGGGGACCGGGATGGGCGTGCGCTTCCAGGTACCGCCGATGATCCGCAGGCGTGCGGGCGGCGCGGGGCGCGACGACTGAGTGCGCGGGTCGGTACTGCGCGGCTCAGTATGGAACTGAGTACGCACCTCAGGGCGTGGCTTCACCGGCTCCCACGATCACCGTGACCAGTTGCTTCGGGTTGATACGCCGGGAGAAAGCTTCGCGCACCTGTGCCGAGGTGACCCGTTCGACCTGCTCGGTCCAGCGGTCAAGGTAATCGAGCGGCAACCCGTACCAACCGATCAGGGCGAGATTGCCCAGAATCTTGCCGTTGGAATCGATGCGTAATGCAAACCCACCAACGAGATTTTGCTTGGCCGCCGTGAGTTCAGCCTCGGTGGGGCCATCGGCCACAAACCCAGCCAGGGTGTCGCGCACCACGGCCAGTGCCTGATCGGTCTGCGCTTTTTGCGTCTGCAGGGACACGACAAACGGGCCAGGCTGCATCAGCGGGGTGAAACCGGAGCCGACGCTGTAAGACAGGCCGCGCTTCTCACGCACCTCATTGGTCAGACGCGATACGAATCCTCCGCCACCCAACACGTAATTGCCCACAAAGAGCGGGAAAAAGTCGGGGTCGCCGCGCGAGATGAGCGTTGTGCCGATCAGGATATGACTCTGGCTCGCCGGATGCGCAATGCGCCGTTCCGCTGCGACCGGTGGACTGACTGCAGGCATGGAGAGCGCCGGCGAACCCTGGGGCAGGTCGCGCGTGAGGCGCTCGGCAATGGCTTGCGCATCGCTGCGGGTGATGTCGCCGACCAGAGAGATCACCGCACCCGAAGCGCCGAAGCGTGCGCGGTGATAGGCCACCAGGTCGTCGCGTGTGATGGCTGCGATGGTCCTGGCGTCGGAGAGTGTGCCGTAGGGATGATTGGGATACACGAGCGGATAGAACGCGCGCTGCGCAATGCTGGCCGGTTGCGTCAGGGACTCACGCAGCGATTGCAGGCTGCGGTCTTTTTCGCGGGTCAGTAACGCCTGCGGAAACGTGGGGCGCGACACGAGTTCGGCCAGCAGCTCGATGGCGGCCTTGCGTTCATCTGCACTGGACAGCGTGCGCAGCGAAATGCCCAGACGATCATCGTCTGTACCGCCGCCTCGAATGGCACCCAGGTCGGCCAGACGCTCGGCGATCTGCGCCTCATCGCGGCCCTCGGAGCCGCGTGCCAGCATCGCACCGGTCATGGAGGCCAGACCATCCTTGCCGGGCGGGTCGTGGCGCGCTCCGGCATCGAAGTCGATGTTGACATCGAGCATCGGGATGGACGGCGCACGCACGAAGTACACCCGCGCGCCACGCGATGTGGTCCAGTGCTCGATGGGCAAGGCCGCCGATGCGAGCGAACTGACGCACAGGAGCATCCAGACGGACAGACGCGCGAACAGATCCGCGCATGAGGCGCCAGGGCGGGCTCGCAGGCTGCACGCAGACGTTGGCAGGTGCATCACGCCCCTCGGGCTGATGCTGTGGACAACACGTTGAAACAGGGTGGGCACGTCGGACTCCATCGGGGACACCACGCGATCAGTGCCGCGCACCGGTCGGGGCCGGTGTGGCACGCGGGGCGCCGATCGGTTGGGGCAGCAGGGTGGCGACCGTCAGCGCGTCATCACCGAAATACTTGGCGGCCACGGCTTTCACTTCGTCTGCGGTGACCGAACGCACCTGCTCAAGGATGCGATCGGCGTCGCGATAGGACAGGCCGACCATCTCGAGCCCGGCCAGTTCCATGGCCTGCGCAAAGATCGAATCGCGCTTGTACACGCGCGAGGACACGTACTGAACCTTGGCGCGTGCAAGCTCGGCGTCGGGCACCCCCTCGGCGGCAATTCGGGTAATTTCGGCGCGCAGCGCCTGCTCCAGCTCGGCCGTGGTGCGACCATCGGCGGGCGTGCCGTCAAGGGTGAACTGGGCCGGGCCGCGTTGCGTCAGGCTGTAGCCGGCGCCAGCCTGGTTGGCCACCCGCGACCCGCGCACCACGTTGCGTGTGAAGCGGGTACTGTCGCCTCCGTCCAGCACCGTGGAGAGCAGCTCGAGTGCATAGGGTTCGCGATCGCCGCCCATGGTGCGCAGTCCTGGGACCCTGAAAACCATGGCCACATAGGGATTTTCTGCGGGCGCCTTGACCTGGATGCGGCGCATGCCGCGCTGAGGCGGTTCATCTTGCGGCTTGCGTGGCGGTACCGGTCGGGTGGCCACCTTGCCGTAGGTAGTCTCGGCCAGCGCGATGACCGCTGCAGGCTCCACGTCGCCCGCGACCACCAGCACCGCATTGGCAGGCGAATACCAGGCGTCGTACCAGGCCTGCGCATCCTCGACCGTCATGGCCTGCAGATCGGACATCCAGCCCACGATGGGGGCACGGTACGGGTGGGCCGTGAAGGCGGTCGCCATCAGCTGCTCGTAGAGCACGCCCGAGGCGCGGTCTTCGGTGCGCAGCCTGCGTTCTTCCATGACGACCTTGATTTCCTTGTCGAACTCTTCTTTCGACAGGCGCAGATTGGCCATGCGGTCGGCCTCCAGGGCCATGACCTCGGCCAGCCTGGATTTGTGAATCTGCTGGAAATAGCCGGTGTAGTCGCGCGAGGTGAAGGCATTTTCGCGCCCGCCCATGGCCGCCACGCGCTTTGAGAACTCGCCGGGTGCGATGGTGGCGGTGCCCTTGAACATCATGTGCTCCAGCACATGTGCCACCCCGGTGCGACCGTTGACTTCATCCATAGAACCCGCGCGGTACCAGACCATATGCGCAACAGTGGGCGCACGCCGATCGGGCTTGACCAGCACCTTCATGCCGTTGGCCAGCTTGTGCTCGACTGCGGCACGCTCAGGCGCCGGATCGGCAGACCCGGCCGCGGTAGTGGGCGTGGTGGCAGCAACCGTGCCTTGCGCGCGCCGCGCTCCAGGTGTGCCTGCCCCGGGCATGGCGCAGGCGCCAAGCAGCAGTGCGGTCGCAAGAACGCCGGCGCATGAGCGCGCGGAGGATCGAAAACAGGAGGCCATCAGGTGGTCGAAGGCACGCATCGGTGTCGGTTTGAATGGAGGACGCGGGGCCGAGGCCGCGCGGCCCGATGCAGCGGGTGCGCCATGCCGGCCAGCGTAGAATCGAAGGCTGTCCAGTGTACTTGAGGCGCCGATCAGCCCCGGCGTTGCCCCTGCCGATGTTCGGATTCCTTCGCCGGAAAAAGCCCGCTGCTGCCGAGGCCACGCCCCAGGTCACCGCCCAGACCGATCTGCCTGTGGCCGATGCGACGGTGGCCGACGCGCCAGTGGCCACGACCGGGCCCGTTGCTGTGCCGCCTGCCCCGGCGCAGTCCACAGCTCAGCTTGCACCTGAACCAGCCGCAGGCCTTGCACCACCTGATCCGGCGCGCGGCGGATGGATGAACCGGCTGCGCCAGGGACTGTCGCGCACCCGCGGCAATCTGTCTGGGCTGTTTACCGGGGTGCGGATCGACGAGGCGCTCTTTGAAGACCTGGAATCGGCGCTGCTGATGAGTGATGCCGGCGTCCAGACCACGCAGTGGCTGATTACGGCCCTGCGAGAGCGGGTCAGGCGCGACAAGCTCACGGACGCTCAGCAGGTGAAGGCGGCCCTGCGCAGCCTACTGGTCGAGGTGCTGACGCCGCTCGAGCAGCCCATGGACATCGACCGCGCCCTGCCGGTGGTGGTGATGATCACGGGGGTGAACGGAGCCGGCAAGACCACATCCATCGGTAAGCTGGCCCGGCATCTGCACCGCGAAAACAAGGCCGTGCTGCTGGCTGCAGGCGATACCTTCCGCGCAGCGGCCCGTGAGCAACTGGCGCAATGGGGGCAACGCAACGAAGTCGACGTGATCGCCCAGGAGGGCGGCGACCCGGCCGCCGTAGCCTTTGATGCCGTGGCTGCGGGTCGCGCGCGGTCCACTGGCGTCGTGATCGTCGATACCGCGGGCCGTCTGCCGACGCAGAATCACCTGATGGATGAGCTGAAAAAAGTGCGTCGCGTGATTGGCAAAGCCATGAGCGGTGCGCCGCATGAGGTGCTGCTCGTGCTGGATGGCAATACCGGTCAGAACATGCTGGCCCAGGTGAAGGCGTTTGACGATGCGGTCCAACTGACCGGGCTGATCGTGACCAAACTGGACGGCACGGCCAAGGGTGGCGCGCTCGCGGCGCTGGCGCATACGCGACGTGAACACCCGATCCCGGTCTACTTCATCGGCGTGGGTGAAGGCATTGACGATCTGCAGGCGTTCTCGGCCGAGGAGTTTGCCGCAGCACTCGTGGACTGAGCAGGACAGTCAGGCCTGCGGTTCGTTCAGGGTGCTCGCGATAAGCGCAGGGCACACGAGGAACAGGGCAAACACGGACGTTATGCCAGTCAACGGTCCGGATAGACGCAGCGAAGGCCCACATAGACTGCGTAGAACGCCGCGGGCTTGTACTGCATGCCCTCGCGCTGCGTCTGTGCAGACCCGTACCACCAGGAGCCGCCAGCGGTCAGGCGCTCATCCCCCCGGGCATCGGCCAGCCATTCCCAGAGGTTGCCTGCCATGTCATGCAATCCATTGACGCCGGCAGGCGTGACACCAGTAGGCGCATGACGGGTGTAGCCGTCAGCCGCGCCTGAGAGGTTGACGCCCGCCGTGGACTCGCCGCTCGGATAGGGATACGTGCGGCCTCGGGTAAAGGGGGCAACGGGCGAGGCGCGCGACTCGGTATACGCAGCCTGCGCCCATTCATCGCGGGTAGGCAAACGCCCGCCCGCCCAGGCGCAGAAATCGCGCGCCTCGAACCAGCTGACATGTGCAGCAGGATCGTCGGGACGTGCAGGCTCGCCAGACGGGGCGCGAAAACTCCACCCTGGGCGCCGCTCCCAGCCTGCGCCCCACTCGAAGCCCCCGCCTTCTCGCTCGGCGGCACTGACACGGCCCGTGGCACGCAGGAAGGCATCGAAGCGGGCCACACTCACTTCGGTGCGGTCGATCCGAAACCCTGCAATGGGCACGGCAGCGGCCGCCGATGCGCGCGCGGGCGACTCGGCAAAAACGACCGGCATGCCACTGCCCAGGAGCACGGCCCACGAGAGCCCCGACCACCAGCGCGAACGCCTTGGCGGGGTGGTTTGTCGGATTGCGGACGGCGCTTGAATCATAGGAGGTCGACCGTGTGAGGACGCATGTGAGGACTCAAACGAGGACACCGCTCACGACGCCACTGCGCGCAATGCAAAGACCGGACGCAGTTCGCCCACGTGCAAGCCCGCAATGTTGTGCAAGGGGATGCGGGCATAGCGGGCCAGGTGCGGGTCATCAGGGTCCGCCAGCCCCAATGTGCGCAGCACTTCGACTGCGGCCACATAGCGGGCCTGCGCATGACCGTCGGCGATCTTGATGGCGATCCCTAAGCCGCGCGAACGGATGCCGAAGGTCTGTACGCCATCGGCCCCGGCCTTGGCCACCCAGTCGCCCCGGCCAGCGCGGCTGAAATGCAGATCCGGACGATCCGTGCCGGACACCATGTCGGGATGGCGAGTCATGACGTTGAACATCTGCTCGAAGCAGGCGTCGGTGCGCGCATCGCCATGACCTGACACCACCATGGCCCAAAGGCGCGCAAGCTGCGCGAGCGGCAGCGCGAGGTTCGGCGCACTGCACCCATCGGTGCCCGTGGCCAGGGCGTCGGGCTGCAAGCCCAACAGACCGGCCACTTCCTGACGGATGCGTTGCTGCAGCGGATGCCCATGATCCAGGTAGGACTCGGTCGGCAAACCATGCAGCGCGCAGTAGGCAAGAAAGCCTGCGTGCTTGCCCGAGCAGTTGTGATGACGGGCATCGAAGCGTGCGTCAGCAGGCGGCGCACGGCCAGTGGCCTCATACACATAGGGCACATGACAGCCGCAGCGAAGTCGGGCCACGGTCTGACCAGCCTTGCTAAGCAGCCCGTCGACCACCTCCACATGCGCGGCTTCACCAGAGTGGCTGGCGGTGAGCAGTGCGGTTTCCTGTGTCGTCAGCCCGAAATGGCGCGGACCATCGTCCAGCAAAAAGGGCAAGGCCTGGAAGGCTTTGAGCGCCGAGCGGGTGAAGGTGACGAACGACGGATCGCCCGCACAGTGCAGCAGGGTCCCCTGGGCATCGACCACGGCAATCGAGCCGTAGTGGACGTTTTCAGTGGTGTGGCCGCGCTGTGAAACAACCAGCGGCACATGGGCGCCAAACGAGGCGATCGGGGCAGAGGCGTCGAGCATGCCTCATTGTAGGCATGCCACTCGCATGCGTGCGCCAGAAGGTGTCAGGGACGCAGCGCACTTGCCCCGGAGCGGGCCGCATTGAGCAGCGCCACCCCGGCCCGGCGTGCGCGTCGCGCTGTATTCAGGATCGGCGGCGAGGCACGCAGCCGGGTGACGGTGCGCCGGGCCTGAAAGCGGGAAGCACGCAACCAACCGGACTCGACAGCACCCTGCATGAGTGGAATGCAATCGGTGCTGGCTGAGCGCTTGTACTCCATGTCGCCGCTACTGAAATCGATGGTGTCGATCCCGATCGACGGCGCATGCTCGGCCATACGTAACAACAAACCCAAGCCCGGAGACAGGGAGGCGAGCTCACGGTCATACGTCGGCAGATAGTGATGCCAGACGCGCTCGGAGCGCATGCCCAGATGGACTGCCGCCAACTTGTCGCCGGCATAGAGCGCCGACATCATGGCGCTCAGCCCCGGAGAGGCGGCTTCACGCAGGCGCTCGAGATACGCCCGCACCCAGGCAATGCTGAAGTTGTCGACTAGTCCGGAGCGTCGGTACTGCGCAGACTTCCAGGCCACCAACTGATCCCAGGCACGCGGATCCTGCGTATGTGGCTCAAAGCGCAGCGGCCCGAACTGTCGCTCAAGGCGGCGCAGCTTGGCCGCCGTGCGTCGAATCCATGTGCTGCGGGCCTCGATCGCCGTGCGGTATGCCGCAAAGCCCTTGTCCAGACGCAGCAGCCACGCACTGACCTGATCGGTCTCATAGGCTTCGAATCCGGGCATTCCGGCGGGCAGATGATCGAATCGCCAGGACCGGATGCCGCAGGCCTTCAGCCAGACACCGGGATCGAGGCTGATGCGCGGGTCGATCAGTGGCGCATGAGCATCCGACATATGCGCACACAGCGGCACGGCCATGCCCAGGGCACCGGGCTCGAACGCGTGAAAGCCCGCTACGGCCCCTTCGCATTCGATCACTGCAATGCGTGACCGGGGTCGCACCTCACCGACCAGCTGTGCAAATTCAGGCGCAAAAAAAGGACTACGCAAGGCAGACGCCCCATCAGGTGCATCGCGCAGCGCACGCCAGCGTGCGATCAGGGTCGGATCGAGTTCGCCCGGAGGCAGCAGATGGACTTTCATGACCGCCATGCTGCCCGCGCAGGCGTGCGGGCACTGCCGGGAATCGGCCTGCCTGGATGTAGGAGGCGCAGCCGCACCGTGCAGCAGGCGCAGACCCACTGAGCCTGCGCAGTGAGGCGCCCAGTGACCAGGCCGACGATGCGGAATCGACACCCTCCAAGCGCCGATGTGCCCATGCCTCGAAGTGTTCCGATCCTGATGTACCACGCGATTGCGCCGGTCGCCTGCGCGCGCGAAGCGGCTTATACCACTCCGCCTGACGTCTTCGCACGGCAGATGCAGTATCTGCATCGGCGCGGCTATCTGGTGCTGTCGGTGGGTGAACTGATGCGTCGCCTCGATCGCAATGAAGCTCTGCCCGAGCGCACCCTTGCACTCAGCGTGGACGACGGCTTTGCATGTGTCCATGATGCCGCCCTGCCCATCCTGCAAACCTACGGACACGGCGCCACGGTGTATGTGATCAGCGGCTATCTGGACCGTATGGCGCGATTCGATCTGGACCTGGGTATTCCCGCGCGCCCGATGCTGGCCCGCAGCCAGGTGCAGGCACTGCATGCGGCGGGCATCGAGATTGGTGCACACACGGTCAACCATGTGGATCTGCGCACGCTCTCGGCATCGGCTTTACGCAATGAACTCGAACGCTCGCGCCATGACCTGGAGGATCTGATCGGTGCGCCCGTGGACAGCTTTGCGTATCCGCGTGGTTTATTCGATCGCACGGTCCAGCGTGCGGTGCAGGAAGCCAACTATCGCAGTGCCTGTTCCACTCTGCCGGGATCGGTGTCGGTGCGCACCGACCGGTTGGCGCTGCGCCGGGCGCAGATCGGCAGCGACCCGCATGAGGCCGCCTTCGAGGCAGTCTTGCGCTGGGGCAGTGCACCGTCGAGCCTGTTGCGTTCCGCAGCCCGCGGCGCTTTGGTGGCGGTGCTTGCGCCGATTTTCGGCGTCGATCCGCTGGACTGCCGGTTGCGCCCGCTGCGCCAGTCGCTGCGTCGTGCCACCGGGGGCTAAGCCCGGGCGACGCGCCTCAGATGCCCAACTGTTGCACCCAGTCAATCGCCTGCATCTGTGCCAGATTCAGGGATTTGGGCGTGAGATCAAGCGCCTTGCACAGGGCAGCGACGCCACTTAGCGTGGGGTTTTCGCAGGCCTCGGCAAGCTCGAGATAGGGGGCCAGCGCACCAGTGCGTTCGAGGAGCGCCTCGGCCACCATCGGAGGCAGGTCCAGGTCGCTGATCGCCTGAGCCATCGGCACCATCAGCATGGCCGGCAGCAGCGAAAATGTCCCGGCAATGAAAAGATTGTCGCGCTGCGCTACATCAAAGCGTCCCTCGCCCAGCAGCTCGATCAGACGGCCTCGAGTGATGGCCGTGCGGGCCAGCACCTGCGCAGTTGGATCCCGGCTGTCGGCGGTGGCCAGCAGCAGGGTGAGCCAGCGCGCCAGCTTGTTGTAGCCGAGCATCGAGATCGCCTGCTTGAGCGAATCAATGCGGGCAGACAGTCCCATGCCGGCGGAATTCATGTAACGCAGCAGCTTCACGGAGAGTGCGACATCGCGCTTCAGAGCATTGTCGACATCCACCACATCGGCATTGCGCAGCAACAGGCGGATCGCCTGCAGGACTGCTGCCTTGCCAGGCTCCAGGCGTCGCGCCGACAGGGTCTCAGGTCGTGCAAAGTAATAGCCCTGCAGACAGTCGAACCCCAACTCAAGGCAATGCTGCGCCTGCTCGCGGCTCTCCACCTTTTCGGCCACCAGCACGCGCCGCCCGCCCATCGCTGTCAGCAGCTTGGCCACCAGGGGCAACTGGGCCGGTGCGATGCGCTGCAGATCAACTTTCGCGTGGCTCGCCAGTGCAAAGATCGGCGTACGCAAGGCGGCCGGCGAATCGACCGTGACCGCCACCCCGAAGCCATCCTTGCGCAGTTGCGCCAGGCGCTGCAGTGCCGCCTCGTCGAGCTGCACGTCGCCACCAAATTCGAGCACGGTATGGCGCGCATCCAGCAGCGACAGCGGTGAGTGTTCGGTGACCGAGCGCGCGGCCACGTTGACAAATCCCACCTTGCCGCCCAGGACCTGCTCGGTCCCGATCTCGTTCAGCAGCGAGGCAATCACCACCAGGCTGGCATGCACGGCGTCTTCGAACGCCGCCCCGGTGGCCGTGCCATCGGCGCGGTACAGCAGCTCGTAGCCGATCAACTGCTGATGACGGTCCAGGATCGGCTGGCGGCCCAGGAAAGCCATCTGGCGCGTATCGTCGAATGCGGGCTCGATAGCCGCGCTCAGTGCCTGGTCACGCTGCTGCGTGGTGGGCCCTTCGGTCGTCACGGCGTGCGTCATGCAGATACTCCTTGCGTGCGCTCCCAGGCGCGGTGCGCTTCGACAGGCTCACCGGTGTGGCGTCTGGCGCGTGCCAGAGCACCGACCGACAGCGACAGCTCGCTGCACAGTGCCTCCACCCGCTCGTCCTGCCCGGCCTCCAGTGCATCGGCCAGGTTGAGCAAGGCGCCGAAGCGACCCTGACGTGCGACCAGTGCATCAGCTACGCCGTCAGGCAAGGCCAGGGTGCTGACCGCCTCTGACATGGGTTGCATGAGCAGCGCAGGGAGCATCGACAGACCGCCGACCAGAAAGAGGTTGTCCCGATCAGGCCCGGCGAAATACTCGGCCCCCAGCAATTCGAGCAGCTGCCCGCGCAGCGCGGCGCTCTGCCCGAGCCTTCGGGCGGCCGGCGAGACATCGTCCACACAGTTGAGCAGGAGTCGCAGCCAGCGGGTGAGCCTGCGCATGCCCACGAGCATCAGCGCATGGCGCAGCGAGTCCAGCGGCATGAGCCGTCCAAAATTGGCCGAAGCGATGAACCGCAACAAGCGCCAGCACAGCCCGATATCGGTGCGAAAGGTGTGTTCAATCGCGGACAGCGGGGCGCCAGTCGTGGCCTGTACCAGCGCCCTGCGCACGGTGTCGTGACACACGCCCAGGCGAATCTGGCCCATCGACTCGACCGCCCCGAAATGAGCGCCCTGAAAGGCATGGCATCCCAGTGCATGACTGCGACTCGCCAGCTCAGGGGAGTCAACCGACTCGGCAATCAGGGTCAGGCCGCCGCTCGCAAGGCATGCCGCCAGGGCGGGCTCAGATCCGGGGGCCACATGTTTCATGTCGACCCGAAGATGCGTCGCCCAGGGCATCCAGGGAGCCGGGGCCTCGCCATGGCGCGGCGCAGGCACAGCCACGCCAAAGCCCTGAGTCCTCAACGCGCTGAGCCGGGAGAGCATGTGCGCAGCGACACCGTGCATCCGGTTCAGGCTGACCACCGTACGCGCGGGGTCGAGTCGGCGCAGGTCGGGCAGGTCATTCAAGGTCTGGGAATCGATCTCCAGAAAAGCCGTCCGCCCCGCCAGAACATGGTCGGGCCCCAGATCTTGCAGCAGATCGGATAGCCCCTGCAGATCGGTTCCGCCGCCCGCCTGCTCAGTTCGCTGGGTCCCCTGCGGACGTCGCCAGGACAAGCGAAAGCCGGCGAGTTCGCCCCGGCGATCCATGATCGGCTGTCGATCCAACAGGCTGGCAGTGCGTGGTTCCATAGACACCCACATCAACGTAACGGTATGGATACGATTATGTCTAAATTGTGTCTAGCCGGGCACCTTACCCGCTCGATGGCGGACCAACGGCCAAGCAAGACCGTCAGTCGGTATCAAGTCCGAGTCGCGGGTGCCGATCTGTCTGATCGATGAGGCCGATTGCGGGCCGCCCGACGGCGGGCCGTGTCCCTAAAACACACTCTCGCGTACAAAGACCAGGTCGTCCGGGCGCACTGGCTCGTCGAGACGTACATCCAGCACCTGGACACTGCCACCCGGCGCACGCCGATGCAGTCGCACCCCGCGGTCGGTACCGCGCAAGGTCAGCCCACCGCCTTTGGCGATCGCCTGGGCCACTGTCAGGCCGCGATCTACGCCATACATCCCCGGGCGCTGCACCTGGCCATAGATGTAGTACTGCGGCGCTCGTCCGACATAGATCAGATCCCCGGCCTGCAAGGCAGGGTCACGTGCCAGATCGCCGCTGGCGAACATCGCCGCCAGATCGATCTCCAATCGGGCAGCCTGCCCGCTGCGTCGTGTCACCAGCACCACTTCCTCTGCACCCGCGGGCCCCACGCCGCCAGCCATCG